>NZ_FRBA01000005.1:0-244046 GCF_900142495.1 Fibrobacter sp. UWOV1 | reverse complement strand
TTCAACACCGCGATTAGCCAGCTGATGATCTTCAACAACGAAATGATGAAGATGGACAAGCGCTACCGCGAACCGTGCGAAACCTTCGTCAAGCTGTTGCACCCGTTTGCCCCGCACATCGCCGAAGAAATGTGGAGCATCCTCGGTCACAACGAATCGCTCACGAACGTCGCTTGGCCCGAAGCCGACCACTCCAAGGCCGTGGAAAACACCGTGGAAGTCGTGTTCCAGGTGAACGGCAAGGTCCGCGCCAAGGCAAGTGTTGCCAAGGACATGGACAAGGCCGCCCTCGAAAAGCTCGCCATGGATAATGACCGCGTCAAAGAGTTCATGAACGGTAAAACCGTCGTGAAATCCATTGTGGTCCCCGGCAAGCTCGTGAATATTGTGGTGAAGTGACACAATCTTTGATTGTGTCATCCTGAGTGGAGCCCGTAAGGGCGAAGTCGAAGGATCCTGACCCGAATGTCATCCTGGAGCGTCCGTGAGGACGCGATAGGATCCATAGAAATTCAGACCGTAGCAAAAACGCTGTGGTTTTTTTATATTTAAAGCATGTTTAAGGTAATCAAGGCATTTTGCCGTCTGCTTTCGAACTACGCTTCCCCCTTTGTCATCGCAAGCGCAGTAGTCGCATTCTTCGTTCCGGTCGCTTTCGGCTGGGTTCACGGGAATGTATCCTCCATCATTCTCGGCGTCATCATGTTGAGTATGGGCCTTACCATTTCGACAGACGATGTCCGCAATCTGCTAAAACAGCCGCTCCATATTTTGCTCGGTGCGGTTGCTCAGTACACGATCATGCCGTTTGTCGCTTTCGGGCTTTCGAAGGTGTTCGGGCTGGATCCGTATCTGGCTGTGGGTATCATTCTGGTAGGATGCTGCCCGGGCGGTGTCTCGAGTAACGTCATGAGTTTCTTGGCCCGCGGTGACGTGACCTATTCGGTGAGCATGACCATGGTGAGCACGCTTCTTGCGCCTATCATGACGCCGCTGCTTGTGCTGTGGCTGGCTGACACGAGCATTGACGTGAATGCGAAGGGAATGTTCCTGAATATTCTTTATGTGACGATTGCGCCGATTACCATCGGATTCCTTTGCAACTACTTCTTGGGCAAACACGCCGTATTTAAAGAAATCCAGGCTAACATGCCTGCAGTGAGCGTGATTGGATTGATGATGATTGTGGGTGGTGTAGTCGTGACGGTGCGCCCGCAATTGTTCGCAAATGGCCTCGGCCTGATTTTCCTGGTGCTCGCGGTGGTGTTTTGCCACAATGCGCTGGGCTATGTGCTCGGCTACAGCGTGGGTAAACTCTTCAAGTTCAATACCGCCAAGAAGCGTACCATCGCTATCGAAGTCGGCGTGCAGAATGCCGGCATGGCGACGGTGCTTGCCATGGCCTTCTTTGCGAATCCTGAAAATGTGGCGAAGAACCCTGCCGCGGTTCTTTGCATGGTGCCCTGCGCCTTGAGTTGTGCCTACCATTCCATCAGCGGAACGGTGCTGGCCAATATTTTTGCTTGGCGCGACAAGAAAAAGGCTCAGTAAAACAACATTTATCCGAAAAAATCATTTTCTCGGACAAAGTGAATATGAAAAAAGCCGCGACCTTTAAGTCGCGGCCTTTTAAATTTGGGGAGCGGTTGGCCCGCCCTTCAGCTTATTTCTGGTGAGCCTTGAACCAGCGGATAAGACCGTTGGTGGAGCTGTCGTGGTTCAGTTCGGCGTCGGCCTTGGCAAGTTCCGGAAGGATTTTCTTGGCGAGCTGCTTACCGAGTTCAACACCCCACTGGTCGTAGCTGTTGATGTTCCAAATCACGCCCTGCGTGAAGATCTTGTGTTCGTACATGGCGATGAGGGCGCCGAGCGTTTCCGGAGAAACGTAGTCCATCATGATGGAGTTGGTCGGCTTGTTGCCTTCGAACACCTTGTGCGGGGCGAGGAATGCGATTTCTTCTTCGCTCTTGCCGTCCTTGCGGAGCTCTTCCTGAGCCTGGGCGAGGGTCTTGCCGTTCATCAAGGCTTCGGGCTGTGCAAAGAAGTTGGAGAGCAGCTTCTGGTGATGGTCGCCGACCTTGTTGTGGCTGTTGGCCGGGGCGATGAAGTCGCAAGGAATCATCTTGGTGCCCTGGTGGATCAGCTGGTAGAAGGCGTGCTGGCCGTTGGTGCCCGGTTCGCCCCAAAGGATCGGACCCGTCTGGTAGTTCACGCGCTTGGAATCGCGGTCAACGGTCTTGCCGTTGGATTCCATGTCGGCCTGCTGGAAGTAGGCTGCCAGGCGGTGCAGGTACTGGTCGTACGGGAGCATGGCGTAGCTGGAAGCGCCAAAGAAGTTGTTGTACCACACGCCGATGAGGGCGAGGATAACCGGAAGGTTCTTGTCGACCGGGGCAGTCTTGAAATGCTGATCCATTTCGTAGGCGCCCTGGTGGAGCTTCATGTAGTTGTCGAAACCGATGCGGAGAGCAATGGAAAGACCGATGGCAGACCACAGGGAGTAACGGCCACCCACCCAGTTCCAGAATTCGAACATGTTAGCGGTGTCGATACCGAAGGCGGACACGGCTTCAGTGTTGGTGGAGAGAGCCACGAAGTGCTTGGCGATGGACTTTTCGTCGCCATTGAAAGCCTTGAGAACTGCAGCCTTGGCAGTTTCGGCGTTGGTCATGGTTTCAAGAGTGGTGAAGGTCTTGGAAGCGACGATGAAGAGCGTTTCTTCGATGTTCACCTTCTTGAGGGTTTCGGCCATGTGGGTGCCGTCGATGTTAGAAACGAAGTAGACTTCCGGAGAGTATTCGCCAGCAGCCGGCTTGTCGGCATACGGCTTCAAGGCTTCGGTCACCATCACGGGGCCCAGGTCGGAACCGCCGATACCGATGTTCACCACGTACTTGATGGACTTGCCGGTGTGGCCCTTCCACTTGCCGGTACGCACGAGCTTGGTGAATTCTTCCATGTGCTTGAGCACGGCGCGAACTTCGGGCATCACGTCCTTGCCGTCGACGCAAATCGGATCGTTACCCTTGTAGCGGAGAGCGGTGTGGAGCACGGCGCGCTTTTCGGTGGTGTTAATCTTTTCGCCGGCAAAGTACTTCTTGCGCATGTCTTCGAAACCGGCAGATTTCAGGAGGTCCTGGAGCTTGGCCATGGTTTCGTCCGTGATGATGTTCTTGGAGTAGTCCAGGAAGAGGCCGCAGGCTTCGGCGCTGAACTTTTCGGCACGAGCCGGGTCCTTTGCGAAGAGTTCCTTCATGTGCCAGGTCTTGGCGACTTCGGCGTGGGCCTCAAGGGCCTTCCATTCCTGAGAATCAGTCAGTTTCGACATAGATTAATCCTTTCCGCTGCGCGGTTATTTGTTGCGAGGGTAAAAATAGAAAAATTTTTATATACATTTAGTGACATGGATACATCAATTCTCGACAAAGCGATTGTTTTTGCGGTCAAGGCGCACCAGGGTGCAGAACGCAAGGGGAAGGGTTTCCCGTATATAGTTCACCCGATGGAGGCTGTCTCGATTGCGGCGACCATGACAAGCGACCAGGAACTTCTGGCCGCCGCTGCATTGCATGATACCGTAGAAGATACGGCGGTTACCCTCAAGGACGTGGAACGGGAATTCGGCAAGCGCATTGCGGAACTTGTCGAGGCCGAATCCGACATTGAATTTGAAGGCAAAAGCCGTCAGGAAAGTTGGCGCCTTCGCAAAGAAGAAGCGATTGAACGCTTGTCTTCGGCGACTAACGAAGTCAAAATCGTAGCGATTGCAGATAAATTAAGTAATATCCGCGCCATCTACCGCGATTACCAGGCGATTGGCGACAAGGTGTGGGACTTGTTCTGTGTCAAGGACAAGGCTTCGCACGAATGGCATTTCCGCGGGCTTGCCCGTGCACTCGCTAGCCTCAAGGGAACTTTCGCTTACGATGAATTTGCAGAAACTATCAACAAAGTCTTTGGAAAATAGACACGACATGGAACAGGTAATCAGCAAGGACTACGGCCTGCCCCCCAAGGAAACGCTTATCCTGGAGGAGTACCGCGAACAACACATCGTCTTCGAGAAGCTACTACGCATCGTCAAGCGAATTCTTCGCGAGAGCATCCAAGAAAACAAGATATACATCAACGCCATCGAAGGGCGCGTCAAGGCAGAAGACAGCCTTGCAGGAAAACTCGAACGTAAGTCGGGTAAGTACAATTCCCTTTCGGACTTAACGGATATTTTGGGTGTCCGCGTTATTACCTTCTATAGCGATGAAGTCGATAAAGTTGCCGCTCTCGTGAGTCGCCTTTTTGAAATTGACTGGGGCAATAGTATCGATAAACGTAAGATGCATGAAATTCACAGTTTCGGCTACAATTCTCTGCATTATATTTGTCGCTTGCCCAAAGAAAAGTATTTTGATCCTGAGTTTCCGCAAATGAACGAGATTCGTTTTGAGGTGCAGATGCGCACGGCCTTACAGCATGTGTGGTCGGTGCTGGATCACGATACGGGTTACAAGTCGGGTTTTGAAGTCCCCAAGGAATACTTGCGCAATTTGAACCGCCTCGCGGGAATGTTGGAACTAGTCGACGAACAGTTCTGCCTCATCCGTTCGGGAATCAACGATTACCGTCGTCAGGTCCAGTCCCTGGTAAGTTCGGGCAGTTTTGACGAAGTGGAACTGAATGGCGATTCCTTTGGCAACTACTTGGAACTTCGTCCTTTCGATTCGCTGAATAAGCGTATCGCCTCTATTAACCAGGCCGAAATCCACGAGACGTCGCTTTCGCGGTTCTTGGCGGTGTTCGTGTCGTTTGGATTTACGACTCTCGGCGACATTGACAGAATGATAAAAGGAAATATGGAAGATGCATACCAGTTAGCGGCATTCCAGCTGGCGGGTACTGATCTTGATATCATCAATTCTTCTCTCGGCGTAATCGCCCTTTGCTCCGTGTATGTGCTCAAGCAAGGTGGTGACGTGCTGGAACTGACTCGTTTCCTGGAGAATCTCAACGGAGAATCGGCCAGCAATAAGCATCGCGCCGAGGGTATTTTCCGTGTGGCGCAAAATTTGTCGTTTATGAAGAAATGATTATTCGACAATAGGAAATAGATTATAAATAGAAAACAGAAAGTCCCCGGCACGATTGTCGGGAACTTTCTGTATTTTTGAGGGATTAAAGATTATTCTTGCGGAGGCATCGGAGGCGGGTTGCCGTGTTCATGACCGCCATGGGGACCGCGGTGCGGTCCGTTCTTCATGCGCTCCCTAAAGTTTTTCATCTGTTCCTTGTGGAAGGCGTTGAACTTTTCAAGCTGTTCGGCGGTCAAGATTCCGGCAAGGGCCTGTATCCCGTTGACGCGGTGCTCAAGTAAAGCCTTGTCCGCTTCGAGAACCAGAGCCTTGGCGGCGTCGATGTTTACTTCATCTTTGCTTTCAAGGGCGGCGCCCAGGGCCTTTTCGGCTTCGTGCTTTTGCTTGCGGAGTTCCCTGAAAATGGAATCACCTTTAGCGCGGCTAGCTTCGATAGCAGCCTTCTGTTCCGGTGTCACCTGCAGTAAGGAATCCATGGCGGCCAAGTCCATCTTGCCCCTAAATTTCGGCCCCTTGTCAAAGTCGCCGTGCGGGCCTTTGTGACCATGCTTTGCGCAGTTCGGGCAATGGCAGGGCTGTCCGTTCTTTTCGCAGGCACAAGGCAAACCTTGCGAACATGCGCAAGGACCGCCCTTTTGACAACAGGTTGTGCTACTAGAGCAACAATTGAAATTGCAGAACCTTCCGGCGAAAAAGCCTAAGGCGAGAGTAAGCACTATAATACTTGCAATAAAGAGCTTGTTTCCGTTCATAAGGTTACTCCTTGGTTAAATAATTAAAGCCGACAGTTTCTTCCAGAGTTTCGAATTCGTCGCTGGTGGAATTTCCGAGGCTAGAATACCAGCTCAATACTTCGGACGGTGCGGAATTGTTGATCGAAACGTATTCGGTAGAAGCGGAATTTTCCTGTTCAATGTCGCTGGTGAAAGACGGCAAAATCGCAGTCAGGCTCACAAGCACAAAACTTGCGGCTAGCGGAATCGCGCTGTACCAAGTCTTGATTGCAATGATATTCTTTTTTGTGGGGGCATTCAAGGCTTCCACGTCCAGGCGGGCGCAGACTTTTGCCCAGGAATCTTCCCGGGGGGTAAGCCTTTCAAGCTTTGAAAAGTCAATTTTGTTAAGCATGTTTACGCTCCTTTAAATAGTCCCTTACAAAGTGTCTGGCTCGGCTGAGCCTTGCTTTAATGGTTCCTTCGGGCATCCCGTAGATTTCGGCGAGGTCCTTCACGTCCAAATCTTCGGCGTCCTTGAGCCAGAGCATACTGCGGGTTTCTGCCGGGAGTTCCGCTAGGCCCTTTTCTAGAAGTTCTGCGTCGAAGTGTTCGTTTTTGGCGTCGTCTTTTCCAAGTACCTCTTCTATAATGACATCAAGCTTTTCTTCTTCGAGTTCGCGGTGTCGCTTTTGGGCGCGCAGCTTCATGAGGCAGGCGTTTACCGTGAGCCTATAAAGCCATGTCCCGAGGGCCGATTCGCCTCGAAAGCCTTGGACGGCTTTGGGGGCTTGCACAAAGACATCCATCAGAATGTCTTCGGCCTCGTCGCGGTCCTTCATCATCCTAAAAGCCAAATTCAGCACGTTCGCGCTGTGGGCCTGCCAAAGCAGGCTTAACGCTTCGCGGCTGCCGCCTTTAAGGTGTTGAAGTATCACTTTTTCGTCCATTGTACCCTTTAGATGCACCTGAATGCCTGCTGGTTGCATGTTTTTCAGAAAAATAATTATAAAAATGTGCGTTTTCTTGCGTTTTTCTATATTTCCCGCAAATGTTTAAGATTTTGCTGGACAAGTTGAAGGAGGCGTTTGGCTCGGTTTTGCCGGTCACGCTGATTGTGCTTGCGGTGTCGTGCACGCCGCTGGTGTCATTGTCCTTTAAACAGCTTGTTGTTTTCTCTATTTGTGCGATTTTCTTGATTGTGGGCATCGGGCTTTTTAACCTGGGCGCCGACCTTGCCATGACCCCGATGGGCGAACATGTGGGTTCGGGCCTTGCCAAATCCAGGCGCCTGCAGTTGCTTGTTTCGGTGTGCTTTGTGATGGGTGTGCTCATTACGGTTGCAGAGCCTGACTTGTCGGTGCTTGCCGAGCAGGTGCGTGCGGCGGTGGAGCCTACTCTCTTGATCGCGACAATTGGTGTTGGCGTGGGTTGCTTCTTGGCGCTTTCGATTATCAAGATCGTGTTCAAGAAAGATCTTTCGACTATCATCATCTTTTTCTACCTCGTGTTGTTCATGCTTGGCATGGTCATGGTCACCTTTGGAAAAGATGTCTTTGTTCCGCTGGCTTTTGATTCGGGTGGCGTGACCACGGGCCCGATTACGGTTCCTTTTATCATGGCCCTCGGTGTGGGTGTGGCGGGAGCCATTGGCGGTAAAAACGCAAACGAAAACAGCTTCGGCCTGATTGCGCTTTGTTCGGTGGGCCCGATTATTGCGCTCATGGGGCTCGTGATTTTTTCGAAGGGAGATTTGACGTACCAGCTTTCGGAATCGGCGTATTCGATTGATGCAAGTCTCGGCATGAACTTCTTGCCGGTCATTTTGGGCGTTGCGAAAGAAGTGCTTGTGGCGCTTGGCTTGATTGTGATATTCTTTATGCTGCTCCAGATTACGGTGCTTCGCCTTTCTTGGTCCAAATTGACTCCGATGGCGTTCGGCATTGTGTACACGTTTGTGGGCCTGGTGGTGTTTTTGACTGCGGTGGCGGTCGGGTTCATGCCGATCGGTTTTGAACTGGGCAAGCAGCTGGGTGCCATGCCACGTGCGCTTGTGGTGGCAGGCTTTGTGCTTGGCTTGGTGGTGGTGCTTGCAGAACCGGCGGTGCACGTGCTGAACAAGCAGGTCGAAGAAGTAACGGGTGGCCTGGTGACCAAGCGCTCGATGCTGATTGCACTTTCGGTGGGCGTCGGTATTTCGATCGGTCTTTCCATGATCCGCATTATTGTCGGGTTCCCGATTATTTATTACCTGATTCCGGGTTACTTTATTTCGCTCGGGCTTTCGTTCTTTGTGCCTAAGCTTTATACCGCGATTGCGTTTGACTCGGGTGGCGTGGCGAGCGGTCCATTGACCTCTAGCTTTATTCTGCCCTTGGCGATTGGTGCATGCGCGGGCCTGCGTGACGGTGGCGATTCGATTTTGAATTATGCTTTCGGTATTGTCGCGATGGTCGCGATGACGCCCTTGATTACGATACAGGTGCTCGGTTTCAGGGCGACCGTTTCGACGGCGCTCCGTAACCGCATGATGATGCGTCGCATTCAAGATGCCGACGATGAACAGATTATTGACTTTATGTAGGGGACGCTGTGGAAATCGAAAAAAGAATTCGAAACAGAATCGTGCGTGGCACCCGGGCTAAAGTCTCAATGAACCGCCTCAAGATTTTGATTACGGTGGTGGGCCGTGCCAAGGCGGACTTTTACATGGACCACATCCAGTCTTTTGGCGTGAACATGCAGATGGTGTTGTTCGGGCAAGGGACAGCCCCGCGTGAAATTGCGACAGCCATGGGCCTTGCCGATTCGGACCGCGCTGTGATCATTAGCGTGATTGGCGAAAACCAGCTGCAGGCTGCTCTTGAAAGTCTGGCCGAAAAATTCAATACGATTGTGGGTGGCAAGGGCATTGCCTATACGATTCCGATGGCAAGCATTATCGGCAAGTCCATCTTTAACTTTTTAAGCGACAACCGCGATGCGGTACGGAGAAACGAAAAATGAGCGGATTCAATCACGAAGTCATCTTTTGTATTGTGAATACCGGATTCTCTGAAACCGTGATGGAAGCGGCGAAGGATGCCGGTGCCCGTGGCGGTACGATTCTGAATGCCCGCGGTACGGCGAACAAGGAAGCCGAGTCGTTTTTCCATATCGCGATTCAGCCTGAAAAAGAAATCGTCATGATTCTGGTCGACGCCAAGATCAAGGATGCCGTTTTGCATGCTCTTTACCAGAAGGCGGGACTTGACACCATGGGCCAGGGAATCGCGTTTTCGCTCCCGGTCGACAACGTGGTAGGCCTTACCCCGTGGAAGGCCGAAATCAAGGCTGCCGAGGTTGCTGCCGAAAAAGCGGCTGAAAAAGCCGAAGTCGCCGTCGAAAACGCTGAAAAACAGCAGTAGTTCCGAGTCGTTTTTTACAACTTAATAACTTTTTTTATTATTAGGGTATGAATATCCTAGTCTATTTCCTGTTTGCCCTGTCCGGGTTCGCGGGCCTCATTTACGAAGGCTCGTGGGCACGATACCTTAAACTCTTCTTGGGGCATTCTAGCTACGGCCAGGTGCTCACGCTCTGCATTTATATGGGCGGCCTTGCCATAGGCAGCTTTATTGCAGGCAAGATGGTCGAGAAAACCAAGCGCCCGCTCCTTGGGTATGGCTTGGTGGAACTGGCTATCGGTATTGGCGGTGTCGCATACCACCCGCTGTACATTTGGCTGACCGGGATATTCTACGATTCTGCGTGGACAGCCTCCCTTACGCCTCGTGGGGCTGAATTGGCGAAGGTCGCCCTTGCGACAGGTTCGACTCTCCCGATTGCGATTGCGGTGGGCATGACGTTCCCCTTCATTGCCGCGGGTCTTATGCGCAAGAGCGGTGCTGAAGTTTCGCTCCCGATGCTTTACTTTACGAATAGCCTGGGTTCTGCCATCGGTATCTTGGCGACCAGCTATCTCTTGATTCCAGAGATTGGTAACCATGCGACCTTGTGTGTGGCTGCATCCATCAACTTCTTGCTGGCGGCGGTGTTCAGCTTTATCGGTATTGCGACGTCTCCTGTGCCGGCCAAAGATGAAGACGCTCCCGAATTTCATGATGAAGATTACGTGGCCGAACATAAGTTGCCCATGCCACCTAAGAACACTTGGTTCTGGATTGCGGCAATTACGGGCCTTACCTCGTTTGTCTATGAAATTGTCTGGATTCGCTTGCTGTCGCTGTTGCTTGGGTCTTCGAGCCATAGCTTTGACCAGATGCTTTCGGCCTTTATCTTGGGCCTTGCGCTGGGTTCTGCGGTAAGTGGCAAGTTGCTTAAGAAAGACAGCCTGATTGTACTTTCGATGGCGCAGATCTTTATGGCGTTCTTTGCGCTATGCACGCTGTATTTCCACCAGCCCTTCTGGGGCATGATGAACGAGGCGAACCAGATTTTCAATCCGACGTCTGACGGTTACGTTTGCTGGAGCCTGTTCAAGTATGCGCTTTCGATGCTGTGGATGATTCCCACGAGTTTCTTTGCGGGGATGACGCTCCCGCTGATTACGTTGATTTTGACGCGCGCGTTCAAGAGCGAAGCCCCGATTGGCAAGGTCTACGGCTGGAATACGCTAGGCTCTATCGTGGGTTCTGCAGGCGGTGGCCTTGTACTGTTACCGCTCTTGCAACTCAAGGGCGCTCTTGTGACGGCAGCGTTGCTTGACTTTGCGATAGGTTTTGTGCTGCTGGTGATTTACCGCAAGCGCTTCCGTTACAGCGTGATGTTCTACATCATGGTGTGCGTGATGATCATGCCGGCTATCTTTATAAAGTTCGATCCGTCGCTCATTACTTCGGGCGTGTTCCGCAGCTACAAGAACATGCACCCTAACGAAAAGATCCAGGTGATTGACGGAAAGACGGCTACCATCAGTTTCCACGAATCGCCGGTGCATTACTATGTGAAGACGAACGGCAAGGCCGATGCGAGCATGAGCAAGAACCGCGAAGCTCCGATTTCAAGCGATGAACTTACGCAGGCGGCCACAGCCTTCATGCCGATGGCCGTAAAGACGGAACCCTACGACGCCGCCATGGTTGGCTTCGGTAGCGGCATGGGCGCACATTACTTGCTTGCAGACCCCTTGCTCAAGGACTTTGACTGCGTTGAAATTGAGCAGGCCATGATGGATTTGGCGAAGGGCTTTTATCCGTGGAATTACCGCGGCTACGATGACCCGCGCATTCACATTTTCATTGACGATGCGACGACGTTCTTCCATACGAACCGTCGCCAGTACGACATGATTATCAGCGTGCCCTCTAACCCGTGGGTGAGCGGTGTGGCAGGGCTTTTTGCTCACGAATTCTACGCCAAGATGCGACGTTATATGAAACCGGGTGCGCTTTGGGTGCAGTGGATTCAGACTTATGAATTTAACGACCTGATGTTCCTGAACATTTTAAAAGCACTTGATACGGTGTTCCCGTACGTTAGTTTGTATAAGTCTACCGACGAACCGGACATCATCATGATAGCGAGCGATGAACCGGTGATACAGAAAGGCATCGGGCGATTCTCCACGGATACGGCGCTGGTGGCAGAATTCAACCGCATTCATCGCGATCCGGAATTCTTTGGTGAAAGGAACTTCCTGTTCACGAACAAGATGCTTAAATCTCTGCTCGAAGGTGTGAAGCCGAACAGCCTGTTTATTCCGATGGTCGACAATAAGGCCGAAGAAGCCCGCTTCGTTCATTCTGAAGCGCACATCGTGGATGTTTTTGACAGCTGCGAAGTCTGCTGGCAACAGTACTTGGATCCCGAGGACTACAAGTTGCGTCGTGGCGCCCGCGTAAAGGCGATGCTCGAAGAGCCGAAGGATGAATTCAAGAAGACTGCCTTGCTTTCTTACATGCAAGAACTTGAAGCGGCTGCCGCAAAGGATTCATTCTCTCGCGTGCTGGTTAAGGTTGATACGATTCCTCAGGGTGACAGCGCTATCTTGGATAGCGTCGTGTCCGAAAATCCGCGCCTGGGTGAACTTGAATCGTCTGTGGGCTACCAGACGTTCCGCGAAAACTTTGTGGAATGGATTCGCAAGGTTCCGATTGAATGCCGCGATTCTGACGAGGTTTACATGAAGGCGATGGATCTTGTTTCCATGAATGCTTTCCCGCGGGCCTTCGCCGACGAATTCGGAATTCTCGAGGCTGCCCGTCAGGGTGTTTACAAGCAGGCTGCCCTTTTGATTGCGAACTTCTTTGACCGCTACGAGATGAACGACATGGGCGACATATTCCTGCGTAACTGCATCGTGCTTTCGCTCCTTGCGGGTGAACCGGAACTTGCCGATGCAATCTACAAGAATGTCATCCAGAAGAACGAAGACTTCTTCGCCGTCGAAAAGCGGCTCATCGAACGCGAAATCCAACAACTCAGAAGAAAACTCAACACCAAGAAATAAAAAAAGAGCCGCAAGGCTCCTTTTTTTAAACTTGTTGAACTTCATTAAAACATGAAGTTTATACCGAGAGTGGTATAGAACGTGTTGAGCGAAGAATCATAGAAGGCTTCTTCGGCAACGAGCGTCTTGTTCAGGAGGCTCGTGAAGCACTGTACCACGCGGATATCCACGCTGACCCAGCGGGTGAGCATGTAACCGATATCGAAGGCGCCGCCCACTTCCATACCGGAGGTAGCGACCGTATTGTCACGCTTGCCACCGCTGGTCTTGAATTCAGACGAACCGTTCAGTTTGAGGCCCATGTTGATACCCAGGCCCACGTAGAAGTCGTAATCTTCGAAGGTGTAGCGGAAGATGATCGGGATTTCGAACATGAAGAGATCGATGCTCGCTTCGTTGGTGTAGGCATCCATGTCCTGTTCGTAGGTGTAATGCCTATAGTTGAAGGTCAGTTCCGGCACGAGGCTCAGGTTCTTGACCATGAAGTTCATCTTGAGCAAGAGACCGCCACCGCCCTGGTAGCCGATCTTCCAACCGTCAGAGTTTTCGCCAAAGAAAGTGTTGATACCGCCCTGGGCGCGAATACCGAGTAAAACGGCACGCTGGAAACCTTCGTTACGCATGCGGTTGATTTCGGATTTCTTGGTCGTTTCGGCCTTGTAACGAGCATATGCGCTGGCGTATTCTTCGTCGTTCGCAAATTCGCTGTCGGTAGAGCCGTCGTACGACTGGTCGTCGCCAGAACTTTGGGCAGAGGGGGCTGTAGCCCAACCTTCATCATCATCATCTTGAGCCATGGCGGGCATCGAAAATGCCAAAGCCATGGCGAATGCAACACTCAATCTCTTAAAATCCATAGTCTAATTATAATAAAAGGGCACGTAAGGTCCGTCTATAAAATAAATTCTAGGACCTAAAATAGTGCCGAAATTTTTGTTTACTTATAAAGGGACGTAACGAAATGCCCCGGTTTTAGAGCAGGAACGTTGCGCCGAAGCCCACATGCATGGTGTAGAGCTTGGAATGCATCAGGGAGGATTCTGCGATCAGGTCAAGATCCAACAGGTTTGTAAAGTTTTGGATAACTCGGAGGTCCAAGACAAGCCAGCGGTTGATTGCGCAGCCTACGTCAAGAAGGGCGCCAACTTCCACGCCCACGGTCGGTATGGTGTTGGAACGGGTTTCCTTCATCCTGGTGCCGGCAAAGTTGATTGTCTGCTCGTTTTCGGAATCGCCGCTCATCTTTAGGCCGAGGTTGGCGCCTACGCCGATAAAGAATCCGTCTTCGTCGAAAACGAACTGGGCGATGACCGGGATTTCAAAAAGCATTTCATTGATAGTAGCGTCGTTCTTGCTGTAGGTCTTTTCGTCGCTGTCGGTGTCAATTTGCTTGTATTCGGATTTGCCTTCGTAGCCGTAATGGCGGAAGCTGAAGTTGAGTTCGGTAGATACGGCAAAGGAACGGGCGAGCGGAAGCTTGGCCATGATGCCTGCGCCGAGTTCGGGGCCGATGTTCCAGTCACTGGCCTTGCTGCCGAGGTTCTTGTTGATGCCGACCTGGGCGCGGACACCGAACTGCATGCCTTTGGAGAAGCCTTCTTTGCGGGCGCGGTAGTCGGCCGCGTTTTCTTCGATGTAGTGCGGAGTGACGTCGTCTTCTTCGTCGATGTTCGTGGTTGCAACTTCCGGAGCTTCGTCTTCTTCTTCGCTGTCGGTGTCGGTTGCGGTGGCGCTGGCTGTTGTGTTTGCGGTTGTGTCGGCTTGGGGTTCTTCTGTGGAGGTGGGCCAGGGCTCTTCTTCGGTAGTGGCGCCGTTGTCGCTGTAAGAATAGTTCGCGTTGTCTTCGTCTTCGTTCGGGGCGGCCTGATCGGCAGATACGTACCCGCATCCGTCGCCTACGCAGTTGGGGTCGGGAACCTCGCCGGAGCCTTCAAAATCACCTTGCGCAAAAGCGTTAGCGACTGCCAGGGATCCTGCGAGAATTGCAATAGCGAAGCGGTTAGACAGCGAAAATGTTTTCATGCTTTTAATTATACAAAAATTTTTTTTGAGAAAGCGTAAAACTTTTTATTTTTGGGAATGTATGCCGATTCTTTCTGCCCAAAACCTTCTTTTACGCATCGGGGCGAATGCGCCCTTGCTCGATAACGTGAGCTTTGACATCGAGGCCGGCGACCGGATTTGTCTGGTCGGCCGCAATGGTTGCGGCAAGAGTACTTTGTTGAAAGTGCTCTCGGGCGAGGCCGAGGTGCAGTCGGGCGATATCGTCAAGAAGTCCGGCCTCAAGATTTCGCGCATGATCCAGGAAATTCCCGCCCATATCGAGGGGACGGTCCGCGACGTGGTAATGCAGGGGGTGCTTGCCGATGGCACCCACGATACTCATGCCGAGGCGATTTTGGGCAAGACGGGGATAGACGCCGAGGCTTTGTACGATAGCCTGAGCGGAGGCCAAAAACGCCGGGTTCTTTTTGCCCAGGCGCTGGCCCAGGACCCGGACTTGTTGCTGCTAGACGAACCCACGAACCACTTGGACATTCCGGCTATCCAGTGGCTCGAAGGAATCGTGACCCGCCTGAATTGCGCCTTGCTTTTTGTAAGCCATGACCGCACTTTTGTGCGCCGTGTGGCTACCCGTATTTTCGACTTGGACCGCGGGCGTGTTCGCAGCTGGGACTTTCCGTATGACAAGTTTGTGCAGTTCCGCGACCAGGCTTTAGCCGAAGAAGACAAGGCGAATGCACTTTTCGACAAGCGCCTGGCCGAAGAAGAAGTCTGGATTCGCAAGGGAATCCAGGCGAGGCGGACCCGGAACGAGGGCCGCGTGCGCGCGCTCATCAAAATGCGCGAAGAACGTGCAGCGCGCCGCACCCGAACGGGCAACGTGAACATGCAGATTACCGAGGCGGACCGTTCGGGGCGCCTGGTGGCAAGACTCACCGACGTGAGTTATTCCTACGACGGAGCACCCCTCATTAGCAGTTTTTCGACGGAGGTTTCCCGCGGAGACCGCATTGGAATCGTGGGCCCGAATGGCTCGGGCAAGACGACGCTTTTACGCCTGATTTTGGGCGAACTCACTCCCGATACCGGCGAAGTACGCCTCGGCACGAACTTGCAAATAGCCTATTTCGACCAAATGCGTACCCGCCTCCGCGAAGACAAGTCGCTTGTAGAAAACATTGCCGATGGCCAGCAGTACGTGATGTTGAATGGCGCCAAACGCCATGTGTTAAGTTATCTGCAAGACTTCCTTTTCTCGGCAGATCGCGCCCGTGGCCCGATCAGTGCCCTGAGTGGCGGAGAACGTAACCGCCTGCTGCTCGCGTGCCTATTCAGTCACCCGAGTAATGTGCTCGTGCTTGACGAACCCACCAATGACTTGGATATGGAAACGCTCGACCTGCTTGCAGAACTCCTGGCCGACTACAAGGGAACCGTGCTTACCGTAAGCCACGACCGCGCCTTCCTGGATTCCGTTGCGACAAGCATCTTGGCGATCGAAGACGGCGGAAACGTTTTTGAATCGGTGGGCGGTTACAGCGACTACGAAGCCAAGAAAAAAGTCCGCGACAAGGAAGCCGCAAACGCAGCCCGTATCGCTGCCGAAAAAGAAGCTGAAAAGCAGGCGAGGGCCGCGCAGAATTCCGGTGCGGCGCTTCCTCAGAGTACCGGGGCTGCGGCCGCGAAAAAGAAAAAGCGCAGTTACAACGAAGAGCGCGAATACGCCGCTCTCCCCGAAAAAATCGAAAAATTGGAAAGCGAAATTGCCGAACGCCAGACGGAACTTTCCAAGCCCGAGGTGTTCACCAACGCGGCCCGTATTGTGGAACTCCAAAAGGAAATCGCGGACCGCGAAGCCGAGCTCGAAAAGGCTTACGAACGCTACGAAGAACTAGATTCGCTAGGTTGACGGGGGCCAGGGGCGGACTTGCGACCCTAGTCTGTTTCAAAAAGTTTACGTATGTGGACAAAAAAGCATTACAATCGCGCTATTCCAAGTTGCATTATATGCCTACAGAATATAGATTTGGAATGATGGTAATTTGGGAAATCATAAGAGGTCAAATATGATGAAAAAAATGATTTCGTGGATGGGCGTGATGGGCGCCTTGATAAGTTCTGCCTACGCAGCGTCGGCGACTGTTTGGTCCGCTGAAGATGGCAATGGTACGGTCCCTCCTGTAGGAGCCTGGTACAAATATCCGACTAAGACTACAAACGGGGCTACAGCCACGTTCGTGACGGATTCCGTACACGGTTACAAGACGTTAAAGGCTTCTGTCAGCGCAACGAACGAAAGCAGTGCTGCCGGCATGGGCTTTGCTTGGGCCAAGAACGAGGGCGAAATTTCGCTCGCTGCTTATAAAGGTGTTTGCCTGACCTATTCTGCAACGTCTCAGTTCAGGCTCGAATTCAAGCAGTCGACTATTTCTGACTATGACTATTACGGTGTTGTACTGAACAAGTCTACCGCCCAGAAGTCCGTCTTTATTGACTTTGCTGACTTGACACAGGAAGGTTGGGGCGATGCGGTTGATTTTGATTTGACTGCACAGCAGGCTCTCCAGTTCGCATACAAGCAGTCTCTCGCTGCAGAAACCGGTAACTCGACAACGAATACCATTGCTATTTCGGCAGTGTCCCTCGGTAACTCTTGCGGCGGTCACGCTCCTGAATTAATCGCCACGGAGACAGAAATGGACTTGAACGAAGGCGACACCTTGAAACTTGACCTCTCCAAGGTGTTTGCTGACGAAGATGAAGACATTGTTTCTTATTCCGTGTCGGTCGTTTCTGAAAAAACGGGCGCCGTTAAACTTGCCGATTCGCTTTACAATAAAACGGGTGTCGTGAACCTGGTTGCGGGAGCGAACCCCTCTGGTACAGCCTCTGTGACTGTTGTTGCTGTTGATGCAACTAAAAAGTCTGCCGGCTATGTACTGACCGTGACGCCGGTCGACCGCGAAAATCCGCCGGTTGCCGTGAACGACTCATACACGACTAAGGAAGAAACCAAACTTGTGAAGTCGACGCTTTCTACCGGAGTCATGCTTAATGACTATGACCCGGACGACGATGACTTTGTTCCGGTGCTTGTTTCTACTACATCGCATGGTGTGCTGGAATTCAACGAAAAAACGGGTGGGTTCACCTATGTCCCGGATAAGGACTTCTTTGGTGCAGATACCTTTACCTACCAGCTTGTCGAAATAAAGGAAACGGACCCCTTGACAAGTGCTGTTGGCGTGGCGGTTATTAATGTGACTAATGTGAATGACCCGCTCACCGTAGTCGTTGGTGATTCTACCATGACGCTCGGTGATGATACGTATAAACTTGGCGATACCCTTGTATTGACCGAAGATTTCGATCCGACAACGGTCGTTATCCCGGTTGCAAGTATTGCTTTTGTTGATCCCGACTTTGTGGGTGATGCCGAAGCGACAGTCAATGTGAAGACCAGTGGAGTAGTTAAGGCGACTTACCTCAGGAAGGGTTCGAACCATTTGATCGACTTGTTCCCGGTTGACAATGCGGAAGGCATTGCCAAGGTGACGATGTTTGCTGTCGACGGCAAGGATACGGCTTCGGTCTCGTTCTATGTGAAGGTGACTCCGGTGGCAGACCCGCCGATTGCTGTAGATGATGCCTATAATGTAAGTGCAGGTGCCGTGGCAAAGATTTCTGCTGCCGAAGGCGTTCTCAAGAACGACAAGAACCCCGATAACGCGAAGTCCAAGCTTACGGCTGTCCTGAAGGACAATGCGGGTGCTGGCAAGGTTACGCTTGCGGCAGACGGTTCGTTTACTTACGAATCGGTTGACGCTGCCGAAGAAGACATGTTTACGTATGTCACTGTCAATGCAGAAGGCGATACCTCTGAATTGGCTGCAGTGATTCTCACGATTGTACAGCCGCCTGTATTTATCGAAGATTCGCTGCCGTCGATTACCAAGCGTTTTGCAAACCTGAAGGAAGAATTCTCGACCAGACAGATTCGAATTCTCGATCTGCAGGACTGGTTCACGGATGAAAAGGATAAGGGCAAGCTGACCTTTGCGGTTCGTTCCGAAGATAGCCTGCTGAACCCGGTGATGAATACGACGACAAAGTACTTTGTGCTGGGTTCCGTGAAGAACGCCTGTGGTGAAACGAACTTTATCTTGACGGCCAAGAACTCTCGCGGCGGATCCGTTGACGTTGCTATTCCGGTTTCGATCGAATGCGTGAATGACAAGCCTTTGCTTGACAAACTGCTGGATACCTTGTACATTGGCGCTGGCGTCTGGAAAGATACAATCGACTTGAATGACTTCGTGACTGATCCGGATGGTGATACCTTGGTCTTCACGATTACGGAATCCAAGACTCTGGCGGAAAACCTGACCTGGGAACAGAAAGACAATCTCTTCATCGCCGAAAGCAAGGATAGCCTTGCCAAGGGTACGGTAATCAGGTTCGACGTGAAGGCTGCTGATTCTACCACTTATGTGAAGTACACGCTGGTGCTGATTGCCGACGATGCTCCGAAGGCCTCTATCAAGCCGGCGATTGCCGCTGCCCCGAAGATGAACTGGCAGAGCGCAATCCTTGCAAACCGCGGTGCCGTGGCGCTGTTCGATATGCAGGGCCGCGTAATGTGGTCGCACAAGCTCCCGGTGAGCGAAGCCGATGTGCGTAATGCAGCCGCTCAGGTGCAGGGCAGAAAGATACTGCAAGTGAACAAGCAGACTTGGACGATTAAATAGTTCAGATTTCAGAAGTCAGAATTCAGAATTAAAAATTCAGGATTAACAAAGAATGCTCCGCTAAAGCGGAGCATTTAATTGTATAAATATTGAAAATTCAGTTCGGAAATCAAATCTGAATTCCGAACTCTGAATTCCTAACTTATTTCACCAGCGCTTCGGTGTCGAGGGCGATGAGAAGTTCCTCGTTCGTCGCAACAACCATCGCGGTGGGGGTGCCGTCCTTGCTAATGATGTGGCCGGATTCCTTGCCGTTCTTTTCGTTGCGGGCTTCGTCGATCTGGTAGCCGAGAATCTTGAGGTTGTCCATGGCCATCTTGCGGACGAGCTTGCTGTTCTCGCCGATACCGCCGGTGAACACCAGCGCGTCGATGCGCGGGAGAGCCATGGCGATGCCGCCGATTTCGCGGGTGAGCCTGTAGGCGAAGGTTTCGAGGGCGATCTGTGCACCCACGTGGCCTTCGCTTGCGGCCTGCGTCAGGGTGCGCATGTCGTTAGAGAGTCCGGAGAGGCCGAGCAGGCCCGATTCCTTGTTCACGAGCTTGTCGAGACGGTCGATATCGTAACCGTACTTCTTGCTGATGAAGAAGAGGATGGCCGGGTCAAGGGAGCCGGAGCGGGTGCCCATGATGAGGCCCTCGAGCGGGGTGAAGCCCATGGTGGTGTCAACGCACTGGCCGTTCAAAATGGCGGAGCAGCTGGAACCGTTACCGAGGTGGGCGGTAATGAAGCAGCAGTCTTCCGGCTTTTTGCCGAGAATCTTGGCGGCTTCGCCGGTCACGAAGCGGTGGCTCGTGCCATGGGCGCCGTAGCGGCGGATTTTGTCTTCTTCGTAGAACTTGTAGGGGATGCCGTAGAGGTAGGCCTTGCGGGGCATAGTCTGGTGGAAGGCGGTGTCGAACACGGCGACTTGCGGGAGGCCCGGGAAGAACTTGGTGGCGCATTCCATACCGGTGGCGTGTGCGGGTTCGTGCAGCGGGGCGAATAGCGTGATGCTGCGGATGTAGTCGATGACTTCCTGCGTCACCTTCTCGCTCTTGACGTACTTGCCGCCGTGCACCACGCGGTGGCCGATGGCTTCGATGGTGTCGGTGAGCTTCTGTTCGGCGAGGAACTTCTGTACCTCGGCGACGGCTTCGGCGTGCGTGGGGCAGTCGAAATTGAAGTCGATGTTGCCGACCGGGCCCTTGGCCTTGACGTGGCCGTTCACGCCGATATTTTCGACGAGGCCGCTGGAGATGGATTCTTTGGTCTGGGTGTCGATAACGGCGAACTTGACCGAGGAGCTGCCGCAATTAAGAACGAGTACGCGCATATTAAAAACCTTGGTAATTGATTATGGGTGAAATTATAGCATTTTAGGGGGCCGCTGGCTTTGGGGGCGGGAAAAATGGCCGTTTTGGGCCGACTTTGAAAAATTGCCTAAAATAGGTTGCCTATTTTAGGCAATTTTTGTATATTAGTATAGAGAGGTCTTTATGCAAGAAAATCCGTTCATTGTCAAAGGGTATAAATCGCCGGCCTATTTCTGCGACAGAGATGACGAAACTGCCGCTATTATATTGAATATTCAGAACGGTGCCGATACGACACTGGTCTCTCCGCGTAAGTACGGAAAGACGGGATTGATTTTGCATACCTTTGCCGAAATGAAGCGTCGGCGCCTGAATTACGAAACTCTCTATGTTGACATATTCGCGACGTTGACCTTGGAAGATTTTACCAAGACCCTGGCAGAAGCCATCCTGATCAAGTTTCCTGAAAAGACATCTATTGGCAAAGGGTTCGTAACTTTTTTGAAGACGCTTCGCCCCACGCTTACTTATGATTCCATTTCGGGTTCGCCGCAGTTGCAGTTTAACTACGGAACCGTTTCGGAAAAGGAATGGACTCTCAAAAGTCTGCTTGAATTTTTGAATACCCGCGAAAAGCCGGTTGTGTTGGCGTTTGACGAATTCCAACAAATTACGGAGTATCCCGAAAAGACAGCCGAAGCCTTGCTTAGAACTTATACGCAGTCTATGCAAAACATTCGTTTTATATTCTGTGGCAGTAAGAAGAAGTTGATGGCCGAAATGTTTACAAGTGCGGGTCGTCCGTTCTTTTCTAGCACCAAACTGCTGACACTTGGAAAAATCGATTCCGATAAGTATGCTGAATTTATTCGGGGCCATTTTTCCGAGGTGGGAAGAACGATTGATGCCGGTGCTGTTGATTGGATTTTGGAGTGGACGCGTCGCCACACATTTTATACCCAGACCCTTTGCAACGAAGTGTTTGCTGTCGGTGGCAACGTGACTATTGATGTGGTGAAAAATGCCGCAAACAGGATTCTAGAAAGAGAATCCGATTACTTTTTGCAGTACCGAGAACTCCTTACTCGTCAGCAATGGTTGCTTTTGGTGGCCGTTGCAAAAGAAGGTAGCGTGAGTAAGCTGACATCAACCGTGTTTTTGAAGAAATACAATATTGGTAGCTCCACGAACGCTCGCCGTGCGGCAGAATCCTTGCAAGAAAAGGAATTGCTGTTGACGCTTGAATCCAAAGAAAAACAGGAATACCAAGTTTATGATGTATTCCTGTCTCGCTGGCTGGAACGGGAGTTTTAGATGAAAAAATTGACGTTTTTATTAAGTCTTTTCATCTGTTTGGTTGCTTGTGGTGATGAAAGTAGTAGCGGTCCAGAGTACGTTTGGGTAGACCCAAGTACTGTTGTTCACGGGACTATGATAGATTCCCGAGATGGAAAAACCTACAAGACGGTAACCATTGGCGAGCAAACATGGATGGCTGAAAATTTGAATTCCAGTGAACAGAATATTTATCACGCATTCGCATTGGAACTAGATTATCGTGTACTTGAACCCGCTGCAAGCGATGATGCATTGATAAGTGGTAACCATAAAACATGGGCTTATTCTGTGCGGTGCGTTAAAGATTAGGCGTGAGAATTTCGCTCTGGAATTTATCAAAGGCTTGGCCTGGCTCTGCCTCATTTACTAAATTCACTTCCGATGTTCAAGAAAATTGCTGAATTTGATAATCGCGTGTCGGTGTATTGGACGAACCGGCATTTTTCCGAGAAGACGACGAAGTTTCTCAAGTTTTATGTGCGTCTGGGAGACGGCTACATTTGGGGTGTTTTTGCACTGGTTCTTTTTTTGCATATTGGCTGGTCTGCGTTCTGGCCGATTTTGGCGCAGGCTTTGGTAGCGGTGGGAGTGGCGCTCGCCTTGTACGAGGGCGTTAAACTTTCTACCAAGCGGCCGAGGCCATTTGCGGTGAATCCGCAAATCAAGGCGGAAGTTCCGCCTCTCGACAAGTACAGCTTTCCGTCTGGCCATACGATGAACAACTTGGCGGTGGCCTCGGCGGTATTTTATGCGGTGCCGCAGTACGGCTGGATCATGATGCTCTTGCCGCTCACATGGGGGCTTTTACGCGTGTATTTTGGCGTGCATTGGCTCACGGATATTATTTGCGGTTTCTTGCTGGGTGTTTTAAGTTTTGCAATTGCGCATGCCATTTGGATTCCGGTTTCGGGGATGATTGCTTAGAATAGGAGATCCCGGCTCAAGGCCGGGAAGACAAATAAGGCTTATATGTTCATTCCCGCGTCAACCTTCTTCAATTCGCTTGCATCTGACGAACGCGTATTCCTTTTGATTCGTCACGGGGAACGCAGGCATATAACTCCTGAGGATCCTGACTTTGGTGCGCATGTGGGCCTTACGGAGCGTGGGCGCGAGCAGGCCCTGTCGCTTGGCAAGTGCATTCCTGCCGAAGGCGATATGAGTTTCTTTTCGAGTCCGGTAGGCCGTTGCGTTGAAACGGCTTTGAATATTGGCCTTGGACGCGGCATCCAAAATCCGTCGATACAAAAGATGGATTGCCTCGCAGAATACTTTGTTCAAGATTACGACGAATACACCAAGGTCTTACGCGCCGGTTTTTACGAAGGCATTTGCGAATGGCTGAAGAATGAGGCTGCAGGTAAGCCACGCGGCGATAAAGAAGCGTTTGCGCCGCTGCCTGCACGTTCCGAAGAAATGCTTTCGATGATGCTTGAAAAGGGTGGCGCCCGTTTCAACATTTTTGCGACGCACGATGCTTGGGTTGTTCCGTGTCTCACGCACTTTTGCAAGATGACCTTTACGCCGCAACGCTGGATGAATTATCTGACGGGAATGGCCGTGGTTACCGATGCGCAGAAGAATGTGAAGCGGATTGAGCCCGTGACAGGCCTAGATACCGGCTGGTTATCGTTTTAAACTATAACAAACCAAAGAAAAATAGTATAACTGGATAGCCCGTTTTCAGTTGACAGCGTTATTGTTTTTGTCTATATTATCCCTACGAAAATAGTAGGAAAGTGTAAATGACTCAAAAAATGATGAACAAGTGTTGTTTCTGTTGGGGTCGATGTCGAACGGGCGACTAGTTTTTAGGCTTTTATCTAAAACAGATTCCCGCTCGGTTTTGTCTCCGGAGCGGGATTTTTTATTCGAATTTAAACATTAAAAGGCGCAAGGCGCTAAAGGACTTCAAAAAATGTCAAATTCAAAATACATTGAAACGAAACTCATCCACGGCGGCATCGATGGTGACAAGGTCACGGGTGCCGTTAACGTGCCCATCTACCAGACTTCTACCTATAAGCAGGCGGGTCTCGGCGAAAATACCGGCTGGGAATATTCCCGCACGGGTAACCCCACGCGCGCAGCACTCGAAGCGCTGATTGCCGACCTTGAAGGCGGTGTCGCAGGCTTTGCTTTTGGCAGCGGCATGGCAGCAACCTCGACGGTACTTTCACTTTTCAAGCAGGGCGACCGCATCATTATCTCTAGCAATGTTTATGGTGGTACCTTCCGCGTTCTGGATAAAGTTTTCAAGAACCTCGGCATTACCTATTCTATTGAAGATACGACCGACTTGGCAGCGCTTGATACCAAGGTGACGCCCGATGTGAAGGCCTTCTTTATCGAAAGCCCGGCAAACCCGCTCCTGACCGTGACGGACTTGGCAGGGGTAGCCGCGATTGCGAAGAAGCATGGAATTCTGACCATTGTCGACAACACCTTCATGACTCCTTATTTGCAACGCCCGCTGGAACTTGGCGCCGACATCGTGGTACATTCTGCGACCAAGTACTTGGGCGGCCACAGCGATGTGGTGGCAGGCCTCGCTGTAACGAACAATAAGGAAATCGCGGAAAAGCTGGCATTCAATCAGAATGCCGTGGGTGCGGTGCTTGGCCCCTTCGATTCATTCCTTTTGATTCGCGGTATCAAGACGCTTGGCGTGCGCCTTGATCGCCATACCGAAAATGCGGAACGCATTGCTCGCTACCTGGAACAGCATGAAGCTGTAAAGCACGTGTACTATCCGGGACTTCCGACTGCTCAGGGTTACGAAATCAACAAGAAGCAGGCCAAGAACGGTGGCGCCATGATTTCGTTTGAACTTTACGAGAATTATGACATCAAGAAATTCTTCAAGGCTTTGCAGCTGATTTCGCTGGCCGAAAGTTTGGGCGGCGTCGAAAGCCTCGTATGCCATCCGGCTACCATGACCCATGCCTCCATTCCGAAGGAAATCCGCGAAAAGGTGGGCATTACCGACGGACTCATTCGTTTGTCTGTAGGTATCGAAAAAGTGGATGACATTATCTTGGATTTGAACGCCGGCATCAACGCCGCGAAGGAAGCGTAATATGCATTACTACGAATCAATGCAATCTTTAATCGGGAAGACTCCGCTCGTAAAGCTTACGCACGTGGGACTCCCCGAAGGCGTAAACCTGTTTGCGAAACTGGAACTCTGGAACCCCTCGGGCAGTGTGAAGGACCGCACCGGCCTTTATATGGTGAACGACGCTCTCGCAAAAGGAACGCTCAAGCCGGGCGGAACCATTGTCGAAGCCACCGCAGGCAATACAGGCCTTGGCATCGCTTTCGCGGCGCTCAACCGCGGCATCCACGTGATATTCGTGGTGCCCACCAAGTTCTCGCAAGAAAAGCAGACGCTTATGCGTGCCCTCGGCGCAGAACTCATCAACACCCCCCGCGAAGACGGAATGCTTGGCGCCGAAAAGAAGGCCGAAGAACTCCTGACGCAAATTCCGGGCTCTGTTTCGCTAAGGCAGTTCCGCAACATGGCAAACCCGCTGGCCCATTACGAAACCACCGGCCCCGAAATCTACGAAGATTTGGACGGACAAATCGACTACGTGGTCGCAGGCGCAGGCAGTGGCGGCACCTTCAGCGGAATCCTTAAGGCGCTCAAGGAAAAGAACCCAAACATCAAGGGCGTACTCGCGGACCCCATCGGCTCTACCATGGGCGGCGGCGAACATGGCGACTACAACATCGAAGGAATCGGCAACGACTTTATCGCCGACACCATGGACATGTCGCTCGTGGATCAAGTCATCAAAATCAACGATGACGACGCCTTTGGCGGCGCCCGCGAACTCGCCAAGAAAGAAGGAATCTTCGCAGGCTCCTCTTCGGGCGCCGCGTTCACCGCAGCCAAGAAACTCATCGCCTCGGGTGCCCGCGGAAACATCGTATTCGTAGCCCCCGACCGCGGCGACCGTTACTTCAGCAAGGGATTGTATGAGTAAAAGTCACTAGTTGATATTACCTCTGTCTTCAAAACTCCACCAGATTGGTGGAGTTTTTTTTGATGCGGATGTAATAGTTTTCTTTTATAACAAACCATAGTTAAATAGTATGTGTTTATGCCTTGAAAAGGGCGAATTCTTATTCTATCTTAAAGCCTACAAAAATGGTAGGGAATAAAACTGAACCAAAAAAGACTTCATCAAAATCAAAAACTAAAACGGTGCGAAGCACCACAAGGAGAGTATAAACAATGGCAAGAGTACATTTAAAACAACCGAACGAATTGACTGGCGAAGCAAAGGCGGCTTACGAAAAGTTGGATGCTGCTGGCAAGGTGACCAACATGAAGTTGGTGATGCTCCAGGATTACGGTATCTACAAGGCTTTCATGGGCTGGTACGATGCTTGGGAAAGTCTCGAAAAGACGGTGGGTCTGCGTGCTGCAACGATTTTTGCACACTCGGTTTCTACGACGAACGGCTGCCTTCTTTGCTCGCTGTTCTTCATTAGCGACTTGAAGGCTCTGGGTCTCGATCCGAACAACTTCGAAACTTCGGAAAACGAAAAGCTTTTGCAGCAGTTGGGCCAGCAAATCGTGAAGGATCCGACAAAGGTTCCCGACGAACTTTTCGAAGGTCTCCGCAAGTTCTATACCGACGAACAGATTATCATTATCGTGGGCTTTGGCGCTCAGATGCAGGCGACGAACAACTTCAATTCTGTCTTGGGCGTCGACGTTGACAAGCGTCTGTTGCCTTTGAAGGAGCTGTTCAAGCCCGCTACTTGGAGAGAAAATATCAAGTAATTTGTACTCTCCGTACAACCTGGCGCTCCTGGAAATATTCGAAGTCCATTTTCAGGGGCGCCTTTTTTGAAAGAGGAATTCACGATGGTAAACAATCTCAAAATTTATCTGACCGCTTTGCTCGCTTTTGGCTTTGCCCTGTTGGCCGGAGCATGCGGTAACGAAAAAGCGGAAAAACAGGAAGCCCCGCAGGCAGAAAAATCCCAGTTCAAGTTCGGTACTTTGGAACTCCCGATTCTGGACGGTTCCTTGTGCGGTGCGCCTTTCTACGTGGCTAAGGAAAAGGGATTCTTTGCCGAAGAAGGAATTGATGCCAAGTTGATCGCCGCTGATGGCGAAACGCGTAAGCTGGGCCTTAGCAAGGGCACTTATGCGCTCACGAATTCTGATTTCCAGTTTTTCCAGGCGATTGAAAATGGCGTCGATATCAAGATTGTCGATGGTATTCACATCGGTTGCATCAAGGTGCTTGTAAAGAAGGGTTCGCCCTACAAGACTGCTGCTGATTTGAAGGGCAAGAAGATTGCTGTCGATGAAATCGGTGGCACGCCGCATCAGGCTGCAAGCCTTTGGCTTTCGCTGGGTGGCGTTTCGACCAAACCCGAAGATAACCAGGTGCAGTTCTTGCCTTATGCCGATGGCAACTTGGCTCTTGAAGCTTTGGAACAGGGCCAGATTGATGCCGCTGCCATTTGGGATCCGCTCGCTTCTGCTTACGAAAAGTCGGGCAAGGCCGACGTGATTATGGATGTGGCGAAGGACCCGGTATTTGACGGTCGCTACTGCTGCTTCATTTATGTGTCTGCCAAGATTTTGAAGGAAGAACCGGCGAAGATTGCAGCACTCTTGCGTGCGATTCACAAGGCGGAAGCCTGGATTGCCGAACACCCTGAAGAAACGGTTGACATTATTGCCGAAGGCAAGTATTCCGAAATCGAAGACAAGCCGCTGGCTGTTGAACTGATTAAGAGTTATGTGTACACTTCGCTGGAACAGCGCAAGACTCTTGGCCGCGACGTGAAGGGCGACTTGCGTTACTTTAGCGAACAGCTCAAGAAGATTGGCTACCTCACGCAGGATCCCGACCAGTTTGTCGCGAACCTGTACGAAGAAGTCGATTTGAACAAGTAATCGAAATTCCTTGTTGCTTAGCGCCCGCAAGGGCGCATTTTTAAAAATTTTACGGAGAGTTGAATGAACATTGTTTTGACGATTTCAGGTTTCCTGATCGCCTTCTTGGTAAACTTGCTTTTTCCGCAGGTGGCCGAAAATGTGCGAATCAAGGAATATGTTTTTGGCGGGTTTACGGTTGACGACAATTTGGCATACCGCTTAGTTTTGCTTGCCATTATTGCCTATTACGCGGTCTATACGGTGGTGCTGTTTGTCCGCAAGGCGAGTGCAGATAAGGTGGCAAAATTTTTCGCGGGCGCGAAGTTCCGTTTCGCGGTTGGCTTGGCTCTTGCGGCATGGGATGTTCTCGGAACCAAGTTGCTGTTTTTGCCGCAGCCGTTCTTTCCGGGGCCTGCGATTATTATGGACGCCTTTATTGGCGATACCAAATTCATTTGGCAGAATACGCTTTACTCGTTGCGCCTTTTTGTAGCCGGATTTTCGGTGGGCGTGGTGACGGGTGTGTTGACGGGTGTGCTGATTGGTTGGTATCCGAAGGCTCGTTACTGGATTTTGCCGGTGCTCAACATTTGCGGCGTGATTCCGGCAGTGGCATGGATGCCTTTTGCGCTGACGCTTTTTCCGACTTCGTTTGCGGCGGCGACTTTCTTGATTGCGATATGCTCCTGGTTCCCGGTGGCGACTATGACGGCCGACGGGGTGCAGGGTACGCCGAAGTCGTTGTTTGAACTTTCGCGCACTTTTGGCGCGGGGCAGCTGTACCAGATTTTCCATATTGCGATTCCCCATGCGATGCCGCAGATTTTTACGGGTATTATGACGGCGGCTGCGTTTGGTTTTACGACGCTCGTGATGGCCGAAATGATGGGGCAGCCGGGTGGCCTTGGCTACTACATTAACACTTCGAAGGTCTGGAGCGCTTATTACAAGGTATTCGCTGCGATTGTCGTGATGGCAGTGCTGTTCTCGGCGATTTTGAAGGTGGTTGGCGCAGTACAGCGTTATGTGCTTCGCTGGCAAAAAGGTGTTGTGCGATAGGAGGCGACGATGACGGATATTTTAGATAAAGAAAAAATCTTGAAGATTCGCGAAGTAAACCGCTCCTTTATCGATGAACGCACGGGCGAACCGCGGCAGATTTTGAAAGATATCAATCTTTCTGTTTTTGAGGGCGAATTCATTTCGATTCTGGGCGCATCGGGTTGCGGCAAGACGACGCTTTTGCGCTTGATTGCGGGGCTCGATCCTGTTCAAGACGGCAAGATTATTCTTGATGGCGAACCGGTGCACGGGCCCGATTCCAAGCGCGGTTACGTATTCCAGCAGGGTTGCCTTTTCCCGTGGCTCACGGTAGAAGACAACATCGCGATGGGTCTCAAGATTCGTGGCGTTTATAAACAGAATAAGGATAAGGTTCACGATTTTATCGAAAAAATCGGTCTTGGCGGATTCGAAAAGAATTTCCCGCACCAGATTAGTGGTGGTATGGCGCAGCGCGTGGCAATTGCGCGTGCGTTGATTAATGATCCTGAAATCTTGCTGCTTGATGAACCCATGGGAGCGCTGGATTCGTTTACCCGTGCTGACATCCAGAACTTGCTTTTGGAACTTCGCAAGGAACGCAACACCACCATGATTCTGGTGACCCACGATATTGACGAAGCGCTTTATTTGTCTGATCGTATCGTGATTATGACGCCGCGTCCGGGGCGCATTAGCGAGGTGCTTGAAATTCGCGACAGCTTCCCGCGTGAAAGAGGCTCGGCGCAGTTCCTGGAAAAACGCCGCAATATTTTGGAACGCTTTAATCTTGCACGTTCCAATACGGCGCCGGAATACGTCATTTAGTCTAGATGGATTTGTTATCGGAAAAATTGATAACGAGCGCTAAAAACAAAGTATTGGACAGCGACTAAAATTGCACCTATATTTGTTTCAAAAAATAAGGAGAGTACTATGTCAAATAACGTTAGTTATGTGGCGGGAGAAAATGCCGCCTCTTATGAAAAGGCCCGAAAGTATAACCTGTTTTCTTTCGCGAATGCCCCCCATAAAGATTACAAGCCGTTCTTTGTAGACCATGCCGACGGTATCTACGTTTACGATGGTGCAGGCAAGGAATACATCGATATCGCGTCGGAACTGGTGAACGTGAATATCGGCTTTAATAACCGCCACATTATTGAAGCGGTGCAAAAGCAGGTGGAACGTTTGGCTTACATCGCTCCGCGTCATGCCTTTGCCGAAGCGGGCGAACTCAGCGAACTCTTGATCGAAAAGATTGCGCCGAAGAACATGAGAAAGGTGCTGTTTACGCTGGGAGGCTCTGAAGCGAATGAATTTGCCATCCGTTTTGTGAAGGCGTTTACGGGCCGCGACAAGATTTTCTCGAAGTATGAATCTTATCACGGAAGCACTTACGGTGCGTCGAGCTTGACGGGCGAAAGCGAACGCGCTTCGCTGTTCCCGACGATTCCCGGATTCATCAAGTATCCGGCTCCGCACCTTTACGGTTATGATATCAAGTTCAAGACCGAAGAAGAAGCGACCAAGCATTTCCTTTCTCGCCTGGAATATCAGATTCAGCAGGAATGCCCGGAATCGGTGGCGGCTGTGTTCATTGAATCGGTCACCGGTTCTAATGGCGTTTATCTTTACCCCAAGGGATACCTGAAGGGTGTCCGCGAAATCTGCGACAAGTACGGAATTTTAATGGTGTGCGACGAAGTCATGAGCGGTTTTTTGCGCACGGGTGAATGGTTCGCCTGCCAGGCCGACGGCGTGGAACCGGACCTGATTACTTTTGCAAAGGGTGTGAACAGCGCCTACGCTCCGCTCGGCGGCGTGCTCATTAGCGAAAAGATTGCGAATTATTATGAGGAAAATGCCTTTACTGCAGGGCTTACCTATAATGCGCATCCGCTCGGCGTTGCGGCAGCTATTGCCTGTATCGAAGAATATTTCCGCTTGGATGTCAAGGGCAATGTGAAAAAACAGGAACCCATTTTGAAGAAAAAGCTTGCGGAACTCAAGGCAAAGCACCCTTCTGTTGGTGACGTGCGTTCTGTGGGCCTTTTCGGAGCCATCGAATTCAGCTACAGCAAGGATCATAAGGACGTGATTCGCAAGAATGCAGCGGGTGAACCTTTCCTTGGAAACTTCATCACGAAACTCCGCAACGATTACGGCATTCTCACGATGGGCGGCGGCTCCACGATTATTGTGGCACCTCCGCTGATTATCAACGAGGCTCAGCTGGATGAAATCTTTGATCGTCTGGACAAAGCGATTAGCGAATACGCCGACGGTTTAATAAAATAATCATCTCCAATTCTATCATGGCGGACTCAATTGAGTCCGCCATTTAATTTTTTGCCAAGAATTAAAGGTGACTGCTAAATGCAGCCACCTTTTAGGTTTTACTATGGTTATAATCGTGCTATTGGATTGCGACGAAGGCTTGTTCCAGGTCGGTAATCAAATCGTTCACGTCTTCAAGACCAATCGAGAGGCGGATGGTTTCGGAATGGATATCGGCCAATTCCTGAGCGCGTTCCGGGAGCTCGATGTGGGTGGTGGTAGACGGGTTGATAATGAGCGAGCGGGCATCACCGATATTTGCCTGGAAGCTGAATACTTTTACGGCTTCCAAGAACTTGATAATGGTTGCGCGGTCGTTCTTTTTAAGGCCAAAGCTCAGGATTGCGCCGGCACCCTTGGGGAAGTACTTGGCGGCGAGTGCCTTGTACTTGCTGTTTTTGGCGTGCGGATGGTTTACCCAAGAAACTTCGGGGCGCGTTTCCAAGAATTCTACAATCTTTTCAGCAGACTTTACCGATTTCGAAAGACGTTCCGAAAGGGTTTCGATTCCAAGAAGCACCAGGTAAGAATTGAACGGGGCGATGGCGCCGCCCAAGTAATTCAGGTGAATGGCGCGGATACGGCCGGTGAAAGGCGTATCCGGGAACACGTCGTAAAAACTGCGGGGTACGCCCTGTTGCGACACCAAGAAATGCGGCTGGCCGTCGAACTGCGGGAACTTTCCGTTTTTCCAGTTGAACTTGCCGTTTTCTACAATGGCACCGGCAATCACGTTGCCGTGACCCGTAAGGCCCTTGGTGGCCGAATAAACGACTACATCGGCGCCGAAATCAAACGGATTCAACAAATAGGGGGTTGCCACCGTGTTGTCGACAATCAGCGGAATTCCGTGCTTGTGGGCGATATTTGCGATCGCTTCGATATCCAGAATGGTGGCGTTCGGGTTGGTGATCGATTCGATGTAGATTACCTTGGTGTCTTCTTTGACGAGTGCCTCGAAATTTGCCGGATCGTCAGGGTTTTCTACAATGTCATACTTGACGCCCGTCTCTCCGAAGATTTGTTCGAAACTATCGAAAGATCCGCCGTAAGAACGAGCTGTTGCAAGGATTCTGCCCTTGCCTGCTGTGACGTTCAAAAGCGAATACGTAACCGCTGCCATGCCCGAAGAAAGCGTGACAGCACCGGTTGCTCCCGGGTGGAGTGCCGTAAGGCGCGCGTCAAGTACATCCGTTGTCGGATTAGAAAGTCGTGTATAAAGTGCTTCGGCGCTGTCGAAATAAAACAGATCGTCGCTACGCTTTACGGTGTCGAGCGTAAATGCGGTTGTCTGGTAAATGGGCACCGAAACGGCGTGGTTGTGTTCAGCAGGATTATAGCCTGCGTGCAATTTAAGCGTATCAAAAGAAAATTGATTTGACATTAAACTCTCCTTAATTTTTTTGAAAGCAAATATAGATGTGGTTTTTGATAGCGTCCAATACTTAATTCTTATGCTGAATTATTGATTTTTTCTATATGTGCGACGCTGTTGAATTTGTCTGTGTTATAATAAAAACCTATAACAAATCATAGTGATATAGTATTGGACATTTTCGGTATACCTTTTTAATTTATGCACCGAAAATTTTTAAGGAGAGTGCCATGAAACAGTACAAAGTATTTGTTGTTGCTAATCTTATTTTCGGCGTATTGCTGATTGTACTTACCAAGTTGATTTTGCCTGTTTGCCATCCGATGGGTGGTGGAACCATGAGCTGTGAAATTTCGACGACGGTAGATGCTTTTTTAGGACTTGCATTGCTGGCAAATTCCGTCGTTGCTGCGGGGCTCCTTAAAAAGAAAGCACATGTCATTCTTTCTGCAGTAACGTTTGTGCTCGGTGTTTTTGTTTCGCTTGTGCCTACGGTAATTGTTGGAACATGCCCGCATGCTCACATGGCGTGCCATGCGGTAACGGCTCCGGTGCTTGCTGTTTTTGGAGCGTTGATTGCACTTTTTGCGGCGCTGAATTTGATTTACTTAAAACTGAGGAGGCGAAATGAACAAGACTGATTTGAATTTGATTATTGAAAATTACTTGCGAAACCCTTTCCGTAGTTTTGGACTTTCACTTTTGATTGCTTTGCTCGCCTCGGTGCTTTTGGTGGGCGGACTTTTGTCGTTTTCGCTTTCGAAGGGCCTGAATCGCCTTTCGTCTCGCTTGGGGGCCGATGTCATTGTGATTCCCCAAGGGAGCGAAATCAACGACCAGACTGTACTTTTGCAGGGCGATTCCAAGTACACCTATTTGCCGCAGGGCTCGCTGGAATTTATTCGTGGCCTTGACGGCGTAGAAATTGCGACGCCGCAGTATTTTTTGACCACCTTGAATTCTAGCTGCTGCGAACAGAAAGTCATGATTATCGGTTTCGAGCCGGCTTCTGATTTTGTGATTCAGCCTTGGATTCACGAGGTCCTTACGGATAAACTCCCTAAGGGTGCTATCGTGGTGGGCAGTGAAATTAGCGTGGGCGAGAAAAGGACTGTCAGGTTCTTTGACCATGAATACCCTGTGGCGGCCACCCTTGAACCGGTCGGCAACAAGTTGGACCAGGCCGTTTTTGTAGATGTGGCGACACTTGCCGATATCCGCGAGGCGGCTAAGGCCAAGGGCGTGGTTTTCTTGCATCAGGATGTCAAGTCCGAAGGCTCGGATTCGCCGATTTACTCCAGCGTTTTAATTAAACTTCGCGCAGGGGCTGATATCGAGCGCCTCTCTCGAGAAATTCATACCCGCTTTGACGGCGTGCAGATTCGCACCCGCAAAGATTTGTTCTCGGGTCTTGAAAAGTCGGCGAACTTCTTGCAGATTGTGGTGTGGTCAATCGTGGCCCTTTTCCTGGTGATTGCGGTTGCCGCGATTGTGATTTCGTTTTCACTGTCGACTCGCGAACGTAGGCGTGAATATGCGCTTTTGCGAATTGTGGGTTATGCCCGCAAGCGCTTGAGGACTCTTGTGCTGGGTGAATCGCTACTGGTGTCGGCGGTAGGAACATACATTGGCTTGCTGGTTTCGAGCGTGGCATTTTTCACTTTTAAAATTTGGATTGGCGAACATGTGAACGTGCCCTTCATTGCTCCTGGAAATGCCGAAATCGCGGCTGTTTACGCTGTGGTAGTTTTGCTTTTGCATTCGGTGGGGCCGGTGGCTGTTTATGGCGTGGCAAATAAGGTGAGTAAGATTGATGCCTACGCCGCTTTGAGGGAGGTAGAACATTGATTTTAAACGTTTCTAATTTGTATAAAACTTATACCCGCCGCGGCGAAGAATTCAATGCCGTCGAAGATGTTGAATTTTTTGCCTGGTCCGGTGATTTTTCGGTAATCTATGGCGAATCGGGAAGCGGAAAAAGTACGCTTTTGTCGCTCCTTTCGGGAATCAATCGCCCCTCGCAGGGATCTATCATTTTTAATGGTGTTGATTTTGCAAGTTTGACAGATGCCGAACTTTCCGCGATTCGTAACGATAAAATCGGCTACATTCCACAAGAATCCGTTTTCTTGCCGCAATTTACCGTGCTTGAAAATATCTTCTTGCCGCGGGCGATTCGCGAGGGCAATAAGATTGAGGTGCGGGATATTTCGGAATTGGTCGATATTGATATTCATTCAAAACTCGAAACTCTCGGCATTGCCCATTTGGTGAATGAAATGCCGGCGGAACTTTCGGGTGGCGAACTCAAGCGAGCCTCGATTGTGCGCGCTCTTGTTAACAATCCCGATATCGTGATTGCTGACGAACCGACCAGCAATCTTGACGAAACCAATGCCAAGATTGTCTTTGACCTTTTGGCGGAACTTGCGCAGTCGGGAACGTCGGTACTTGTGGCTACCCATGATCCTCGCGGCTTCAAGTATGGCGACCGCATTTACACCATGCACAAGGGGAGACTCTTGCCGAACGGTGAATCTGATTACGGCGGATTATAAATAAATCAATATTAAGTGATGTTGCCCTCGACTCGGTCGGGGGCATTTTCGTTATAAAAATTTTTGATAATTCCGCATAAAAACAAAGTATTAGAAAAACTGTAAGTCCCTTTCTATTTTTCGCATTGAAATTTATAAGGAGAGTGATTCACATGTCAATTAAAACATCGAAAAAGTCAAGTAAAATCTCAGCGGATGTTACGAATCCGGTAAATTGGAATTTCGGCACCAAGTGCCTGCAGGCGGGCTGGAAGCCGAAAGTGGGCGAACCTCGCGTATTGCCGATTTTCCAGTCAACCACTTACAAGTACGAAGATGTTGACGAAGTAGAACGTCTTTTCGCCCTCAAGCAGTCGGGCAACAAGTACACGCGTACGGGCAACCCGACGGTAGCCGCTTTTGAAGCAAAAATTACCGAGTTGGAAGGCGGTGTGGGCGCTGTCGCAACAGCTTCGGGACAGTCGGCCGTATTGCTCGCTATTTCGAATTTGGTGAAGGCGGGCGATCACATTGTGGCTTCTAAGGCAGTGTATGGCGGAACCTACACGCTGCTTGATGTTCGACTTTCAAAGCTCGGCGTTGAAACGACTTTTATTGACCCGGAAGCCCCTATTGCAGAACTTCGCAAGGCGTTCCGGCCCAACACCAAGTTGGTTTTCGGAGAAACGATTGGAAACCCGGCGCTTGGCGTTCTGGATTTTGAAAAGTTCTCGAAGCTTGCCAAGGAATTCGACGTGCCGTTCCTTGTGGATAACACGCTTGCAACGCCGTTCTTGGTGAAGCCCTTAAAGCATGGCGCAAACGTTGTCATTCATTCGGCCACCAAGTACATTGACGGTCATGCCATCGCCTTGGGCGGTGTCGTGATTGATGGTGGCAATTACAACTGGAATAACGGAAAGTTCCCGGATCTTGTCAATCCCGATGCACAGTACGCAAATACTTCTTATACTGAAAAGTTCGGCCGCGCCGCCTACATTGTCAAGGCCCGCGCCCAGTTTTTGCGCGATTTCGGTGCCGCCCAGAGTCCGTTCAACGCATTCCTTTTGAACTTGGGTCTTGAAACTCTGCATTTGCGCATGCCGCAACACAGTTCTAACGCTTTGGCCTTGGCGGAATACCTTTCCAAGCACCCGGCGGTAAACTGGGTCAACTATCCGGCGCTCAAATCTAGCCCGAATAACAAGCGCATTCGCAAGTATTTCGATTACCAGGGCGGAAGCGGCGTGCTGACCTTTGGCCTCAAGGGAGGCAAGGCTGCCATTCGCTCGTTCGTGAAAGCGCTGAAGGTCGCGGCATTGGTGGTGCACGTGGGCGACGCCCGTACGAGTGTGCTACACCCGGCAACGAGTACACATTCCCAGCTTTCGCCGAAGGATAGGCTTGCTGCAGGAATTCCTGACGACATGATTCGCGTGTCCGTCGGAATCGAAGACCCGCGCGACATTATCGCCGATTTCGAACAGGCAATTAAGGCAAGTACATCAAAACATTAAACATCCTCATCGTGTCATCCTGAACGCAGTGAAGGATCTAAAAAAAATTAATCATAGGAGATTTTAAATGAAATTCATCCAAACATTACTGTCTTTCGCAGCCATTTTCACTTTGGTTTTTGTATTCTCCGCTTGCGAAGAAGAAAAAAACGAAAAGGCTGCCGCTACCAATGAATCCGCTTTTAAATACGGTTCTGTCGAAATCCCCGTTTCCGATGGAACCCTTTGCATTGCGCCGTTCTTTGTCGCTAAAGAAAAAGGCTTTTTCGCTAAAGAAGGTGTCGATGTGAAATTCGTGTCGGCAAATGCTGAAACCCGCAAAATCGGGCTCAACAACGGAACCTATCCGATTACGAACTCCGACTTCGCCTTTTTCCAGTCCGTCGAAAACGGAGTGAACATCAAGGTGGTCGAAGGTTTCCATGTCGGTTGCATTCACCTACTCGTCAAAAAGGGGTCGCCGATTCGCTCTGCGCAGGATTTGAAGGGCAAAAAGATTGCCGTGAACGCCATTGGCGCTACTCCGCACCAAGCCGCAACACTTTGGCTTGAAGCAAACGGCGTTTCTGCTATAAACGATGTTCAATTCTTGCCCTATGCCGATGGCAACTTGGCGCTCGAAGCCTTGGAACGCGGGCAGGTCGAAGCGGTTTCACTTTGGGACCCGCTGGGAAGCCTTGCCGCTGTTGACGGCCGCGCCGATGTGCTGATGGATTTGGCAACGGACCCCGTTTTTGCAGGCCGCTATTGCTGTTTCTATTATGTTTCGGGCATCCTTCTGGAAAAGGAACCGGAAAAGATCAAGGCTATCCTTCGCGCTCTCGAACAGGCGCACACCTGGATCAGCGAACACCCGGAAGAAACCGTGGAACTCATGCAGGCAGGCAAGCACTCCGCCATCGAAGACAAGGAATTCGCAACCGCACTCATCAAGTCTTACGAATACCAGTCTCCTGAACAGAAAATCAAGAGTGGTCGCAACCTGAAAGCCGACTTGCATTACTTCGCAGACCTGCTGCATAAGGTCGGATACCTGCAGCTGAATGCCGATGAATTCACCGAAAAAATCTATCGCGAAGTTGACTGGCATAAGTAATAATTTGTACTCCTAAATTCCTGTGCACTACTCTCCGCGCAGGTACCCCTCGGCAGCATTAGTTGCCGAGGGTGTTTTTTATAGAGCGGACATCATTCGAAGCGAAAGTGTCATTCTGAGCGAAGGCGTGAAACGCCGAAGTCGATATACGACACTAGACACTTTAGTGGCAAAGTGGAGTTATCCACTATGTGGAAGAATCTAGGGCATTTTTATTCTGTGTACAAAAAAGGCTCGTCGTTTGACGAGCCTTAATCTTTTTGCTAGAGAGAATTCGCTTATGCTTTGGCGAGTTTCTTCAAAGTTGCAGCCTTGTCGGTCTTTTCCCAAGTGAAGCGAGCGCCGGTGCGGCCGAAGTGGCCGAGCGCAGCAGTTGCCTGGTAGCCGGGCTTCTTCAAGTCAAGCATCTTCACGATGCCTGCTGGAGAAAGGTCGAAGACCTTCTTCACGATTTCTTCAATCTTGCGGTCATCAATCTTGCCGGTCTTGAACGTATTCACCAGCACAGACACCGGCTTGGAATAACCGATGGCGTAGGCAAGCTGCACTTCGCAACGGTCTGCAAGACCAGCTGCCACAATATTCTTTGCCACATAGCGAGCAGCGTAAGCGGCGCTGCGGTCGACCTTACTCGGGTCCTTGCCGCTGAAAGCGCCACCACCGTGACGGCCCATGCCACCGTAGGTGTCTACGATAATTTTACGACCCGTCAGGCCGCAGTCACCGTGCGGGCCACCAATCACGAATTTCCCCGTCGGATTGATGAGGAAGCGAGTCTTCTTGTCCAAAAGCTTTGCGGGAATCACCTTCTTGATAAGCTTTTCGATGATTTCCTTTTCGATGGTAGAATGCTTGAGTTCCTTGCCGTTCACGAATTCATCGTGCTGGGTGCTGACTACCACGGTATCGACGCGCACGGGCTTATCGTTTTCGTCGTATTCGACAGTCACCTGAGATTTTGCGTCGGGGCGGAGCCACTTGATTTTGCCGGATTCGCGGAGGTTCTGGATTTCTTCCATGAGCTTGTGAGCAAGGCTAATCGGAAGCGGCATCAGTTCCTTGGTTTCGTTCACGGCGTAACCGAACATCATGCCTTGATCGCCTGCGCCCTGCTTGTCATCTTCCTTGCCTTCGGCGGCCTTGGCGTCAACACCCTGAGCGATATCGGGAGACTGCTTATCGACTGCAACGAGCACGGAGCAGCCCTTATAATCAAAAGCAAGTTCCGGGTTCACATAACCGATGCTCTTAATAGTCTTGCGTGCAATCTGCTGGTAGTCAATTACGGCCTTGGTGGTAATTTCGCCAGAGATAACGACCAGACCGGTGTTGGCAAGTGTTTCGCAAGCCACGCGGCTGTTCGGGTCTTGGGCGAGGCAGGCGTCGAGAATTGCATCCGAGATCTGGTCGCAAACTTTGTCGGGGTGTCCCTTGGACACCGATTCAGAAGTAAAGAGATAATGTGCCATTGTATAAGGCTCCTTTTGTTAACAGCACCGAAAAGAACGTCGCATTTTTGAGCATTCCCAAGCGCTGAAAAAACGTGGTTTGAATTTCTATGCATAAATTTACATAAATGCATAAACTTTGTCAAGGAAAAACGGGCTTTTTACTTATACAAAAAATTGATAGCAAGCGCTAGAAATTTTGTATTGGACGCGGCTATAGTCCACATCTATATTTGCACTCAAAAAAAGTGAGGCAACCTATAAATGAGTATTTTAGTTGATGTTAAAAAGTATCTGGCTTTAGAAGAAGCACCGAAACATGTTCAAGATTACCTTTCCGTGGCTGTAACGGATCACGCCTATTTGCCAAAGACCGAAGATATTACTAGCGATTGGGTGGCCTACATCGCGGCACCTGCATTCAAGCTGATCCGCGAGAACCTGCGGCACGATGTGGAAGCGTTCGCTTCAATCGGAACGGGCTCCGGTATCGATGTCTTGACGGGCATTGAACTCTTAGGTGCCAAGCGCGTTGGCTTTACCGACTTGCAGAAAAGCGTGGTGGACGCGGCAGCCGAAAACATCAGGAAAAATTTGAAGAATGCAGATTCAATTGAATTGGAATTCGGTGCAGGCGACCTTCTACAACCTCTTGAAAATGGCAAGCACCGTTACGACGTGATTTACGAGAACCTGCCCAATGTTCCGCTGACAGACAATACCAAGATTGAAGACAAACGAAACAGCGGCCATTACCTGGAAAAGCGCGTCGAAGTGATTCCTGAATTTGTGCATGAGCAAATGCTGGATTTGCATTATCTGGCGCTCAAGCAGGCACGCGATTATCTGGCCGACAAGGGTGCCGTCTATTCTACACTCGGTGGCCGCGTACCTCTCAGTGCGTTTATCAAGCTCGGCGAATTGGCTGGGCTTTCTTCAGAAATTTTCACTTACTCCTGGAAGGTGCAGGCGGAACCCGAAGACGTGATTTCAGGCTACGCTGCACAAGAAAAGGCGGGGCTCGGGCCGTTCCGATTCTACCGCGCGAGCGACTTGCAAAAAGCATTCGCCGATATTTCGGTGAAGGAATCCGGCAAGAACGCTTTCGAAATCGAAAAGTCGCTGGAATCTTCGAAGCTTACTGCTAAAGAAGCTTACGAAGCATTCCTAAAGGGCGAAGTGATCGGCCATACGGTTGCCGTACTGAAATCAAGCGTGAAGTAAAACGAGCAAATTCCGATGCAAGATTTTATCGCCCGTTTAATTGAAGAATCGAAGCATTTTCTGAATGAACGCGCCCAAATTGACGATGATATCGGTCAAGAGGCGGCCAAGTTTGTTGCGCGTGAAATCCCTGCCCCGAGTGGGACTTTCGAAAAAAGCGATTCTCCGCTGATTCGCTGGATTGAGGAGGCGATTCAATTTGGCAGCCCCGAAACGGCAAATTTGTTGAATGCGTTAAAGCCATCACTCCCTTTTTTGCCGTGGAAGTATAACTACGAGCCTCGCGCCGATATGCCTGATTTAGGAAACCGTATGGGCTGGGGAGAAATCCTCGGGCCCGAAGCGCCGTATCACGACGAACATTTTTGTTTCGGGTTTACGCTTCTCGGAAAGAATACCTTGTACCCGGCGCATTACCACCCTGCCACGGAACTTTACGTGGTGCTTTCGGGCCTTGCCGTTTGGACATTAGACGGCGTTTCAAAAGTCCGCGGCCCTGGAGAATTTATTCTGCACCCCTCGAACCACGTCCATTCCATGCAAACAAAAGACGAGCCTTTGCTCGCGCTTTACACGTGGAGCGGCGAAGATGTCGTGACTCTCTCGAAGTACGTGTAATTGAAGGGATAATCCCCAAAATGGCATTTACCAACGAACAACTGGAACGCTATTCGCGCCACATCATTCTTAAAGATGTCGGCGTAAAGGGCCAAAAGAAGCTCTTGAACGCGAAGGTACTCGTCATCGGTGCGGGCGGTCTTGGCGCACCTGTGGCCATGTACCTTGCCGCCGCCGGCGTGGGCACGATTGGCATTGCCGATGCCGATGTGGTTGACCTTTCAAATTTACAACGTCAGATAATACACGCCTCGCAAGATGTGGGTAAGCCCAAGGTGCAATCCGCGAAAGAAACCATGGAAGCGATGAATCCTGACGTGAATGTAATCGCTTACCATACTTTCGTAACGAGCGAAAACATTCTCGACCTCATTAAGGATTACGATTTTATCGTTGACGGCACCGACAATTTTCCGACGAAGTTCTTGATTAATGATGCCTGCGTCATGGCGAAGAAGCCTTTCTCGCATGCGGGTATTGTCGGATTTCAGGGGCAGCTGATGACATACGTGCCCGAACAAGGTCCTTGCTACCGCTGCATTTTCGAGGAACCGCCCCCGAAAGGTTCTGTGCCGACTTGCAAAGAGGCGGGCGTGATTGGGGCAATCGCAGGCGTCATCGGAAGTTTGCAGGCGATGGAAGCAATCAAGTATATTCTTGGCATAGGCAACCTGCTGACGGGTTACTTGCTGACCTACAATGCACTCACGATGGAATTCCGCAAGGTGAAACTCCCGAGTCATAACGATGACTGCGCCATTTGCGGAACTCACCCAACTATCACCAAGCTAATTGACTATGAACAGGCTGAGTGCGATTTAAAACGTTAACCCTTTTAGTTGCACAGGCTCGCGAGTATCTGCACTGCTTTTTGCATGCTCGTTTTATCGACCGACGAGTAGTTCACGACAAACTTGTGCTGCGACGGCTTCGCCTCAAAATAATACTCCGAAAGGGCGCGGATGTTTACCCCACGGAATCGGGCGCGGTTGCAGAATTCTATATCGGAACATTTCGTGTTCACTTCCAAGATAAAGTGGAGTCCGGCATCTTCTTCGTAAATTCGGGCGACATTTGAAAGTTTGCTTTTGCGGATAGCCGACAGAAGCATATCGCGCTTGGCCCGGTACAGGTTGCGCATGCGATTGATGTGCGTCTCGTAGTAACCGAGATCGATGAATTTTGCCATTACATACTGATCCAGGTTCGAAACCGTACACGAATAGAACGAAAGTTTGTTATGGAATTTTTCGGCAAGATGTGGCGGGAGCACCATATAACTGAGGCGAATCGCAGAAGTCATCGTTTTGGAAAAGGTGTTCAGGTAAATCACCTTCTCGGTAACATCGATGTTCTGTAATGCGGGGATGGGCTTTCCGGTCATGCGGAATTCGCTGTCATAGTCATCTTCGACGATGTGGCGATTTGGGGATTCGGCCGCCCAACTGAGCAGACGATAGCGTTCGCCGACGGGCATCACCATCCCTGTCGGAAAATGGTGCGCTGGGGAAATATGCACGACATCAACATCAGATTTTTTGACGGAGTCTACGAAACTTTCTGCCGCAATGGGAATATGACACACCTTGACGCCGTATTGGCTGTACAGTTTTGAAATTTTGCCCCAGCCAGGGTCTTCTACGCCATAGCACTTGTCAAATCCGAGCAATTGTACTAGCAAGCCATAAAGGTAATCAGTCCCGGCACCAATGACAATCTGTTCTGGCGACACCTGGATATTTCTGAATTCGCGGAGCATGCGGGCAATGGCTCGGCGAAGTTCTAGCGTGCCCATTCCCGGAGAAACTTGCAACAAATCATTTTGCCTTTCGCAAAGGACCTCCCGAGTGATTTTTGCCCATGTGGTAAAGGGGAATGCCTCGATGTCGGCACCATTGCTTGCGAAATCAGCGATATATTTCGGGTTGACGTGTTCTGACTCGTCGGTGAGTTCTGCGTGGATTCTGCGCGTGCGGGGTTTCTTGCGGTTCCGATGGACTTGCGCATTAGCCGCGGCATTTATGTCTACAACAAAGAAGCCTTTTTTAGGGAGCGAGTAAATGTAGCCTTCGGCGAGGAGCTGGGCGTAAGCATTTTCAATCGTCACGACGCTAATGCCGAGATTCTGCGCGAGGTTTCGTTTGGAAGGGAGTTGTTCTTCGGCAAGGACGTTTCCGCTTACGATATCTTTTTTGATGCATTGGTAAAGGTAATGGTAGAGGCTGTTTGCTCCCGCCTTGGACATATCGTAAGTGAACATGAAACTGACCTTATTGAATTTGTAAATCTGATATTTAACTGACCTTATAAAAATAGTAAAAAACTGAATATTGTGCAGATCAAGCGAATGTTTTAAATTACAGCCTGAAATTAAACCATTCCACAACCAAGGAGATTTACATGTCTGACCAGAATCGTTACGAACTCAACAAGAACCTTGCCCAGATGCTCAAGGGTGGCGTGATTATGGATGTGACAACCCCTGAACAGGCCAAAATCGCCGAAGCCGCAGGCGCTGCCGCCGTGATGGCATTGGAACGCATCCCTGCCGATATCCGTGCCGCGGGTGGCGTATCGCGCATGAGCGACCCCAAGATGATCAAGGGCATTCAAGATGCGGTCTCTATTCCGGTGATGGCAAAATGCCGTATTGGTCATTTTGCCGAAGCGCAGATTTTGCAGGCAATCGAGATCGACTACATTGACGAAAGCGAAGTGCTTTCTCCTGCCGACGACATTTTCCACATCAACAAGCGCGAATTTGACGTTCCGTTCGTGTGCGGCGCGAAGGATTTGGGCGAAGCGCTGCGCCGTATCGAAGAAGGCGCGTCGATGATCCGTACCAAGGGCGAGCCGGGTACGGGCGACATCGTCCAGGCCGTACGACACATGCGCCTGATGAACCAGGAAATCGCCCGCATTTCGAGCATGCGCGAAGACGAGCTCTTTAACCGTGCCAAAGAACTTCAGGTGTCGTACGACCTGGTGCGCTTCGTTCACGACAACAAGAAACTCCCCGTGGTGAACTTCGCTGCCGGTGGTGTCGCCACCCCCGCCGATGCCGCCCTCATGATGCAACTCGGTGCCGAAGGCGTTTTCGTAGGCTCCGGAATCTTCAAGTCGGGCAACCCCGCCAAGCGTGCCGCCGCCATTGTGCAGGCCGTCACAAACTACACCGACGCAAAACTGATCGCCAAACTTTCTGAAGACTTGGGCGAAGCCATGGTCGGTATCAACGAACAGGAAATCGCGCTACTGATGGCCGAAAGGGGAAAGTAATGGGAATTAACAAACCGCAAATTGGCGTACTCGCGGTGCAGGGGGCGTTCATCGAACATGAACGTATCCTCAAATCGCTCGGCGCCGAAGTATTTGAAATCAGACAGTTGCGCGACTTGAACCGACATTTGGACGGTCTTGTGCTCCCCGGTGGAGAAAGTACCGTGCAAGGGAAGCTGCTCCACGATTTGGGACTTTTCGAGCCTCTTCGTAAAAAGATTGTCGAAGGCCTGCCCGTACTCGCAACATGTGCCGGTGCAATCCTCCTTGCTGAAAAAATTGCAGGCGAAAACAAGGCGCATTTCGCGACACTCCCCGCGATTATCCGCCGCAATGCCTACGGTCGGCAACTCGGCAGTTTCTTCACCGAAAACGAAGTCGCGCACGTCGGAAAAGTGCCGCAGACTTTTATTCGCGCGCCCTTCTTTGAATCAGTCGGCAAAGGCGTCGAAGTCCTTTCGCGTACGGCAAGTTCAAACACGGCTGATGCGCCTAAGCAAATCGTCGCTGTTCGCTACAAGAACCAAATTGCGCTTTCGTTCCATCCGGAACTCAATAGCGACACAAGCATTCACCGGTATTTTTTGAAGCTAGTGGGATGATTCGCTTTCCACTTGCCAGGTGAAGCCAGCCGCCTCGATGGTACGGAATGTTTCTTCGAGACTCTGGCCGCCTTCGGTGAGGTAGCCCGACGCGAATATGGAATCGGCTACCTTGAAAAGCGTCTTCTCGTGCCCCTTGAAATACACTTCGCGGCCGGCGGCGCAGCGGATGTCCGATTTCGGGAGCATCAGGCGTGCAAGGCAAAGCACCTTGATGCAGTATTCGGGCGTCAGCGTCGAAATATCTCGCTTCGCAAGGCGCGTGCCTTCTACTGGCAGCAAGAAGTTGATGGGCACCGAATCCGGATTGATTTCAAGCAATTCGAATAGCATATCGACGACATCTTCGGGCGTTTCGCCCATGCCGATGATGCCGCCGGAGCAGATTTCGAAGCCGAGGCCCTTCAGCATTTTCAGGTTGTCAATTCGTTCCTGGTAAGTGTGCGTGGTGCAGATGCTCGGATAAAAACGACGGCTGCTGTTCAGGTTGTGATTGATGCGATTGAGGCCCGCATCCTTAAGAATCAACGCCTGCTTTTCGGTCAGGAACCCGATGGAGCAACAAATTTGCGTGTCGTTCTTTTTCATCTTGCGGATGCGCTCGGCAAGTTTTTCGATATCGTCGTCTGCAAAACGGATGCCGCTGAGCCCGATACAGTGCCTTGCCAAATGCATTTCGTCAACGAGATCGTTGTCACCATACAGCTTTTTGTCTTCTACATAACGATACTTTTCAATCGGTGCTTCGGAATCGCGGGACTGGGCGCAATAGGCACAGTTCTGCGTACAGTTTCCGCTGCGGACATTGGTGAGCAACTGGATGCTTACGCGGTTGCCTTTGTACTTGGTACGCAGCTGATATGCTTGTTCAATAAGATTCGGTAACGAATCTGTGTTCGCATTCAAAATATCAAGAGCGGTTTGTCTGGTTATCATAACGGGACCTTAAATAAAATATGTCAAGTCGGATTTTTCAGTGGAACCGAGCATCGTCGCGACGCCGCCGAGTTCAACGCCGTCAATCAGCTCTTCGGCAGTAATACCCATGAGTTCCATCGACATCTGGCAGGCGACAAACTTCACGCCTTTTTGTTGCGCACTTTGAATTAATTCTTCAAGCGAAGAAATTCCGTTCTGCTTCATGACCGTGCGAATCATCTTGGCGCCGATTCCGCCAAAGTTCATGCGCGATAGCCCGAGTTTCTTGGATCCGCGGGGCATCATGAACCCGAAAATTTTTCCAATGAAAGATTTCTTGACGCGGACCTTTTCGGGCTTGCGTATAACACTTACTCCCCAGAAGGTGAAGAACATGGTAACCGGGCGGCCCATGGCGGCAGCACCGTTAGCCATGATGAACGAAGCGATGGCCTTGTCCAAATCGCTGCTGAATACGACAAAAGTCTTGCCGTGCTCAAATTCACGATTTTCAAGAGATTTGGGTGCGTCGCGCTTTACGATGGTCGCATAGATTACGCCGTCTTTTTCGGAAAGCGATTTCAATTCATTGCCGGTACGCTGGCACCAGACATTCACATCCGAAAAGAATGCTTTCTCGGTCGCTTCCACCTGAACTTCTTCGCCAACGGACACACTTTTGACCGCTTCGTCCACCTTCACGATGGGGCCCGGGCACTTGAGACCCTTGGCATCCACGAAATGCACTTTCGGGACAGCTTCAAGCCCACCTTCCACATTGTATACGTCATAATCGCGGTCGGCGAGAATTTCGGCAACTTGTTCGGAACGGTCTCCCGTGGAGCAGAACACGTAAACGGGCTTGTCTTTCGGGATGCTATCTATCTTCTTGGACAATTCAAAAAATGGAATTAGAATAGCCCCACTTACGGGACGTACAATGGACTCGCTCGGTTCACGGACATCGAGTAGCGTTGAATTTTGGGAATCAATCTTGTAGAAATCTTTTGCAAGGAATTTTTTGATTTCGGACATTTTGTCGTGTAGAAAAGCGTTTAGTGGTGGTGACTCACAGAGTTAAAAGTGTGACAAGCAAAAATACAAATTGCACCTAAGCGGCGCAATATTTCGGGATATACAATTTTTTTATAGCTTTTTATAGCGTAAGACTATTCCCTGCGCGGTGAAGTCGCAATTTGCGACTTCATGAATTCAACAGGATACTAAATTTTTCGGGAAAGCGCTCAATTTTTACTGTGACATTTCGTCTGCACTTTTTTGGCCGTCTCAGTTTTCTTTGACAAGACCTACTTTTTGCCGATAATTTTGTGGACGAAATTTTCGTCCACAAAATTTCAACCTCATTCTTTGACAATTGGAACATGACGCGACCATCGCCGACAAGCTGAGTCAGTTCGATGCTCTGGACGAATACAAGAAATCCCGCATCTTCGAATAGGTCACCGGCAAAAAAAGAAGTCACCGCCTGTAGAACTGGTCTTTTTCTCGGTTTTTTATATAGAAAAAGACCAAAATTAGCCGATAGAATCTGCTTCTGGCGTTCGCTGATTTTTACTGTGACATTTTCAAAGAAATATTCGACAATCTTTTTCTTGAACTTTATCGCTGTTTTCGGTGAAGGCGAAGGGCGCCTTTCGCAGACCCGTCTCCTCACTATATTCTACAACACGGCATCCTGTTCGTCTTCAATTTTATTTGCATTTTTGAAGAAGTAATAAAGAATCAGGAATCCTTGGTGAGAAAAGCGGTCGCTTGCGGAACATTCGAGGACAACTGTATCAAGGTTGTCAGCGAGTTTTTCGCCTTGACCCCAAAAGGCTGCCAAAGTACGCGCCCCATCTTTTAAAGTGTACATCCAATACTTGCCGTCGTGAAAAACAGATTCCGGGTCAATTTCATCACGAATCGTAGGTTCCCCGTATCTTTTTGCGACACGGTCTTTTGTGGCATTGAAAGCACTTTGCAATTCTGTCCCGTAGTCGTTTGTATTGATGACCGAAGAAACGGCTTTAATCTGGTACAAGCCCTTATTTTTGTCGACAAAAACAAAATAATACTCAAATGACGGATGACTTTTCTTAGGCTTGATTATGTAGGCATCATTTTTTACGAACTCGGGCTTGCTTTCGCACTCCTTGGCAATCTCCTTAAGCGTCATGCCCATTTTCAGCCCAAAAGGCGACGCCATAGCAAGGGCAGGGAATATCGCCATAACCAGAAGAAAAAGTATCTTTTTCATATCGTACCTCCTGAAAAGAGTGTTTCGCGAATAAAGATACATTTTTCGAGTGTCAAAAGATGACAATCGTGGAAATTTTCGCAAAAAAAGGCTGAAAAAAATCCCTAATTCACCTTCCAATAGCCGTTTTTGTTGGCGCCAACGCGGGTAATGATATTTTGCTGTTTCAGCAGCTGCAAATCTCTTCGGATTGTTTTTTCCGTAACGCCAAATTTTTCGGCGAGCTTTTGTGCCGATGCATAAGCGTCCTTGGAGATGGCGGCAATAATTTTTTTCTGTCTATCTTTTATAGGGACATTTATCAGGACATTTATAGGGACATTTTCACTGCGTTTTTTTGCCACATTTGGTTTCGATTTTTCAATCACAGCTTTGTCTTTGACTTTCTTGCCGCTTCACTCGTTTGACGGAATGCTTGATTTTGCCAATAATAAAGTTTAGTTCCAAGGAAGATTCCGTTTCCGTTGTTTCTAAATCGGGCATGACGATGTCCGATAGAATTTCTCCGAATTGTTGCATTTTTGAGTGCTTGTCCTTGCCATTATCACCTTTGTGCAGTTCTACAAGTTCTCTTTTAAGTTCGCGAACGGCAGCAAAGGTTTCTATGATGGCGAAAGTCGTATTGACAGCCGATTTGCTTTTCAAGATTGTCGCTAGCATATAGAGGCCTTTTTCGGTAAACGCATACGGCAAAGACCTGCTTTTAGGCGAATAGTTTGTGGACGAAATTTTCGTCCGCAAACACGTTTGAAATCGACGCGACCATCGTCAACAAGAAAAAACAACTCAAAACCCTGGACGAATACAAGAAATCCCTCATCTTCGAATACGTCACCGGCAAAAAAAAAGAAGTCGCCGCCTGTAGAACTGGTCTTTTTCTCGGTTTTTTATATAGAAAAAGACCAAAATTAGCCGATAGAATCTGTTTCCGGTGCTCGCTGATTTTTACTGTGACATTTTGCTGTGACATTTTACTGTGACATTTCTACTTTCCGAACAGGTCTGCGTGCGTTCCTGTATCCACAAGAGTAAGTGTCAAAACGCCTTTATTCTTCCTATAGCACAGAAGCCAATCGGGGTGAATATGGAGTTCGCGCGTGCCGGCGAAAACTCCAGACAACTCGTGGTCCTGATATTTCTCTTCGAGAATTTGATCTGTTCTGAGTTTTTCGACGACGGACTTTAACTCATCTAAAGGCAAACCGCGCTTTTTACAGCGTTTATAGCCTTTCTTGAAACGGCTAGTCCAAATAACTTCGTAAATCATTTGTCCAAGTCCGCCCACATCTCGTCCATATCCGTATAACGCTTGGTCTTCGGGTCGGCTTCGAGCCGTTTCGCCTCTTCGATGGCATCGAGCAGTTCGCCAGAATGTTCCGGGTACTTCACCTCGAAAGGAAGGCCGCGATGCAGAACAACCTGCTTCAGGAACATGGAAATCGCCTGCGACATGGAAAGCCCCAGCCCCTCAAGAAGCTTACTGGCCTGGTTGTTCAATTCGGAATCGATGCGGAAATTTTTTGCTACGGTACTCATAGTACCAAATATATGTCTTTTAGATTGTATATGCAAGCATTTGCTTGCAAAACCTTGCATATTTAGTGCGTTTACCATTGTTGTTTTCATATCGACCTCATTTGCTTACATGCTGAAAAAACAAAATACCACTACACACTTGTGCACTACAATGTAACTTCGGAAATCCCGGTTGTCAATAGGTCCGGGTGATTTGCTTGAAAAATTCTGAAAGGAGGGAAAAGCTTTCCCCTTCTGCGGGGCTCAGACGCCAGCCCGCAACGCACCGCTTTTAAGTTGTCAAGGAATGCTTGACAACTCAAATCCGATACATTTTCAATGATTTGTCGCATCTCTTGCGACGACCGAGAGATTATTTTTTTGCGAATTCCACTCTAAACAGCGGCACCCAGGTTTCTTGCGCGTCTTCAGATGTCCAGCGAACAACTTGCGAAAGAATTGCCTTTTGTGGAACAAGGATATTCTTTGCCAGGCTTTTCACAAGGCCGCCAGTAAAATCCTTTGCGAACCATGCCCAATAAAGTGAACCTTGTTTTATACAGTAGTTTCCTGTTTTGGGATGAAGTTCTACGGAAAGGGATGTTCCTATCGATTCTTTTTCTAACACCTGTTGTAACTTTTCAACAAAAACATCGCTAGAATCACCTTTTTTCAGATACTGTCCCAAAGCCATGTCACCGAGTCCCGTTTCGATATGCAGAACCTTCGGGATGGCCACACCGTTAATTTTATCTTGCTTGACAAAATGACTTAACCATTCTCGCGGCAGCATTTTTTCAGCGCCAATAATAGTTAGCGACTTCTTTGCACGTGTTGCCGCGACATAAAGCAGACGATAATTTTCTTGTGCTATTTTCTCGTCGGCATCTTTCAATGCCCACGGACCTAGCGCAAGGATTACATTATCCCATTCAAGTCCTTTTGCACTATGCATTGTCCCTATAGAAACCGCACCCATGTTTTTCGTTGCAAAGTCACTATACGACACTTCACTCAAATATTGGTTGAAATCACCTAATGTAATTTCGTCTTCGCCGCAAGCCGTTTCGGTCTCTATAAAATCATTTACTAATGCATCTAGCAATTCAAAAGAACTTTCTGTTTTATGGTTTGTTTTGTAATCGTCTGCAAGTCGCCTGAATTCTTTTGCACTCCACGGGAATTTACCTACGCGCGGGTCCTCCTGGAGTATTTTGCTGAATCCTAAAATTTCTCGTGTTTTTTCAACGGGACATTTGTCCTTGTCTCGCCCTTTAAGAAGGCGATATGGGATATTTTTCTCCTCTAATTTCGCTGCGGCTAAGAAGGCTTCTGCATTCTCTCTCGTCAGAATACAATAGGACTCTGTTGAATTTGATGAAAATCTTTTTGCGAGAATTTCCGCAGCTGCAAAAGCCGCTGTAGTTTTATCACCTTCTTCATAAAATACTAGAGTCGCTTTGTCCTGTTTTAGTGCAAACTGTTGTGAGCCTTCTTTTACTCGTTCTGTCATCAAGTCAAGCAATTTTGCATTTGCTCGCACAAGTCCGGCGACAGAGCGGTAATTTGTCGTTAAATAGAATTTTTCGGTATTCGGAAATTCATCGGCAAATTTTTGGAAATACTGAGAAGAACTTCCACGGAAAGCAAAAATACTTTGATCATCGTCTCCAACGACAATAACGCGGGGATCTTTTTCTCCTAAATCATAAAGAGCTCGCAATAGGCGGTATTCTCCTGCAGACAAATCCTGGAATTCATCAACAAGAATAACACCGGGGGCTCCCACGCCAACATCTTCTCCGGATTCAAGAAGTTCTGCTGCTTTCGAAACAACGTCGTCGGCATTTTCAAGAGCTTTTTTATTACCCTGGACTCCGAGTATAGAGAAAGCTAGTGAATGGAATGTGGTAATGACTACTTTTGCCGCCAAAGGTCCAGCCAAATCAAATAGGCGTTTTCTAAGTTCTCGACATGCCGCGCGTGTGTATGTCAGGCACAAGATAGAATCGGGTTTTGCCTCTTCTATCCACAAGAGCGAAGCGACTTTATGGACAAGCAAATGTGTTTTTCCCGAACCGGGACCAGCTCCTACCAGAATATGTTTCTTGCGACTTTTTATAACTTTGCGTTGTTCGTCATTGACTTTTTCAATTTTTCGCTTTAAGTCATCGGACACAGAATCCATCTGGGCAACACCCTGCATGTACTTCAAACGGAAATCTGCAATATCCATTACAAAATAATCATCTAGCAACTGCTGAGCCATTTGCTCATTGGTAAGCATCATCTTAGCGTATTCACCAACAATGTGAATAGCTTCAGCCTTATGCTTATAATGAGCATTAAGCATTTCAAAGTCTTTTGGAGTAAAACTACGTTGTTTTGCTTCTGGATTTAATTCCAAGACAAGTCCGGTATAAAAAACAACAAGGCCATGGTCCAGTGTAATGGATCCAACTAAGTGCAAGAAGAGAAGAGCATACTCCAGTTGCTTTTGCATCTCAATACGGCCAACAGCTTTCTCACCGTACATTTTTCTCATTAAACTATTTAAGGAGAACCAGACGATATTTCCATTTTTATGAGCTTGTTCCTTTTGCATCTCCGTCAATGCATCAATGGCCTTGTCAAATATCTGCCATTGCTTCTTGAGGTTTTCCTTGACACATTCAGGAGGAACAAGAAATTCTATCTGATAAACCTGATGTCCCGCTTCTACTAAATGGATTTCAGCGACACTTTCATGTGCCCAATAGCGCAGAATGCCGCGGAAAATAAAAAGATTCCGTCTAGATGTAGAAGCTCCAATAGAATCGTCTCTTTGGTTTAATTGGGAATTGAGCTTGGTCATGTCTAAGACAAAGCGGTCATTAACGCCCTTACCTTCGCATGCTTTCAGCAATTCTTCCTGCAATTCGGATGCGGCTTTTAGGAGCGAACGTGGAGTATCGTTGCCCTTTCTCTGTAATCTAGCGCTCCAATCGTCTTCCTCATTCAAAAGATTGAGCGCTCTCAATAGCCGCAGTCCATCATTTGCCTGTTCGCGTGTCAGGCCTAAATTTACAGTAAGTTCGTCAAGAGCGCATTCCGGAGAACGGGTCCATCGTTTGCTGATGATATGATGTATTATGCGATATGCAATATTTTCAACAGAATTAGTGATTTCTATCTTGTCTGAACCGATTCTTTCTCGGGCTTCTTCTGCAGAATCAACCGAAATAGATGAACCATACATCTGAGTTCTATTTCGTTTGCGCTTCAGGAATCCTTGCTCTTCCAAAACAAGTATGGCGAGTTTGACTTTTGTCGTATTGACACTGGCGTCAGTTTCTTTTTCTGTCCATCCGCATAAATCGGCAATTTCAAGAGCCGACATGATAATGCGATTCTGGTTGCCAGCCGTTTTTCTCAAAACCTTCCAGACGGCTGAAATTTCTTGTGCAGAAAGCTTGGATTGCTGGAGAATTTGAAAGTTCGTGTCAAGATCTTTAGGATTGAAAAGTGCTACGCAGCTAGCTTGCAATTTTGGGTCACGACCCGCACGTCCTGCTTCCTGCACGTAATTTTCTAGCGTACTTGAAATTTCGTAATGCGCGACTAGTTCTACGTTATCTTTGTCGACTCCCATTCCGAAAGCCGTAGTCGCCACCATGGTATCCACTTCGCCATTCTGGAATTGGTCCTGAATGGTCATTTTCTTTTCGGATTCCATTTTACCGTTATAGCAGGCGCTAGCGAAACCGCGATTGTACAATTCCTCGGCTAAAGATTCCGTCGTCTTCACCTTGGATGCATATATGATTTTTGGACCGCTATATTCGCGAAGAACATTTACTAACTGTTTGCGCCGTTCGTTGGGAGACTCCGAAGATTCGATAACCTTATACGTCAGGTTTGTACGCTTTGCTGGGCTAATGAATTTTACCAGTTCAAGATTTAGGCGTTCCTTAAAATAACCACAGATATCGTCAACAACGGATTGTTTTGCGGTTGCCGTAAAACAGCTTACAGAAATTGGAGATTCAAGATTTTTTTCCCTTTGAAGGTCTCTCAAAAAGTCTGCCAAATAAAGATAATCGACTCTAAAATCGTGCCCCCAGCCGCTAAAACAATGAGCCTCATCTACAACGATACGTTCTACTCGACGATGCTTCAGCAAATTGAATGTCGTATTTGAACGCAGCGATTCTGGGGAAATGTAGAGGATGTTCTTTTCGCCGTTGCTGACTTTCTCAATAACATCTTTTCTTTCTGCGGGAGAAAGCATGGAATTTATATAGGCTGCATCTCCGATTTGCCTTCGTTTTTCCAAAACATCAACTTGGTCCTTCATCAAGGCGACAATCGGCGAAATCACGACTGTCAATGCGCCTACTTGGGTGCCCGCAATCAAGGCTGGCAATTGAAAAGTCATCGATTTCCCGCCACCCGTCGGAAAAACCGCCAATAAGGATTCCCCACGCATCGCTGACTCAACAACCTGTTGTTGAAGAGGAATCTTTTCCCCGTTAAAAGAGCGAAAACTATCGAAGCCAAACCATTTTTTTAATTGCTTAGTCGAACTTAATTGTTCGGAACAGTATGGACATTGGTGGTCTCCACAAGGAACAAGACGTCTGCGATGCAGAATATTTTCAAGATGCGGATATTGATAGCGTACCCAATAAGGCACATAATCGCTAGGGCCTTCTTCATGGAACAATGTTAGTAGAAAACACCATTCTGCACGGTATGCCTTCCATTCATTTTGAAAATCTTGACGCAAGCAAATTGCTTTTTCGTAATTAGAAGTGAACCAGCGCTGTATTTCCGCTATTTTAAGGCGCAGCTTTAGTGTGTTAGGGACATCGACCAGTTCAAAAAATGGGGCAAAGCCCGGTTCGTTTTTTAAAAACTGGAAGAGAAGATGTTGAAGTTGCCACGGATAACTTCCCCATTTTTCAATGCAGTCTTCTAGCAATTTTTTGCAGAGTCTTGCATCTTCCAGCGGATCAGACGGGTCGTCTTCATTATGAAGGTATTCTTTGCGCAATTTATGATACGGTTTGCGTGGGAATAACAATGACGACAGCATCAAGGTGTCAAGCGCCTTGACGTTCGGAAAATCGATAGAGAAATATTGCCGGAGTATCGGGGCGTCATGACGCAGTACATTGTGCCCAACAATAAACTTTGCTTTTGAAGCTGCCGATTCTAATTTGGCGGGATTCCTATCGCGAACATATTCTTCACCCAATATAAAGCCATATTCCCGGACTTTCTGTGTTTCGGGATTATATTCCAAATCAAAAAATAAGAACTTGCTAAAATCGGGCATCCACCTGAAATATAAATGAATTTAGGTGTTAAAATCATAAAAAAATGTGCAAATTTGCCGAAAAAGATGTTTTGGGGGGATTTTTGAATTTTGATATTTTGTCCCGTTTTGATTTTAAGCAAAAAAATCCTTTTTTCACTCCACCTTCACCAAGAAATCTTCCCGCTTTAGTCCATATTCTGCGTAGGGCTTCTCGTCGGGGTAGCCCACGGGATTGCACAGCAGCAGGTGCTTTTTGCCTAGTTTATCGGTATACTCGCGCTTGATGGCGGTATTCGACATGCAAGTCGCTGATAAAGTAGTAGGTCATGCGATAAATCTATACTCACTGTTTTTGCGTGTCAAGGGGCTAAACCGCGATTCTTTTTTCAGTGATACGAGACTTTTGCGTTAGGGATAGTTACCCCTTGGGGCGGAGACTACAGGCTCCGTGAGCGAAGCGAGTATAGCCCGACCCGGCGAGGGTAAACGAGTCGGGAACGCCCAAATCAATCCCTATTTCACAATCCAATAACCGTCTCTTTTTGAGCCGGCGCGTTCAAGGATTCCGTTGTCTTGCAATTTTGCTAAGTCACGTTCAATGGTTCTTGTCGTGACAGCGAATTTTTCTGCCATCTCTTTTTCTGTTGCAAAATTGTTCTTTTTCAACAAGGTGACAATCTTTTTTTGACGATCCGTTAATACAAGGGGCTTTCGTGCGTCGGCAACGGCGTCTACCTTTTGCAAGGCCTTCAATGAATCCAGGATTCTATTGAGCATGAATTCTACGAAAATGCTACAGTCGCCAGCAGCACTTGATGCGTTTATCGCGTTGTAATAGGCGTGTTGGTTTGCGTAGACCAAATTTTCGACGGGCAAATGAGCGAACAGAGGTTTCCACTTGCCCAAAATAAGGGATTGCCACAAACGGCCTATTCTGCCATTCCCGTCTCGGAAGGGATGGATGAATTCAAATTCATAATGGAAAACGCACGACCGAACCAGCCAATGGTCTTTGCTGTTTTTTAACCACGAAAAAAGTTTTTTCATCAAGATCGGGACCATGTTGGGTGGCGGCGCAAAATGGACGCATTTGTTCCCCTTGAATACACCTTCGTTGCAATTTCGGTATCTCCCGGCATCGGGAATTATACCTTGCATCATTACGGCATGAGCCTTGAGCAAGTCCTTTTCCGAAAACGCCTTTAATGAAGGATAGAGTTCATAAGTCCGTAAGGCGTTCTTCACTTCAAGGATTTCTCGTTCGGGAGCGATAATGCGCTTGCCGTCAATAATGTCGGACACCTGGCCTTCTGAAAGCGAATTGCCTTCTATCGCCAACGAACTATGGATACTCTGAATTTGGTTTATTCGACGCAGGCGTAAACTATCCGATTGTTCCAACCGGATTGCGACCCGTTCAACCAAGGCCGAAATCTCAGCCGCAAGGTTTACTATCGCCGTGTTAATCGTAAATGGAGGCTCGTATTTATCCGACATTTTTACCGACATTCATTCCGACATTTAATCCGACATCTTTTCCGACATTCCAAATATATATTAAGCAGGAAAAATTGTCAAGTAATGCCGTTTTTGAGGAAAAAACGTTTTTTTCTATGCCCCGGCGTTCCCTGCTAGGCCGATTTCGGCGGCGTGTTCGCGCATGCCCTCGATGCAGATGGCGGCGACGTCTTTCACGTCCATGCCGAGCAGGGCACAGCCTTTCAGGATGTAGTCGCGGTTGCACTTGGCGGCAAATTTCTTGTCCTTGAACTTCTTCATGAAACTTTTCACTTCGAGGTCCAAAATTCCGTTGGGGCGCATCCTCGCGCAGGCCTGGATGATTCCGGTGAGTTCGTCGACGGTGAACAGGCTCTTTTCCATGTTGGTCTTGGGTTCCACCTGGTTCACGATTTCAAAACCGTGTGCCAAAATGGCGCGCACGTCTTCTTCGGAGACGCCCTGCGCAAGCAGTTCCTTTTCGGTGTGCTGCAGGTGTTCTTCGGGGAATTCCTGGTAGTCGTAATCGTGCAGGTAGCCCACGGCCTGCCAGTGTTCCACTTCTTCGCCAAAATGCTTGGCCATGGCGCCCATGGCGTAGCATACGTTGAGGGAATGGATGACCAGCGACTCTTCGGTCACGTGGTCCTTATTGATTTCTTTTGCGCGTTCAAGGGTCAGGCTCATTTTAAATCTCCAATTTCCACCGCTAATATAAATATTTTGAAGAATAACTAATTCGCTTTTGTCCAGAACAGGAGCTTGCGTTTAACAAGTTCAAACAGTTCCATAATCGCAAGCACCACAATGCCTGTCCAAAGGATTCCGGCAACCATGTTAGGATAATCGGAATAGTCCGCGTAAAATTGCACGAAGTGACCAAGTCCCGTATTTTCGCCGAAAAGTTCAGCCACGGTGAGCATGATGAACGAAAGCCCCATGCCTACAGAAAGCCCCGAAAATATTGACGGCAGGCTTGCCACAAGGGCGATTCTCCACAGGTATTCAAACTTTCCGATTCCGATAATGGCGGCGTTACGCTTGTATTTTTCGGGGATTTCGGCGGCACCGGCAGCCGTATTCAAGTAGATGGGCCAAAAGGCGGCAATAAAAATGATAAATGTCGAAGACAAATAGAACGTCGGAAGAATCGCTATCGCGTAAGGAATGTAGACGTTTGGCGGAATGGGGGCGGCAAACCTAGAAATGGGTTTCAGCATGTTCGATACCCACGGAACGGAACCAGAAACGATTCCGATAGAGATTCCGATAATCGATGCGACCAAATAGGCGGGCACCAGTTTTAAAAGAGACGCTCCCGCACTGCGCAAAAGTTCTTCGCGAGAATCAAAGAGCGCTTTCAGGATTGCCTTAGGAGATGGGAACAAATATTGACTGTCCCATTCGGGGCCGCAGCTGATCAGCACCCAAATTCCTAACAAGAAGAGAAGAAAAAGGATTCCCGAAAACTTGGATAAGTATTTTGTAAAAGTTCTCATATGCTGGCACCTCCTTGTACAATGTGGCCTAGTTTTTCAAGGATGTCCTTGTGGTAGGCGTCTTCAATGGTTGCAATGGTTTGTTGGACTTTTTCGTTGCGGAACCATTCACCACGATTTTTCTTTACCGGAAAATCAAGCGGGATGTCTGCAATGATGCGCCCCGGTGTCGAACCCAAAACGATAATGCGGCTCCCGAGATAAACAGCTTCACGAATGTCGTGCGTGACAAACAATGTGGTAATAGGACGGTCTTTGACGCCGCGGCAAAGCTCCAGCACCAAATCCTGGAGGCTTGCACGGTTTACGGGATCGAGAGCGCCAAAGGGTTCGTCTAAAAGAAGGGCGTCAGCGCTGACACTTAAGGCGCGCGCTATGGCTCCGCGCTGGCGCATTCCGCCCGAAAGTTCAAAGGGGTATTTATGCAGGCTTCCTGAAAGTCCTACTAGGTTCAGGTATTCTTCGGCTAAATTTTTGGCGTAGCTCGTCTTCAGTTTTTTTGTCTTTTTAATAGCGAGCGTTACATTTTGGAGAAGTGTAAGCCAAGGGAAAAGGGTGTAGTCCTGAAAGACTACACTCCTTTCTGCAGAAGGCTTTTCGATTTCTTTTCCTTTCCAGTAGACATGCCCCTCGCTCGGCTTGGTAAGCCCGGCGAGAAGGTTTAGCAAAGTGGTCTTGCCACTACCGCTTTCGCCCAGCAGGCATACGAATTCACCTTGGTTGATTTTCAAGTTGATGTCTTTCAGGATGGCCCTGCCATCGTACGAAAAACCGAGATTCGTTGCTTCAAAACCATTTTGCTTTGTTGTCATACTTTCCTTAATTCCTGGATTTGAAAATATTTTCGGCCTTGGCGTAGAATTCGGACTTGGGGTTTTCTTTGCGCAGTTCCGCAATGGCGGCCTTGTAGAAATCGGTGCGCACGTATTCGGAGACTTTCTTGTCAGATTTGATAAATTCAGCATCTTTCAAGAAATCCCAGAAGAATTCGACACCCTTCACGTTCGGGTCCGTATCCTGCGTGACGTGTCCGCTGTAGAACGCCTTGTTGACAAGGGCGGTATCGAGCTTGATCCACTTGGCAATAATTTCCACACTCTTCTTGTGGTCATTTTGCACCAGTTCTTCGGCTTCGATCAGCGACTTGACCAGGCGCTTGTAAACATCGTCGCGGCCTTCGATTTTGCGGAGCGAAGCAATCAGGCGGCAGCAAATATGGCCGGGATTGATGTCCTTACTGCGGAGCACCACAGAAAGGCCTGCTTCTTCGGCGCGGAGGTCGTGCGGGCCCCAAGTGACGCCGGCGAATACGCTACCGTTCTTGACGGCTTCGATCACTGCAGGCGGGTTCTTGAGTTCCACGATGGTAACGTCTTTGCGCCAGTCAACGCCTTCTTTCTTGAGGCCGCCGCGAACGATGGCGTCGGCAGTGCCCAAGCGAATGGTGGCGATTTTCTTGCCCTTGAGGTCACTCAGCTTTTTGACGGAGCCTGCATTTTCTTTGCGGGTAATCACAGCCTGGTCGCCGCCCATGATGCCTCCAATCACGCGGATGTCGGCACCCTGCGAAATGTGAATAAGCGGAGCGAGCGAACCGAATGCGCCTGCATCGAGTTTACCTGCGCGGACAGCGGCAATGCCGTCGCCGGAATTCGAAAATTCTACGAGCGTTACGTCAAGACCGTTTTTCTCGAAAATGCCAGCGTCTTTAGCGATAAAGAATTTTCCTTGACCTGTAGAAGACAGGTAACCGATGGAAATCTTGTCTGCGGCGATTGCAGAAGTGGCGCAGGCGAGGCTAAAGAGGATTGAGAAAGCAATTCGGTTGCGGATTTTATTGAAAATTTGTTTCTGATTCATTATTCAAGTCCCCTTCGTTAGAAGCCATAAGTTGCAGAAAGTTGATAGCGGTTCAAGTCGGCTTCTTTCACGGTGCCGGCGGTCAGGTAATCGGTTTGAACATGCAAGTATTCAAATCCGAGCGAGAATGCATCGGTCAGGCTGTAGGTGGCGTTTGCGAAAACGGAAATGTTCTGCTCGCGGCCGCCCACGGTTTCGATGTCATCGCGGTCCAGTTTGTCAATACCTGCGCCACCATTAATTGCCAGTTTTTGAATCAGTTTAGCCTGCAGAGCGAACCAACCACCGTAAGCCTTGATGCTCTTGACGCTTTCGGGGTCTTCGGTGTTGGCGACAAATCCACGACCGATGCCGGCAGCGTATGTATCCAGGTTTTCACCGACGAATCCTTCGCCAAGGAAGGTGATGGAACTTGTAACGGGCAGAGTCAAGTCAACGTTAGCAGACCAGGTGGGAATATCCTTGGTTTTGCCGGTTGCGTCCAAGTCGATTTCTTCTTGTCCGTAATGGCCAGAAACGCCCAAGCCTGCCTTCTTGTTATCTACCCACAGCGGAAGCGCAATGCCGATGCGGCCCTGGAAAGTAGGAATGTCAGCGTCAGTACCGGTTTCCGAAGCAGAGGAGGAGTTATACGGCTGGTTTTCACCGATGGTGCGGACAACAGCGGCGGCAATATCCACGGAGCCTTCACCAACAGGAATTTTCTCGGTGAGTCTCAGCTGAGCTCTACGAAGGCCTGCGTCGCCGGAGTTATTGAGAACGCCTGCGTTAAGCGTCGGGGTTACCAACGGAGAAATCACGTCCCAAGTTTGACCGCCCAAAATAGAGAAGCCAGTCTTGCCGAAAGAAATTTCACCGTAGCCGTGACGAAGACGCGGGTTAGGATTGTTGGCGGACCCACCACCATAGAAGTCAATTTCAACTTTACCGTTGGCCTTAAAATACGTTGAATCATCGCCACTCGAAAGGTTGAACCCGATGCGAGTCAGATTCGGGGTGAGATGCCAGCCACCATCGTTTTCGTTGGTGAGGTCCGAGGCTGCAACGAAGTTGGCGAAGTTGCCGTTATTGCTCTTGGAATCTTCGTAGGCGGCGTTGAGAGATGCAAAACCATAGAGTGTTGCGGTTACGCCGGTTTTTGTGGTGACCGAAATCGGTTCGGCAGCGAAAGAGGTGATTGCAGATAAAAGGATAATCTTGGCAGCAATATTTTTCGAATTGATATTCATTTATAAATCTCCTGATTGAAAATTTTTATGAGTTGAGCAACCATGCAAAAAACTTTTTTGCACGACTTGATTAAATTTTGTTTGGTGGGGTTGAGTGCTTACTGGCGAATGCCTTGAGCAAAATTATAAAGTCTACACATATAGGTATCCTCGTTTTGATTTGTTTGCTCTTCGGAACATGACGTTCTCGAAATTTTGTGCGTTAAAAGTAGAAATAAAAATGAGCTTGTAAAATACTTTTTCTTTATAGCTTAATATAGGGTTAGACTTGAACAGAGACGGTGACAAAAAGTGACTTTGTGCTTTTTAAGAAAATGCCGCCTGAAAAATCAAGCGACATTTGTTAGGAGAGTAAAAAGAATTGTTTAATTTGTCTTGAAATTATTTGCCGCCGACAGAAGTGCTATAAATCTTTTCGAGCAAATTAAGCGCACCCTTGTAACCAACGAAGCTGCGATTGATAATCAATGTTTCGCTGGAAGGCGGAGTAATTTCGAAAAGCAGCGCATTCTTTTCGTTGGCGATATTGATTTCCCACGAAGAGGCGAGAATCAAAGGCTTGCCCGAAGAGAAATTCACTTCCTTAATGGACTTTTCAATCAGGTAGCCATCTTCTTCAAATTCTACGTCGACATCGACACCTTCGCTAATATTGTGGAACGCATCTTCGATACTTTTGCGGAATTTTTCTGGCGGATCGTCACTGATAATTGCCTTGCGCGGAATAAGGCCGATTTGGTCCACGAGGAACTTGGTGTAGGCAAGCGTGTAGGCAGAATCAGCTGTGATGGCAAATTCGCTGGGCATACCGAACCAGTATTCAGCGAAAAATTCGGAGAAGTGTTCCAGATAGTAGTAATAGATTCTGTTTTCTTCCTTGATGAACTTTTCGCTCTGTTCCTTGTCGATTCCGGCAAATTCGACAACTTTACGGATAAATTCGCTAGTCGCTTCGGCACCGAGAGGAATTTCAGGAATGTGCAGGAACGGCTGACCGTATTTTTCCTGGAGGTGTTCTGCGTTTCGAACGCCCACCCACGGAGAAATCACCAAGTTGAATTGGGCCTCGGGAATGCGCAACCAGTCCGCGACACCGTTATTTTCGGGTCCGAACAGCACATTGACTTCGAAGCCTGCGCCGCGCAAAATGCGGGCGATTTCCTGGTAGTCACCACGCCAGTTCTGGTTGTAGTAGGGCGTTTCGAACCAAAGATTCACCAGGCCCTTTTTGCGTTCGCCGCTGTAATCGCCCACGAATTGGTCGACGATGGCGTTTACGACTTCTTCGTGACCGAAAAGGTTGTTGCCCTTGAAGCCGGCAGTATCGACAGACACAATCGGGTAACCCAAATCGCGGTAGCCACGAACCAGGCTCGAAACATCGTCACCAATCAAGCCGCCCACGCAACCAGTAAGAACCACATAGAGGTCGCCATTGAAAACCTTGAGGGTCGATTTAATCAGCTGATCAAGGGTCTTGATGCCGCCAAAAACGATGTCGTTTTCAGTCGAGTTTGCACTCGGCATGTTGCCCGCACCGGCGTAAATGCTGCCCTGGAAGCCATTTTCGAACGTGAGAAACGCTGTTTGCTTCAGCTGGCAGCCCGGAGAGCAGTTGGCAATAGGAACTGCCCCCTTAATAGCGACAACAGTATGAGAAGCACCAACTGCGCAAGCGTATCGGGGGTCCGAAATAGAATTACTTTTTTTCTTTTGAATTGTAGCCATTTTTAAAAATCCCCTTGTTATGCGCTGGTCGAATTGGATTCTGCACCAATTTTCAGTTTGAGATTTCTCGGTTCCGGCAAATCTTCAAGTGCTTCCGGATGGTGCGTCAGGTAGAACGGATCGTCCTGAGAAAGCCACCAGTCAGAATACGGAAGTTTCACGTTGCGTTTAAGCACCTGGTTAAACTTGGTACGTGCAATCACGCCCTTGAGCATTTCGCCGATACGGAGAATGCCTTGATAGCCCACCGGGATATGTTCGTCGCCCATGGTAAGGGTCGGGAATCCGAGATGGCCCGCGACAGAGGCGAGACCCGGATGGCGAATGAGCAAGAAATCCGTCTTGGCGCGTTTCAGAAGCTGCGGAAGCTGGAAGGCGCGGGTCTTACTAACGGTATAGTGCGGAATATCGCCGTAGGTTTCGACCAGTTCCTTCAAGGTATCCTGATGTTCGCCACCGCCGTCATAAACGGGGTCGTGGTGGAATACGAGAGCTGCATCGTGACCGATTCCCAGTTCCGAAAGAACGCTGATAAGGCCGTGTGCGTATGCAGATCCCGTCATCACGATACCATTCTTGCCCTTGAAAAATTCGCGGAGTTCGGCAAGTTTCGGGGCAATGCGCTTGTGTTCGCTTTCGATGTATTCTTTGGCTTCTTTTTCTTTGCCGACAACTTTTGCGATAGCGCGGAGCCAAGCATCAGTACCCTTGATGCCGTAAGGTTGCGGAGCATCAATCTGCGGAACACCGAAAGATTCTTCAAGTGCTGTTGCCATGTAGCCGCCCAACGTATCGCAGAAGGTTGCGGTAGCGACTGCTTCGGAGGCTTGGCGAATTTCTTCGAAAGAAGCGGTATCCAGAAGGTAGTTTACGCGCAATCCGAGCGGAGCAAGCATTTCGGAGAAATAGTCCGAACCCCAAAGGGCAACGATGTTGATTAAGTCGTTCTGCTTTTTGGTCGGGTGACGTTCTACAATCTGGCGAAGCACACCATGGAATGCGACATCGAAACCCGTAGACCAATGCTTGGAACGGAAACCTTCGCAATGCAGCGGAATGATAGGCACGCCAACTTCAGGTTCCATTTCCTCGGCAATGGAGTCGATGTCTTCACCGATAATAGCGGTCGCACAAGCCATACCGATGAAAATCGCCTTGGGGTTAAAGCGTTCCTTTGCGTCAAGGATTGTCTGGCGGAGTTTTTCGGAAGCGCCAAAGACCATGTCCTTTTCTTTCAGGTTCGTGCTGATGTTCAGCGTATTCTGCAGGGGCTTTCCACGGCGGCGAAGGCCGTTATGCATCGAGAGGTTAAACTTGGAGTTTTCGCCGCTGCAACCGATAGGAGAATGATCAATCAGGGCGCAGTCCGTAAGGTTTCCCACCTGGCACTGCACAATTGCATTAGAGCACATAGTCTCTTGGTTCAGCGGAGAACTCAATTCGCAAAGCTTGCAGCCCGAGCCCTTGCCTGCGCAGCCACCATGCTTTTTCGCACTGCGTTCGTCGTAGGCCGATTCCTTAATAAGGTCGCTTGCCTTGCCGTCCCAGCCGATAATCGTACCCAGTCGATACTCGCGGTTTTCGACTGAGGTCATGTTCAAATTAATATTAGTCTTGGCCATGAACCCTCACATTAAATCTGGTAGTCTTTTTCCATCATGCCGTAATCGATGAGAATCTGTTCCAAACGGTCCTGCGTCATCGGGGTCGGAATGGTGAAGAGTTCGTTTTCGTCGATATTCTTGGCGAGTTCACGATAAACGTTTGCCTGGCTAGACTTGGGTTCGAATTCAATCACGGTCTTCTTGCGGATTTCGGCCTGCTGCACAATGTTGTTGCGCGGCACAAACTGAATGAGCTGCGTGTTGAGTTCCTTGGTGAATGCACGGAGCAAGTCAAGTTCGTTATCCACATTACGGCTGTTACAAATGATACCGCCCAGGCGCACTTCACCGTGCTGGGCATACTTGGCGATACCCTTACAAATGTTGTTAGCGGCATAAAGGGCCATCATTTCGCCGGAGGCCACGATATAAATTTCTTTTGCCTTGCCTTCACGAATCGGCATAGCGAAACCGCCGCACACCACGTCACCCAACACATCGTAGAAAACGTAATCAAGGTCTTCGGTGTAGGCGCCGAGCTGTTCGAGCATGCTAATGGAGGTGATGATGCCACGGCCTGCGCAACCCACGCCCGGTTCCGGGCCACCGGATTCTACGCAACGCACGCCCTTGAAGCCGACCTTTTCAAGGTCAGAAAGCTGAAGTTCGGTTTTGTTATCGCGAATGGTGTCAAGCACCGTCTTTTGATGAAGGCCACCGAGCAAAAGGCGAGTAGAGTCTGCTTTAGGGTCGCAACCGACCACAAGAACGTGCTTTCCTTGTTCTACAAGGCCTGCGGTCAAGTTTTGAGTCGTGGTAGACTTACCAATACCACCTTTTCCGTAAATAGCGATTTGACGTAATTTCTTAGACATATTATCGTGTCTCCTTGTTGTTTTCCTACAAAATCACTAGGCAAAAGCAAGTTAGAATTAAAGTCAACTCTTTCCAATACTTTTTGAACCCGTTTAGTCAAAAAAAATCACTTTTTTTAAGTTGTTATAAATTTCGTTTATAACCCTTATTAGTGCGAATCTATCGCATGCATGAAAAAACGATTTGCAATAATAAACGCCTATAACATGCGTTAGCATAAAGCTATCGCTCTCTCAAAAAAATGAACTTTTTTTATTTTCGCTCTTGCCTTCGTATTGAAATCCATTTCTGTGATTTTTAACTTTACACCCATACTTCTTTGGCTAAGAAGTTAAAGCATTAATCACGCTACAGAACGCTAGGCAAAACGTTCACCATTTTTAATACAAACTAAATCGGTTCGCTACCGATCATTTTTGTGCAAGGTTTACATACCTTGCGAGGTTTTATGGCAACCAGTCAAGAAACAGTTTTTAGAGAACACCCGTGTTTTGGTGCTTGCAAAAACCGGAAAGGGCGCATTCATTTGCCCGTCGCCCCAGGTTGCAACATCGAGTGCCGTTTTTGCGATAGGCGCATTAACGAAGATGCTCAGGTACCGGGAAACACGAGTAAGGTAATTAAGCCCGAAGAGGCATGTGGTTACATCCGCAAGGCATTGGAATTCGTGCCGGAACTTACCACAGTAGGAATTGCAGGTCCTGGCGATACTCTTGCAACGCCTTTTGCGCTAGATACATTCCGTTTGGTGAAAAAGGAATTCCCGCAGCTGATTCGCTGCATGAGCACCAATGGGCTTTTGCTGAACGACAAGGCGGACGAAGTCATCGATGTAGGCATCGATTCGCTTACGGTTACGGTGAATGCCGTGGACCCTGAAATCGAGGCGATGATCAATGCGAGAATTTTCTACCACGGCAAAACCTATAAGGGTGTAGAAGCAGCCGAAATTCTGATTCACAACCAGCTCGAAGGCATTCGTAAGGTGGCAAAGAGCGGAACGCTTATCAAAGTGAATACGGTTCTTTGCCCGGGTATTAATGACAAGCACATCGAAGATGTGGCGGCCACCGTGCGCGAAGCGGGGGCCATCATGTACAATATCATTCCGTTGATTCCGCAAAACGGCTTTAAGGATATTCCTGCTCCGACTCCAAAGACTCTTGCGATTGCGCAGGAGCAGGCGGGAGTGTTCATCAACGTGTTCAAGCATTGCGCCCATTGCCGTGCCGACGCCGTTGGCGTCCCAGGCGTTTACGATGTCGGCGCGCAAATCTACATGGACCGTATCCGTGTAAAGGAGACTTTTTCTCATGGCTAAATATAGAGTTGCAGTCGCCACAAACGATGGCGAAAATGTCAATGTTCACTTTGGGCATGCCACGGCGTTCGACGTCTACGAAGTCGATGAAGAAAGCGGAAAATTTGAAAAAGTCGAAGTCCGCATAAAGCCGGAGCATTGCGACGGCACATGCGGCGATGGTGCTTGCGGTCAGCGAGATGTAGAACGTTCATCTATGTTCTCGGCAGCAAAGAATCTAGCCGATCTGGATTATGTTCTTTGCTCGCAGCTTGGCCCGCAGGCGGTGCAGGCGTTAACGCGCTTTAACGTGCGCGCTTTCGATATCGCGCTCCCCATTGCTGAAGCGATTGCCAAAATCAACGTATACCGTAAAAAGATTGCGGAACGTACCCAGAGACTCAAATAAAATGGAAAGTTTAACAGCAAAATTATGCGCATTTGCACGAGCCTGGCATTCTCTACAATCGGACCATACCGTTTTCAATGACTTTTTGGCGTTCGACCTGATGGGCCGCGAAGAGTACGAAAATGTTTCGCGCTTGATTCTAAAGCGGTTTCCGCAGGAATCAGAAAAATCGGTCGAATATTTCAACCGGAAATATTTTCTCCCGATTGTACTTTCGAGGAGTCGCTTCGCCGAAGATCGCGTTAAGCTCCTTGCCCGTTCGGGAAAGATTCAATATGTAATTTGCGGTGCAGGCGTAGACACGTTCTCGTTCCGCAACAAAGACCCGAATGTCGAAGTTTTTGAATTGGATTTGCTTCCGACGCAAAGCTACAAGAAAAATCGCATTCGCGAACTCAAGTGGAGCGTTTCGGAGAATGTCCATTTTGTGGCGATCGACTTCAGCAAGGACAGCATTGTCGAAAGACTTGTCGCAAACGGCTTTGACTGCAAAAAGCCGACAGTTATTAGCATTCTGGGTGTCTCATATTACCTTCCGCTTCCTGTTTTTGCAGAAACCGTGCGGCAGTTTTCAGAGATTGCATCAACCGGCATTTCGATTGTATTTGATTACCTGCAAAAAGATGCGTATTCGAATTCGGTTCAGGAATTGCGAAAAATTGTTGCTGATTGCGGCGAAACCATGGCCGAAGGCTACTTGGACCGCGAGGTTTTCGAGGTACTTGAGCGATATGGATTCAAGGTCGACGAATTTCTCGGCGAAAATGCGCTACAGCAGCGGTATTTTCTGATGGGAAACCTGAAGGCTTTTGATTCTGTACGCCTGATTGCAGCGGTTAAGTAGGCAAAATGGATTTGGTTTGCAATGAATCCTTTATTTATATACTATTTTTATAGGAAAGAAAAGGACTTCTCGAATGCACTACTTGATTGTTCCCGGTTTAAATAATTCTGGCCCGAGTCATTGGCAAACTTTTTGGACCAAGAGTCTGCCAAGCGCAAGTCGCGTTTTTCAGCATTGCTGGGATAAGCCGCAAAAAGAGGATTGGATTGCGACACTCGATGAAGCTGTCCGCCAGCTGAAGGACGACGCGATTCTGGTTTCACATAGTCTGGGCGTCGTAACGACGGCTCTCTGGCTTTTGCGTGCGAAACAGCAAGGGAATCTTCCGGCGAATATCAAGGGGGCCTTCCTTGTGGCCCCTGCCGATGCCGACACGGTCGATGTCATCAAGAACTTTGCTCCGATGCCTATCGAAAAAATGCCGGTGCCTGTTTGCATTGTGGGCAGCGAAAACGATCCGTACATGACTCCCGAGCGTACGAAATTTTTTGCCGAGGCGTGGGGCGCAAAGTTGTTTAATGCAGGCGCGCTAGGGCACATCAATTCCGACTCGAATCTAGGTGAATGGGAACAGGGCCGTGCATTCTTGGCAGAATTTGAGAAAGGCTTGCCACTTTAGCGTTTGTAATCTTTAGTTAAGCATTAAGGAATAATGTTGTACGAAAAATAATCCCTAAAGCGCATTAAAAAAAGTTATCTTGTGCGCGTTTTTTAAAAAAGTGGGTTAGGGATGAATCGTCAACAGCGCGAAGAGCTTCTTGATAGCATCAATCTTTTAGAAAATAGCCGAGATGAATATCTCCATACCTATGCTGGTGTGAGCGTTCACGATCGTACGGTCAGGTCGGTGCAGCTGCGAAAGGCGCTCGAAAACGTGAAGCGGCCTTTCGCCCAATTGTGCGAAAAGATGAAAACGTGCGATTGGCTGTATTTGCCTTTCGATTTGCCGGAACCCGCCTGCGTAAGGGATTCCGAGTTGACTTATTTCGGTATGCCGCCCAAGACGCTTTCGCAACTGATTGTGCTGATTGCGGCATCGATCAAGAAGCAGAATGTCACGGTTCTTTCTATTTGTACGAGAAATCTTGCCGTATACGAGATGATGTTCGGCTTTTGGAATACCCCGCAGAAAGACAATCTGGATGAACGTGTGGCGGCCATTACCGAGGCAGAGGAAAAGACGGGCGAGCTGTTTGACAAAGCGTCGGAAGAATTCGAAAGAATTCTGAAGATGACGGATTTGGTGAAGACCCAGATGATGTCTGTGACAGAAGCGGAACAGAATGCGAAGGCGAAGTCTGCAGAGGCGGCAGAAAAGGTCGCCGAAATTCAAGCGTTGACAGAGCAGCTGGATGCCCGAAAGCAGGGCTTGGAAGAACTTAAAGAATCTTTGACGCTCAAGATGAATGACGCCGAAGACAGGGACAGGCAATTTGCCGAGAAGATGGAGTCTGCCCAGAGCCTGATTGACCAGGCTTGTGCAAGGATTTCTGAAATCGACAACATGACAGAAAATAGCTTGAAGGATGTTCAAGCTTGCTTGACGACGTCTAGCGAAAAAGTCGAGAAAATCAAGAAGATGACAGACTTTGTGGGCGGTGGCTCTTTGGGCAGCAGTTTTAGCAAGAGAAAGCGGAGCTTGGGCCGCAAGGCGCGCCTTTGGCTGTTCCTAAGTTTGGTGCTGTTCGGCGGTGCGTCCTGGTGGATCTATAATGTGTTTACTCGATTCGGCGTGCATACGGATTCTGTATGGGCCGATGTGGTAATCAATGTCGCCATGTCTTCGATGGCGGTGTTTGCGCTGATCTTTGCCTTGTGGGAATACGGCAAGGAACGCAAATTGCAAGAAGAGTACGCCTTTAGGGAAACGATTGTCTTGACCTTGACGGCATGCTTGGATCAGCTTGATGCATGTCACCGCGATGACGTGAAAAAGCTGCTTTCGGACACGGTCGAAAAGCTTTGCTCGAAATTGCCGGTATAATTTTTAACGATACCTAGGTATCAAAAAACATTATTGGACATTTGTCTTTGCGACTTCTACATTTGGCTCAATGACAAAAAAAGTGGCAGTCGGTTTATCGGGCGGTGTAGATTCCGCCCTTTCGGCGTACCTGTTGCAAAAGCAGGGGTACGATGTGGTGGGCCTCACCATGGCAACGTGGGACGGCTCGGTGAATATGCCCGCAGTAGAAGGTCGTGAAGGCTGCTACGGCCCGAGCGAAGACAAGAATATCGAAGAAGCGAAACTAGTGGCAGACCGCTTGGGAATCCCGCATTATGTGGTTCCTGTCGCCGGCGAATATAAAACCAAGGTGCTGGATTATTTCCGCGCCGAATACCGCGCTGGCCGTACTCCGAACCCGTGCGTGCGCTGCAATCAGTCTATCAAGTTTGGCGCATTGCATTTGGCCGCCCGCAAAATGGGAATTGAATTCGATTATTTTGCTACGGGGCATTACGCACGACTCGATTTCAAAAACGAGAATGAACCCTTTTTGTACCGCGCCTTAGATGCGGGCAAAGACCAGACTTATTTTCTGTCGCGACTTTCGGCAGAGCAACTTTCGACGGTGCTTTTCCCGCTGGGTGGCATGCGTAAGCAAGACGTCAAGGCGCTCGCCGCTGAAATCGGCTGGGAAGATTTTGCCACCAAGCGCGAAAGCCAAGATTTTATTGAATGTGGCGATTACTCGGTGCTGTTCGAAGAATCGGACCAGGTACCGGGCGATTTCGTGGATGTGAGCGGCAAGGTGCTTGGCCGCCACAAGGGAATCGTGAATTATACCGTGGGCCAGCGCAAGGGCTTGAACATTGGTGGGCAAAAGGAACCGCTTTTTGTGGTGGCTATTGATGCAGCCAAGAATCAGGTGGTTCTCGGCCCCCGCAGCGCGCTTTCTTGTATACAAGTTTCTGCCATCGACTTGAACTTGATGGTCAACGGAAACTCGCCACTGCTTAGGGGACCGCTGGACGCCCACATTCGATTGGGCCACAAGGGATCTCCCGCAAAGATTCTGGACTTGGAGCCGGGCCGCATTCGTGTAGAGTTCGAAACGCCGCAGTTCGCTGCCGCTCCCGGCCAAGTGCTGGTGCTTTATTCCGGCGATGGTGTCGTCGCTTCGGCAATTATTGATAAATAACTTATTTGCAGTGCCGCAAAAGTGCGGCAATGTATGCTTTGGCGTAGCGCGAAGGCGTTACGCCTTTTCGCATCACGTAACCGATGGTCATTTTGTCGCGAACGTCGAGGTGCCTCGCGATAATGTTTCGACCGTTGAGCTTGTGGCTGATGACGCCGGAGCAAATGGTGTAGCCATTCAAACCGATGAGCAGGTTGAAAAGCGTCGCGCGGTCGCGAACCTTGATATTGCGTGGACAGTCGAAATCAATGGCGGTCAGGGGTTCTTCGGCGAAGTAGAACGAATTGAAATCGCCTTGTTCGTAGGTCAGGTACGGGTACGGTTTCAAGTCCTCCAGCGTGATTTTCTCTTTCTTTGCAAGCGGATTTTTAGACGACATAAACACATGCAGAGGGGTTGCAAAGAGCGGTTCAAAGATCAAATTGTTCTTTTGAATAAGTTTTTTGATGACTTTTTCGTTCTTGTCGCTCAAATAAAGTACGCCAATTTCGCTTTTTAGCTTCGCAATATCGTCAATAATTTCGTTAGTTTGGGTTTCCCGGAGCGTGAAATCGTAGCTCGGACCGCCGAATTTTCGAATGACGTCGACGAATGCGTTGACCGCAAAAGAGTAGTGCTGGCAGCTCACGGAAAAGATGGTGTTACCGCCTTTGCCTCCCTTGTAGCGGTCTTCCATGAGGGTTGCTTGTTCCAAGACTTGCCTTGCGTAAGAAAGAAATTCGTCGCCCTCGTTAGTGATCGTGACGCCTTTATTGGAGCGGTTGAAGATGGTAACGCCCATTTCTTCTTCGAGCTCATGAATGGCTGCCGTAAGGCTCGGTTGTGATATGAACACCCGCTTAGATGCTTCGGTGATATTGCGTGTGTCGGCGATGGCGATAGCGTATTTAAGTTGTTGTAAAGTCATGGTAATTCGGATTTCAGATTTCGGAATTCGGAGTTGTGGAATAAAATAGAAAATCGTTGATAGAAATTTTTTATGACTGGTTATAAGAATTTCTTTTGTTCACTCCATAGGAAAAATCTATGGTGAATGCGAAAAAAATAGTATTTTACCGATGGTGAAAAAGGAGATATATTTGGCGGCGTAATCGAAAAACAAACAAAAAAGGTAGGTTAAACACTATGAGTAATAAAAAAACATCTGTAATCGGTTTCCCGCGTATTGGTAAGGCCCGCGAACTCAAGTTTGCAAGCGAAAAGTTCTTCAAGGGCGAAATCTCCGAAGCGGAGCTCCAGAACGTCGCCAAAGAAATCCGTCAGTACGGTTGGGCAAAACAGAAGGCCGCCGGCATTGACTTTATTCCCTCGAACGATTTCTCGTTCTACGATAACGTTCTCGATACCGCATTCTTGTTCGGCATTGTTCCGGAACGTTATAAAAACCTCGACTTGAGCGTACTCGAAAAGTATTTCGCAGCCGCTCACGGTTACCAGGGTGAAAAGGGCGACGTGAAGGCCCTCCCCATGAAGAAGTGGTTCAACACAAACTACCACTACATTGTTCCGGAAATTGATGACGCCTCTGAATTTAAGGTAGACGATTCCAAGCCGGTGCAGGAATATAACGAAGCGAAGGCTGCTGGAATCCAGACCGTGCCGACTTTGATTGGCGCTTACACGTTCCTCCGCTTGGCCCGCTACAACGGCCAAAAGAAGGCCAAGGATTTTGTAGCCTCTGCAGTCGCTGCTTACGCGAAGGTCGCCGAATTGCTCGCCGCTGCCGGTGCCGAATGGATCAGCTTCGCCGAACCCGCTTTGGTGTTTGACGTGACCGCCGAAGAAAAGGAACTTTTTAAATCTATTTATGTGGAACTTATCAAGAAGGTGCGTGCTGCAGGCCTCAAGGTTGCATTGCAGACTTACTTTGGCGATATCCGCGATGTGTACCAGGATGTGGTCGCCCTCGGTTTCGATGCCATCGGTCTTGATTTTGTGGAAGGCCTCAAGTCGCTGGAACTCGTCAAGTCCGGTTTCCCGAAGAACACGCTCTTGCTCGCCGGTATCGTGAACGGCAAGAATATCTGGCGTGCCGATTACGCGCAGAAGAATGCTCTGCTCGCCGAAATCGTGAGTGCTGTCGGTGCCGAAAACGTGGTGGTCGGAACTTCTTGCTCGCTGTTGCATGTGCCGTATACGGTTGCTGCCGAACAGAAACTCCCCGCCGAAACGCTCCGTCACTTTGCCTTTGCCGAAGAAAAGCTTGCGGAACTGGCTGAAATCGCAAGCGGTGACGTTAACGCCCTCGAAAAGAACAAGGCCTTGTTTGCAACTCCGCGTGTGCAGGCAAACGCCAAGGTGCAGGCAGAACTGGGCGCCCTCACCGCCGCTGATTTCGAACGCAAACCGAGCCGCCTCAAGCGCCGCGAAGTGCAGAAGGCTGAATTCAAACTGCCCGCATTCCCCACGACTACCATCGGTTCTTTCCCGCAGACGGCTGAAGTCCGCGCGAACCGCGCCGCATTCCGCAAGGGTGAAATTTCCAAGGAACAGTATGTGGAATTCAACCGCAAGAAGATTGCCGAATGCATCAAGCTGCAAGAAGAAATCGGCCTCGACGTGATTGTGCATGGTGAATTCGAACGCAACGACATGGTGGAATATTTCGGCTCGAAGATTGACGGATTCGTGTTTACGCAGAATGCCTGGGTGCAGAGCTACGGCACCCGCTGCGTGAAGCCGCCTGTAGTTTGGGGCGACGTGAGCCGCAGTGCTCCGATTACCGTTGAATGGTCTGTATACGCTCAGAGCTGCACCAAGAAGCCGGTGAAGGGCATGCTTACGGGTCCGGTAACGATTCTCAACTGGTCGTTCCCGCGTGAAGACGTTTCGCTGAAGGTGCAGGCACAGGAAATCGGCTTTGCTATCCGCGACGAAGTCCTTGACCTCGAAAAGAACGGCATTCGCATTATCCAGATTGACGAAGCCGCTCTCCGCGAAAAGTTGCCGCTCCGCAAGAGTGACTGGCACAAGGAATACCTCGACTGGGCAATTCCGGCATTTCGCCTAGTGCACGCGAAGGTCAAGCCCGAAACGCAGATTCACACGCACATGTGCTATAGCGAATTCAACGACATCGTGCGCGATATCGACAACATGGATGCCGACGTAATCACCTTCGAAGCGAGCCGTTCCGACCTCAAGTTGCTTGACGCCCTGAACGAAGCCAAGTTCGAGACGCAGGTGGGCCCGGGCGTGTATGACATTCACTCTCCGCGCGTTCCCTCGGAACAGGAAATTGTGGACGCACTCCACAAGATTATCGCGAAGGTCCCGCGGCAGAATGTGTGGGTGAACCCCGATTGCGGCCTCAAAACCCGCGGCGAAACCGAAACCACGGCAAGCCTCAAGAACCTTGTGGCAGCCGCAAAGAAATTGCGCGCCGAATAAGCCGTAAGGAACATTTCTGGATTGATGCGTCTCACGTTTTTGGCGTGAGGCGTTTTTTATTGCACTTCCGCTGAAATTATTATACATTAAGGGTATGGATATCGCATCGAGTACATACCGCCGCATTTTTGTGCTGGGTTCTGGATTCAGCAAGTCGTTTTGTCCGCAAATGCCCACGCTGCGCGACTTGAACGAACTGATTCCTTTTGGAATTTCAGACGAGTTCCCGCACCTGCGTGATTACTGCAGGCGGTTTCTGGAACTTTGCAATAACCAGGCGGAATACCTGAATATCGAAACGCTTTCGACTTCAATTCTGTCGGCGCAGATTTTCCCCGGTGTGCGCGAAAGTCTTTACCATTCGAGCCTGCGTTTTGAACTGTTGCGTTTTATTGCGGGCTCGATTCGTCATGACCATGCGGTAGATTCCCAGTCGGCGGCCATTCTCCGCAAGTTCTTGGCGGGCTGCGTGAATTGCCCGAGCGAGGGCGTGCGCGATACCTTGCTGCTCAGCTTTAATTACGACACGCTGATTGAAAATATTATTGCTGCTGATTCTGAAATGGGTGCGAACGTGGCGGTGGATTACGGGGTGCGTATTGACCCGGCTGACCGCAGTGCGGTTCGTGCGCCGCGGACTCATTCGATTGATTTGCTCAAGCTGCATGGCTCGCTGAACTGGTACCCGGTCAAGGGCGCTTCTGATCCGCTTGATTTAAAGAATGTGTGCCAGGTGGAACCTTGCGACCGCAGTTTTCCGATTTACCGCGAAGATACCCCGATTTATATTCCGATGGCGCACGCTAAGGAATCTTTCTTGCGCGGGAGCCTGTTTAATTTGTTGTGGAGTAAGGCCGATTACTATCTCAAGAATGCCGAAGAGATTTTCTTCTTGGGCTATGGATTCCCGAAGTCCGACATGAACAATCTGGAATTCTTGTTGCGCCATCGTGACCGCTTCAAGAAGGTCGTAGTGTTCGAACGCGAAGGCCACCCTGATTTGGAACGCCTGCGGGCGCTGTTGGGCGATACCCTGGTGCAGTCCATGGATGCCAAGGAATTCTTGACTAAGTTCTAGGGGCGCGTAATTCGCGTTGCCGAGGTCTTGCTATATTTTGCACCGAAGGGTGCAAAAATGAAACTTTTTGGATTGGCCATATTTATGCTTGCGGGCATTGCATGTGCCCAATTGGTGCAAAAGAAGGCTCCTACGGCAGCCGATAGCATTGATCTTGGCGACAAGAAAGGCCCGATTGTCTATTCGGACCCTAAAGAAAACGAAAAGTCTGCCATAAAAGATGCGACTGTCGAAATGGACAGTCGCAAGATTTCAAACGATTCTACCGTCGGGACGTTGATAGGTGTCGGCGCTGAATTCGTAGGCGACATCATGAAAGGCATGCTTTCGCCCAATTCTGCTGAAACCGACGCCGTCGAGTTAGAACGAACCAGAAGGTAACCAAAACTGATGTGGAATGTGAAATGTTTAATTACTCATCTCACATTTCTCATTCTTAATTATCCCAAATACTTCTCGCCGGATTCTACGCTCTGGTAGATGAGCGTGTTGATGGTCATGGGGCCTACGCCGCCCGGAACCGGAGTGTAGGCGCTGGCCACGTCTTCGAGACCTTTTTCGATATCGCCTACGCCACCCGGATGGTAACCGGCATCGACCACGACGGCGCCCTGCTTGATCCATTCCTTCTTGATAAATTCGGGCTTGCCGACCGCACCGACCAAAATGTCCGCCTGCTTCACGTATTCGGGCAGGTTTTCGGTCTTGCTGTGGCAAATGGTTACGGTGCAGTCTGCGTTCAAAAGCATCATGGCCATGGGCTTTCCAAGAATGGCGCTGCGGCCTACAACCACGGCGTGCTTGCCCTTGAGCGGGATGTTGTAAGCCTTCAGGAGGCGCATAATGCCAGCCGGCGTTGCGCAACCGTAGGCGGGTTCGCCCATAGCCATGCGGCCAAAGCCGAGGCAGGTCACGCCGTCCACGTCCTTGCGGGCGTCAATCGCTTCGAAAGCGGCGCGTTCGTCGATGTGACGCGGAACCGGGTGCTGCAGCAGAATGCCGTGCACGTCGTTGTTGTCGTTGAGTTCCTGAATCTTGTCGAGGAGTTCCTGCGTGGTGGTGTTCTTCGGGAGCACCACGCGGATGCTTTCCATGCCCACGCGGGCGCAGGCGTTGCCCTTCATCTTCACGTAAGTGGCGCTTGCCGGATCGTCACCCACCAAAATCGTTGCAAGGATCGGGGTCTTGCCCGTCTTTTCCTTGAGCTTTGCCACGCGGGCGCTGAGTTCTTCTTCAGTGGTCTTGGCAAGTGCCTTGCCGTCGAGGATGAGTGCTGCCATAAGTGTCTCCGGGGCGCAAAGTGCGCGATTGTTTGCCCCAAAGATAGAAAAGAGTCTGGGGTTAGTCATTAGTTTTGCGCCAAAGAAAAAAATAAAGCCCCGCGGAAGGCGAGGCTACAAAATTTGAAAAATGTAAGGTTCGTAAATCTTAGAACATGTCCTTGAGGGACGGGACCAAGGAGCAAACAATCACCCACGGGTAGGAAAGCGAACCCTTAAGCCAACCAGTCTTGGCAGGGCTCGGAACTGCACGAGCAGTGTTCGAGCTGACCATGCTATCGAGCTCGCTACGAACGCTCTCGATGGAGCTTTCGAAAGCCTGCTTGTTAGCGGAGGCCGAATTTATGAAATTTTCGAAACGGTAGTTCATACAATTTCCTTATATTTCTCACTCTTATGTGTAAATTTAGTAACAAAAATCTGTTTTAGCAACCCCTTTGTAAACCCCCGTTTACGGCAATTGTGTAAGCAAAGTTATTGTCTATTTGGATAAAAGTGTCTAAATTTTGCTAAAAACGCCGATTTTTGCTTAAAGATTTTTCTAAAAAGTCGGAATTTTGTACATTTTAGGGCGAAAAGATTGTTCTAAAAAGTGTTCACGACGCGTTCTTTAAAGTCTTTTCTATTTTTGGATGTGTTGGATATCACTGGAATTTGCGATGTAACTCGCTATAGATCAAGGAATTATATGAAGATAAACCATGTTTTTTCGGCTTCTTTGGCACTTTGCTCGGTGCTGGTTGCTTGCGGTGGCGGTCAAAAACCCGCTGTGGATCCCGAGGCTCAGACTGATTCTGCTGCTGCCCCCAAGTCTGCTTTGCCGGATTTGAATAACCCCACCGACCGTTACAGCTATGCGCTGGGTATGGACTTGGGCAAGGCAATTGCGAACGTGAACGTGCCGTTGAACATGGATGTGCTCATGGGCGCTATCAAGGACCAGGTGGATTCTACTCGCCCGGTGCAGATGGCCGATTCTACTGCGGAATCCGCCTTGCAGGATTTGCTTTTGCAGATGCAGAAGAAAAAGGAATCCGACGAAAAGGCCCAGGCCCAGAAGGCGCTTGATGAACAGACGAAGTTCCTTGCCGAAAATGCCAAGGATACGACTGTCAAGAAGACTCCGAAGGGCGTGCAGTATAAGGTGATTAAGGCCGGTGCAGGCATTAGCCCCAAGATGAGCGACAAGGTGCAGGTGCACTATATTGGAGCGCTCCTCGACGGAACGGAATTCGACAATAGCGTCAAGCGCGGTGAACCGCTAGAATTCCCGGTGAGTGCCGTGATAGAAGGCTGGCAGGACTTGCTGCAGGTCATGAAGGAAGGCGACAAGGTGAAGGCCTGGATTCCGAGTGCCCTTGCCTATGGCGAAGCGGGCGTGCCTCCGATGATTCCGGCGAATGCGATGCTTGTGTTCGAGGTGGAACTCTTGAAGGTTTATGCCGAAGTGCCTGCGGTTGACAGCACTGCTGTGCCCGCCGCCCCTGCTGCCGCTCCGAAGGCTGAAACGAAGCCTGCGGAACCAGCCAAGGCCGAAGCCAAGCCGGCAGAAAAGAAGGCCGAGGCTAAGCCCGCTGCTGAAAAGAAGCCGGAAACCAAGCCTGCAGAAAAGAAGGCCGAGGCTAAGCCCGCTGCTGAAAAGAAGCCGGAAACCAAGCCTGCAGAGAAAAAGGCAGAAGCAAAGCCTGCCGAAGCTGCAAAACCCGCTGCCAAGCCGGAAACGAAACCCGCCGAGGCGGCAAAACCCGCTCCTAAGAAATAGTTTCTGCTAAATAATTATACGTTTATTGCCCCGCGCAAGCGGGGCTTACTTTATTACAACCACTGCCTACCGCCTACTTCCTACTGTCTACTTTCTACTTCCTACTATTTTTTTAAATTTGCGGTGACACTTTTAATATTCTCCAGTGTTACAATGGTATGAACGGGAAAAATCTCCTTGACCGCATGGCTTTTTCGAAACTGTACGAGGCATATGCCCCGATGGTTTACAGACGCTGTGTGTTTTTGCTCAAGGACGATGCCGAAGCGAAGGATATGGTGCAAAACGTGTTTTTGCGCGTATACGAACGCATGGATACCTTGGATCTTTCGCAGCCGTCGAGCTTGTTGTGGAATACGGCGACCAGGCTCTGCCTGAATCGCATTCGCGACAAAAAGCGCCGCGGGCTAGATGTGGATTCGAGCGAACTCTTGCTCACCATCGCCTGCGCCGAAGAAGATGACGGAATCGAGGCCAGGGGCCTTTTGGCAAAGATTTTCTCGAAGGAGCAGGAATCGACCCGCACGATTGCGACGCTACATTATGTAGACGGCATGACGCTCGAAGAAACTGCTGAAACTGTTGGACTTTCGGTGAGTGGCGTGCGCAAGCGTTTGCGTACCCTGCAAGCCAAGATCAAGAATCTGGAGGTTGAAAGATGACATCTGTCAATAAAATTTCCGATTTCAAGCTGGAACGCTATCTGCTCGGGGAACTCTCCGAAAAAGAAATGCGTGAACTCCAGGAACGCGAATTGAGCGACGAAATCTTTGCCGCCCGCGTGGCTGAAATGCGCCTGCAGGGCAAGCGCTTTGTGGCGGAAAATCCGTTTGTGGCCCTGGAAGAACGCATCGATGCTGTTGGTGGCGTGGATTGCCATGTCGCTGACGCTCCTCGCAATGACGTAGGTGGGCGTAATACCTTGTGGCTCAAGGTGGCTGCCGCGTTGGTGATTGCGCTGGGCGTGTTTTCTATGGTGCTTTTGAATCGTAATGTCGAAACCTTCGATAGAAAGGACGCTGCGATGCAAGTTGCCATGGCCGATGTAGATGACGGCACGCGAATCAAGGGAATGCAGGCTTCTTTGGAAGTCTGGAAAAAGACGGGTGACAGCGCCGTGCAAATGGTGAACCTGGGCGATGCCCACGAAGGCGACGAAATCCAGTTGCGTTACCGTGTTCCGCAAAAGTGCTTCGGCATGCTTTTTAGCATGGACGGCAACGGAACCATTACCATGCACATGGGCGAAGGCAACAAGGCCATTGAACTGGAACCCGGCAAAATGACGACGCTTCCATTTGCCTACAAGCTTGATAACGCTCCGAAATTCGAAAAGTTCTTCTTGCTCACATCGCAGAATTCTTTTGAAATTGACGGCAACGATATTGACAAGAGCCTGAAGCAGGCAGGTGTAGAAAACGTTTCGTTTACGCTCCGCAAAGTTGGGAAATAAGGGGGAGAAAATGAAAAAGATTTTGGGTAAAATTTTATTCTGCGATTTTTTGTCAGGCTCGGCCATTTTCTGCCTAGTGTGCCTGGTGGCGATTTTGGCGGCTGCAAGCAATGCCCATGCCGCTGCGAATTCTGGCGAGATTGCGATTAACCGTTACGTGTTCGCGGTGAGTGCGAATAACGGCGGTAAGGGCCGCCCGGTGCTGCGCTATGCCGAAAGCGATGCCCGCGCATTTGCCAATGTACTTTCGCAGATGGGTGGCGTGCCCAAGCAGAATGTGTATCGAGTGACAGAACCGAGTGTAGCGACCTTGCAAAGCCAGCTGGAATCTCTCGATAAAAAGCTTGCCACTGCAAAGTCTGCAAAAGGCGCCGACGCCAGTTCCCGCGAAGAAGTGCTGGTGTATTACAGTGGTCACGCCGACGAAAAGGGACTTCGCCTCGGTGAAGAAATTTATAGTTGGAAAGAATTCCGCAGGCGTGTGGATGCCTTGAATGCCGACGTGAAGATTGCCGTGATCGATGCTTGCGGCTCGGGTGCTATCACTCGCGCGAAGGGCGGTGTCGCTGTGCCTGCGTTCATGGTCGACAAGAGCAGCGACATGAAAGGCTACGCCTTTATCACCAGCAGCACTCAAGATGAATCTAGCCAGGAAAGTGACAAGCTCAAGGGTTCCTTCTTTACGCATTCGCTGGTGAGCGGCCTTCGCGGCGCAGGCGATGCAAGCGGGGACGGCAAGGTGACGCTTTCTGAAGCTTACCAGTTTGCCTTCAATGAAACTCTCCAGAAGACCGAAGCCACCATGGGTGGCGCCCAGCACCCCAGCCGCGACATGAACTTGGCGGGCACCGGTGACGTGGTGATGACGGATTTGCGCAGCACGAGCGCAGGCCTTGATTTGGACGAAGATGTAGACGGTCACTTGTTCATTCGCGACGAAAAGGGTGAACTTGTCGCCGAACTTTACAAGAAGTCCGGTCGCGCCATGAGCCTCGGGTTCCCTGCCGGCAAGTACAGCGTACGCTTGGAACGCCCTGCCGAATATAAGGATGCATCGATCACGCTTTATGACAACAACCGTGCGCGTCTCGGCAAAAAGCAGTTCACGGCGGTCGCTGTCGAAAAGACGGCTCTTCGCGGCGAAATCAAGAGCGAACGTTCTTGCGCTAATGGCGATACGGCAAAATGCTCCCTAGATTCGCTTGACCGCAACGGAGTTTCTCGCACGACGTTTGGTTTTTACGATCGCGACAATGACCCGCGCAAGGGCGTGCAATTGGGCCTCTTTGCCACCAAGACGAAAGACTACATGGTCGGTTCGCAGGTGAGCCTGTTCGTGAACAGCGCCGACAAGGATATGCGTGGCCTTCAGGTAACGGGCCTCTTGAATATCGCGAACGAAAATATCGACGGTGCGCAGATTTCGGGTACCGTGAACTATGCCGAAAGTGTCGATGGTCTGCAGCTGTCCTATATCAACTGGGCGTCTGAAAAATCCGAAGCGGCGCAAATCGGTTTTGTGAATGCCGCTCTCGATACCATGCGCTATTTACAACTGGGTTTTGTAAACGCTTCTGAATACAGCGGAACTCATGTTGGCTTTGTGAACGCGAGTGTTGGCTCCAAGGTACAGGTGGGCTTTGTCGATGCCGCTAAGAATGCCGATGTTCAAGTGGGCTTTGTCAATGTGGCAAAAGACAACGACGTTCAAGTCGGCTTTACGAACGTGGCGGTCAATTCCCGTGTAGGCGTGGGCTTTGTAAATGTGTCGGCTTGGGAGGGCGGCACGCAGGTGGGTTACGTGAATGTCGCTACCAAGTCCGAGGGTCGCCAGGTAGGTTTTGTGAACGTGTGCGGGCAATGCGAAAAGACTCCGGTGGGCTTTATTAGCGTGGTCGGTAACGGTGTATGGTCTGCTACCACCTCCTTGAACGAAATGGGAGCTCTGGATCTTTCACTCCACTTGGGTACGGCTTATTTCTACACGGCATTCCAAGTGGCCCGCCCCTTCGAAAAGGGTAACGGATTCAAGCACTTTGAAGACCGCTACGAAAGCGGCTACGGTATCGGTACGCAGTTCGGCAAGTACGGTAACCACTTTGAATTGGAATACATGCTCCTGAACGCCCACGAAGCTGTCTCGTTCAGCGACGATACGAATGAAAATTACCACCACCGCCTGCGTTTAGGCTTTGTGCACAAGCTGTTCCCGGGTGTCGGCCTTGCGGTAGGCGGTACGCTGAATGTGGTGACGCTTGGCTATGCGGACAAGCTCTGGCCGAAGCCTTGGAACAACTACCACGACGACTTTGGTAGTGAAAAGCATAAAGGCCGTTTCTGGCCCGGATTCTACTCGGGCATTACTGTGGGTAGGTTCTAAAAGAAAAATTATTCCGCGCAAAGTCTACCGAGCTCATCCTTCTTTTCGAGGATGGTATCGAGCTGGCTTTTGTAATCCATGTCGGTATTGTTGCGGAGCAATTCGGTAATTTCTGCAACCGGCGTATAAATCGGCGTGAGCGAGAGGTTGCCGAGGACACCCTTTAGCGCATGGGCTGCCTCGAAGGCGGCTTTCAGGTCTTTCGCGGCAATGGAATCCTTGAGCTTGTCGAAGTTGCCCTCGCCGGGAATGGTCGCCACGAGTTTCAGGTACAGCGCCTCGTTCCCGAAGCAGCGTGCAAGCCCCTCGGCGGTATTTGCCCCAAAAGCGTTCAGTTTTTCGATGGTAATCATGCGCCCCTCCGGCGTTCAAGTTCCTTTTCGATGAAGGGTACAAAGTCCTTCGGCGGGACCGGCTTCGAGAAGAAGTATCCCTGGATAATCTGGCAGCCCATTCCCTTGAGGGTATCGAGCTGCGACTGCGTTTCTACGCCTTCCGCTACGGCAGGAATCTTGAGGAATTTCGCGATGCCCACCACGAGTTCCACGAGCTTCAGGTTGCGTTCGTCCTTTTCCATGTTGCGCACGAACGACATGTCGATTTTCAGGATGTCGATGGGGAGCGTTGTGATCATATTCAGCGAAGAATATCCGGCGCCGAAATCGTCCATCTCGATGCGGAATCCCTTCTTGCGCAAGTTCTTGATGACTTCGATAAGGCGCTCCATGTTCTCGCAGTAGGCGCTCTCGGTCACTTCGAGCATGTATTCTTCCGGGGAAAGGCCGTTTTCTTCGAGAAGGCGCATAAGTTTCGTTTCCAGTTCCGGATCCAGAATGTCGATGCGGGACACGTTCACGGAAACAGGCACCGTTACGCCGAATTCGTCCTTCCATTTGCGAATTTGCTTTGCCACTTCGTTCCAGACAAAGTTGTCTACTTTTTGTATAAGCCCGTTCCCTTCGAACAGCGGAATAAAGTCGCCCGGACTGATGAATCCGAGTGTCGGGTGTATCCAGCGGATAAGGGCTTCGGCGCTGGTGAGTCGCGGAATGTCACCTTCGATGTTAAACTTGGGCTGGTAATAGACAACCAGGTTCTTGTTGTCTATGGCGCTTTGCAAGTCGCGGATGAGTGTTTCCTCGAACATGTAGCGGGAATGCATCTCGTTGTTGTAGCGGGTAAACGCCTGGGTCAGGTCGCCACGGTTCTTGTCGCAGGCGGCTTTTGCGCGGTCAAACCAGGCCTCGATTTCCACGTTGCGGTCTACGTTTTCCCAGAGGCCAAAGCGCACGCGGATGTGGTTCACCTCGAAAAATTCTGTAAGGATTCCCTGGACTATGTTGCGGATGTTGTCGTAATTTTCCTGGTGCGTCGCAAAGATGTAGAAGGTGTCTGCGTCTGCACGGCAGGCGATGGCGTTCATGGGGGCGAGTTCATTCTTGAGCGCGCTACCGATTTCTGCAAGCAGGCGGTCGCCAAAGTCCCTTCCGCAGAACTCGTTCACCAAATGGAACTGCTCGATGTCGAAGACGATTGCGTCGCGCGGGATGTCCCTGCTCCACAGTTCTATCTGGCGGATGTATTCAAAGAAGTAGTCCTTGGTGTAGAGGCCGGAAATATGATCGCGCTCCGTCTGGCGGATAATGTCCTGGTCTTCGAAGAGTTCGATGATTCTTTCGCAGCGGGCGAGCACCACTTCGGGCATGTCGAAGGGTTTGGCGATAAAGTCGGCGGCGCCCAGCTTGAGGCTGCGGACTTCGGATTCCTTTTCGGAGGTCATCACGATGACCGGGATGCGCTTGAGTGTTTCGGTGGTTTCTCTTTTTTTCAGGAATTCAAACCCGTCCATCACGGGCATGAGCAGGTCGAGCAGGATAAGCGAGAACCGCTTGTCTTGCCTGGAGAGTGCTGCGAGGGCTTCCTTGGCGTTGTCGGCGTATTCGACCTCGTAGTTCACAGAAAGGATGTTACCCAGAATTTCTCGGTTTACCACCTCGTCGTCTACGATTAGGACATGTCTCTTGACGGTAGTGATCTGGCGTAGTTTTTTCATTGGAGAAAACTCCTTTTATCCGTGAATAAATATATGTAAAAAGAAATAAAAAGGTATCGGATTGTGCGACAAAGCAATTTTTTTAGATATCTTTAAAACAGAATTACTAGAATACGAGGTCCCCATGTTCGGTCGACACCTTCCCCTGAGCGAACAGGCTTTGCAAGTTATCGAGCAGATCGGCGAAGATATGCCGGGTGGCTTTTTTATTTACAAGGCGACTGCGGCCATCAGGGCCATGACGACCTATGCAAGGAGAATCCCCATCGTGGCGATGACCGCGAACGCCTTTGCAGACGACATCCGCAAGGCGAAGGAAGTCGGCATGAACGACCATATCTCCAAACCGCTGGACTTTAAGGAACTTGCAAAAATTTTGCAGAAGTGGATAAGGGTGTAGCGTTATGTTGTCTGAAAAACGCAAAAAATTGTCCGTTTTGAGTGCGTGGGCGCTCTCCTTCGGTTGTGCCGTAGGCTGGGGTGCATTCGTGATGCCCGCGACAACGCTCCTGCCGATTGCGGGCCCCCTGGGAACAGTTATCGCCCTTGTGCTTGGCGCCGTGCTGATGGGTGTTGTCGCCTACAATTTCCACATCATGATGAACCGCATTCCCGGCACGGGGAGCGTATTCTCCTTTACCAAGCAGCTTTTCGGCTACGACCATTCCTTTCTTTGCACCTGGGCTACGGCCCTTGCGTACCTGGCGGTATTGTGGGCCAATATGTCGGCTTTTGTGCTGTTTATCCGTTTCTTGTTCGGACCCGTACTGCAAAGGGGCTTCAGTTATACCATCATGGGCTACGAGGTCTGGGCAGGCGAGCTGTTTACCACGCTTGCAATTATACTTCTGTTCGGGTTCATCAGTTGCAGGAACACCAACGTGCTGCGCCTGGTGAATACGGTGCTTGCCCTCATATTCTTTGGCGGTGTGGTCAGCCTGTTTGCAATTATTGCCTGCAAGGGCGGGATTGATTTCTCGGATATGGGCCCGGCCTTTGCGACGGCGGGAGTCGCGAGGGACCATTCCCCCCTGATGCAGATCGTGAACGTGCTGGTGCTTGCCCCCTGGGCTTTTGTAGGCTTTGGCGTGGTGAGCTTTGCCTCTTCCACCTATGACTTCAAGCCAAAATACGGTTTCGCCATCATGGTGGCGGCTCTTGCAACCGGAGCGATCGTCTACGCCCTCATAGCTCTTCTTTCGGTTTCGGCAAACCCTGCTGGATCCGGCAATTGGGAAACCTATTTTACCAACCTGAAGAACCTCAAGGGCATTGAATCAGTCCCGGTATTCCACGCCGTTTTCAAGACCCTCGGTAACGGCGGCATTGTGCTGCTTGCCATCACCGTCATGGCGGCCATTTCCACAAGCCTTCTTGGACTTTACCGTTCGCTCGGGCGCATGTTCATGAGCCTTGCCAACGATTCCGTGATGCCGGCTTGGTTCGGGCATATCAACCGTCACGGCGCCACCAACTACGGCATTATCTACGTGATGCTCCTTTCCTGCATTATTCCGTTCTTCGGGAGAACGGCCATCGGCTGGATTGTGGACATCACCTCCATCAGTGCATCTATCATTTACCTGTATGTTTCTGCGGGAATAGTGAAAATTGCCCGCAGTGAAACCGGCAGACAAAAGACAGTGCTGAACTTTACCGGAATCCTGGGTGTCGTAATATCCGCCTTCTTCTTTTTCTTCCCGCTTACGCCGACGCTTTGGAACATGAACACCATCGCTACGGAATCCTTCATGATTCTGATGGCGTGGAGCATTGTGGGGTTCGTCGTTTACAGGGCCGTGTTCATGCGCGACCAGGAGAACCGTTTCGGTAAGTCGGCCATCATGTGGGTGACCATGCTGTTCATATTGCTGTTCTCGGCGGTGATGTGGGAACGCCAGGTCACCAACGACGAGGCCGAGAAAGTCATTGTGCATATCAGCGAGTTCCATACGGATCTGCATAAAAAGATGCATATTCCCATGACCGAAGCCCAGGTGGTACAGGAAAAGGACTTCATGGAAGAGCAGATGGACCTTGTCCGTGATTCCCAGCTGAAGAACAATTTGGTAGAAACGCTCTTCATTATCCTGTGCATTTTCATCGTGGTGAACATCTACCGCACGCAGCAGCAACGTGAACAGAAACTGGACCACGAAAAGCATATTGCCGAGGAATCCAACAGGGCAAAGACCATTTTCCTTTCGAACATGAGCCACGACCTGCGCACGCCCATGAATGCCATTATCGGCTACACCAACCTGGCGCGCAAACCGGAGGCGACCCCCGAGCAAATCCAGAAATACCTGACCAAGATCGATTCTTCGAACATGTACCTGATGGCCCTCATCAACGACATGCTCGAAATGAGCCGCATCGAAATCGGGAAGATGGAACTGGAAGAGCGGCCCACCGACCTGCGCAAAATGATGGACGAAATCCGCGATATGTTCGAGGCGCAGATGGTGGGCAAGAACATCGCCTTTGCCGTGAAATACGACGGCCTCAGGAACCCGGTGGTGCTCTGCGATAGGAACCGCATGAACCGCGTGATTCTGAACCTGGTCAGCAACGCATTCAAGTTTACTTCGGAAGGCGGGCACGTTTCCGTGACTCTCGCCGAAAAGGAATGCATCGAAGAGGGCAAGGCCGCGTTCGAAATCCGCGTCAAGGACGACGGTATCGGTATTTCGCCCGAGTTTGCAGACCGCGTGTTCGATGCCTTTGAGCGGGAACGCGTCTCGACTATCAGCGGCGTGCAGGGTACGGGCCTCGGGCTTGCCATTGCAAAGAACGTGGTGTCGTTGATGGGCGGGACAATCAAGTTTGAATCGACAGTCGGCAAGGGGACGGAATTCTTCGTGAATGTGGTACTGAAGACGGCCGCAGGCACGGATGTTCCCGAAGGCGGCGAGCGCAATATCTCCATCGCAGCCAAGGCGGATTTCACGAACATGCGCCTATTGCTGGTAGAAGACATGGAAGTGAACCGCGAGCTTGCAAAAATCATTCTCGAAAGTCTCGGGTTCAAGGTCGAGATGGCGGTAAACGGCAAGCAGGCGGTCGAGATGGTGGAGAAGAACCCTGCCGGTTACTACAACGGGATTATCATGGATATCCAGATGCCCGTGATGGACGGCTGCGAGGCGAGTCGCCAGATTCGATCGCTCTCCGATAAGAAGAAGGCGGAAGTTCCCATTATCGCCATGACCGCGAATGCCTTTGGCGATGACCTCAAGAAGTCGAAAGAAGCAGGAATGAACGCGCACTTGGCAAAGCCCATCGATGTCGGCATGCTCACGGAAACACTTGCGCAGTGGGTGCGGTAAAGCTTTAACAGGACAATGTTATGGAAACGAAAAAAAGAATCGGAATTGTCGGTGTCGCTACTATCGTGGCTCCCATCATCGTTATCATCCTTGTGCTGGGGACAATCTTCACGGGTCGCCATGCGAGCGGGGATACGGAAAAGGCCGTGCGCAACGTGACGCTCCTCTTTATGAACGAACTCGCGAACCGCCGCGAACAGGTGGTGGCGTCGAAATTGAACGGCTACATCAACGACCTGGATGTGGCGGTGGGCCTGCTTTCAAAAGAAGACCTCGCTAGTACCGCAAGCTTGCAGAGCTACCAGCTCCGCATGAAGCAACTGTACGGTCTAGAAAAGTTCGCCTTCGTGGACACTACGGGTCTCATCTACACATCCCGCGGTACGCGTACCGACATTGATCTCTATAATTTCGATTACAGGACCCTGGCAAAATCCGAAATTTCATTAAAGAAAAACAGTGAAGAAAAGAAGACTGTTGTCATTGCCGTGCCTGTGGACCGTCTTGCCTTTAATGGTCGGGTTTTGGTCGTGTGCTTCATGGAAATCGACATGAACCGCATGCTGGAAGGTATTTCGCTGGAATCCGACCGGCAGGGAATTACATTTTGCAACATCTACTCGAAGGCAGGCAATTCGCTTACGAACCTGATGCTAGGTGGGCTTGCGAGCGGCGACAATCTGCTTGCCGCCATGGAAAAAGCCAGCTTCGAAAAGGGGTTCTCCATGGAAAAGATGCGCTCCGACTTCGCGAACCACGAGGCGGGCGTCGTTTCCTTCGAGTATAACGGCATCCGTGAAACCATGTACTATGTTCCCATCCATTCTACGGACTGGATGCTGACCTACCTTATCCGCGAAAGCGTCATCTCTGAACAGATCGGTTCCATTTCGGAAGACATTTTGGAACGCAGCCTTCTGCTATCCGGAATTATCGCGCTAGTGCTCTTGATCGTGTTCCTGTTCCTCTTCATGCAAATCAGGCGTACCTCTCAACTCAAGTTAGAAAAAGAGGTGGCCGATGCCGAAAGCCGCATCAAGCAGGAAAAACTGGAAGAACAGCTTGCGCTCCAGCAGAAGTTGGTGGAAGAAGAACGCAAGAGGAACGAACAGCGTAACATGATTACCGCGCTGGCCTCGGATTACCGCAGCGTCTACTATCTGAACCTGGATACCGGAATGGCAATATGCTACCGCAAGGACGGCACCGTTCCGGCACCTTTCAAGGAAGGGGACGAAATCGGCTACCTGGAAAGTTTCAAAACCTATGCCGAAAAGTTTGTCGCACCGGAATCTCGCGAAAAGTTCCTCGCCTTTATACAGCCCGAAAACGTGCGCGCGGGTGTCGCGAAGAACAAGATCTATACCTTGCGCTACCTGGCAAACCATGGCGGCAAGGAAAGTTACGAAATGCTGCGCATGGCGGGCGTGCACAATGCCGGCGACGCCCCGGATGCACCGCTCCGCATTGTAGGTTTCGGATTTTCCGATATCGACGAGGAAATGCGCGATTCCCTTGCCAAGAACCAGGCGCTTTCCGATGCGCTCAAGACGGCAGAAGAGGCGAGCAAGGCGAAGACCATATTCCTCTCCAACATGAGCCACGAAATCCGCACGCCCATGAACGCGATTATCGGCCTCGACAGCCTTGCGCTGCACGAACCCGAGATTTCGTCGAAGACGCGCGGCTACCTGGAAAAGATCGGCTCCTCCGCAGAACACCTGCTGAGCCTCATCAACGAGATTCTGGACATGAGCCGCATCGAGAGTGGCCGTACCAAGATCAACAGCGAGGAGTTCTCGTTCCCCAAGCTTTTGGAGCAGGTGAACACCATCATCGATGACCAGAGCCGCACCAAGGGCCTGAACTATTCGTGCCATGTGGCGGGCAGTCTGGACGACCACTACGTCGGCGACGTCACCAAGATTCGCCAGATTCTCATCAACATCCTGGGCAATGCGGTCAAGTTCACCCCGAAGGGCGGAAACATCGACCTCAACGTGGAAAAGATTGCTGCGTTCGACAACAAGTCCACGCTCGTCTTCAAGATTAGCGATACCGGTATCGGCATCAGCAAGGAATTCCTGCCCAAGATTTTCGACACGTTCACCCAGGAAAACGCCACCACGGCTTTCAAGTACGGCAGCAGTGGCCTCGGCATGGCGATTACCAAGGGTATCGTCGACATGATGAACGGCAAGATCGATGTGGAAAGCGAAAAGGGCAAGGGGACCACGTTCTGCGTGACGCTCACCCTCAACGACAGCATGCGCAAGCAGGCGACCGACGACGAAATCGAAATCCACCCGAGCGAAATGAGCGTGCTGGTGGTGGACGACGACGAGATTGCCCTGGGGCACGCGAAACTCGTGCTCGGCAAGGCGGGAATCCTCACCGACACGGTGCTTACGGGCAAGGAAGCGGTGGAGATGGCAAAACTCCGCCACGCGAGACGCGAGCCCTACAACCTGATTGTGGTTGACTGGCAGATGCCCGAGATGAACGGCATTGAGACGGCGCGCGAAATCCGCAAGGTGACCGGCGACGAGTCCGCCATTATCATATTGACGGCCTACAACTGGGACGACATCCTGGACGAGGCCCTGGCAGCCGGCGTGGACTGCTTCATTTCTAAGCCCTTGTTCTCGGGAATCCTGCTGGACGAATTCAAGAACGCCCTCCGGCGCAAGAAAGAACACACCTCGCTTGCGAAGAACAAGGCGGAACTTGCCGGAAAGCGGGTTCTCCTTGCCGAAGACATGGATGTCAACGCGCAGATCATGATGGAAGTGCTGAAGATGCGGGACTTGCAGGTGGAACTGGCCGTAAACGGTCGCAAGGCCCTGGAAATGTTCCGCGACCATCCCGAAAGTTATTACGATGCCATCCTTATGGATGTGCGCATGCCCGAAATGGACGGTCTGGAAGCGACAGCCGCCATCCGCAAGCTGGATCGCGATGACGCCAAGAAGGTTCCCATTATTGCGCTCACGGCAAACGCCTTTGACGAAGATGTGCAGCGGAGCCTGCAGGTGGGCATGAATGCGCACCTGAGCAAGCCGGTAGAACCCGACGTACTCTTTGAGACGCTCGAGGAATTGCTGTAATCCATATTTTTTTAGGTGAAGGTAACACATTTCGTTCCCTCGGGTGTTACAATGGCAAATAGGGCCTCCTATTTGCTATTTTTGAGAGAACGCGAGCTATTTTGAAACGTTATATTGAAATTTTTGCTTTGTTGCTGGCTATGTTGAGTGTAGCCGCCGTGGCACAAGAACCTGTGCCCGATTCGCTTGCACCCCAGGGAATCACTTTTAACGGAATCGTGCAGGATTCCTCCTTTGCCGCGGGTGAAAAACTCAATGTCGAAATCCTGGAGTCGGGCGAGGCGCTGCAAACCACCGTGGGCGCGCCTTTTAGCGTGGTGCTCCCCGAAGATACGCTCTGGAACATTTGTGTTACGAATTCCGATACGGCGGGCGCCGAAAAAGAAAAATGCTACGAACTCAAGTACATTGGCGCTGAACGCAGTTTCTCGCAAGCGCTTGGCGAGGCTTTTGCAGAACCCGATTCTATAGTAGAAGGGGAAGGCCTTCCCCTCGCTGCTGCCGCTGACACGGCATCCGCTACCCCTTCTAGCGGGGGCGGGGACGCCCCGCAACGCCCCGACTCGCTTGCAAAAGATACTTTGGCAGAAGATTCCGCGAATAAAGACGTCAATGTGGATGCGCTCCTTGCAGGCGGCGACAACGCCAAGGTGACCGAACTCAAGAAAGTCGTGGTGCAGTTGCGCCGTCGCCCCAAGCGTAAGCCCGGCGAATCTGTAGTGTCGGCTAAGTCCATCAAGCGTATGCCCAGCCTCGCCGAAGCCGACGTTATCAAGAGCATCCAGGCGCTCCCGGGCGTGGTCGCCAGCTCCGATTTTAGCTCCAAGATTTATGTGCGCGGTGGCGCCGCCGACCAGAACCTCTTCCTGTTCGACAACGCTGTTGTTTATTCGCCGGTGCATTTCTTCGGGCTGTTCAGTACCTTCCTGGTCGAAGGCATCGATGACGTGCAATTCTACAAGAGTGGATTCCCGGCGCAGTACGGTAACCGTTTGAGTTCCGTGCTCAAGATGGATGGCCGCGCAGGTGGTCAGGATACCGTTGACGAATGGTTCAGCAAGTCCAGTATCAAGATCAGTACGTTTGCGGCGCAGGTTCATACTGAAGGCCACAAGGGGCCTGTTCGCTGGGTTCTCGCGGGCCGTACCACTTACATCGGTTACATGCTCGACTTGATGAACGCCCTTGACGTTATTGACTTGTCGTTGGATTATGAATTTACCGACTTGCAGGGAACGCTCATGTACGACTTTAGCGACGACACCCGCATGAAATTCAGTTATTATGTCGGTAAAGACCGCTTGAGTTTTGATCCGCTCTATATGGACTGGGGCAACGTGGCGATTCCGCTCGGATTTTACCACCGCTTTAATGGCGACTGGGACTACAACGCGACCCTTGCCTTCAGCGAATTTTATCAGACCATGAAAGTGAGCGACCTCATGTCGATTGAGATGTACCTTTATACATTCGCAGGCAAGCAGTGGGTCAATTACCGCGGCATTCCGAACCATACGCTCACTGCGGGTTACGAACTGGAATACGACTACGAACGTTATGGCGAACAAATGTCTACGCTTAGTATTGCCGATATTCAAAAACCGTTCCACCATGTGGGTTACCTGCAAGATGCCTGGAAACTTGCGCCCGATTACTTGTTGCAATATGGCTTGCGCTTTAATTACCAGACGGCCGCAGAACATTTTGGCGTAGAACCCCGTGCGTCGCTCAGTGTCAATATCGATGACGACAAGACGGTGGAATTCTATGGTGGCTACTACCTGCAGTATTTGAACTCGATTGTCTATACCGACCAGGAAACGCTAAACGAATTCTACTATCCGGCGACTACGACTACCAAGGGCAAGCACATCAAGCCGGCTTCTTCTTGGCTGTTTGCGGCCGAATACAGCCAGCGTGGCATTATGGAAGACTACGACGCCACCGTGGGTGTTTACTACAAGACTCAAAGTAACTTGAATACGTTTGTGGCAGTCCTCGACAGTAACGAAGAAACGGCTTCGGACGACTTTGTGGTGGCAGATGGATTCGGTACGGCGGAAGGCTATTCTTTCGGTTACGAACTTTCGCTCCGTAAAGATAAGGGCTGGTGGTTTGGCGGTATAAACTGGAGCCAGAGCATTAGTGTCATGAAGGTGGACGATGGTACCAAGCCCTATTTCCCGAGTTGGCACCAGCCCTACGCCCTCAAGATGGATCTGGGTATCAACTGGCGCGGCCCGGAAGATGCGTTGACCGTACACCCGACACAGAAAGATATGTATGTGAGGTCTTCTGTGATTATGAAATATTCGGCGGGCATGCCCATTAGCGAATACAAGGGTTACTACATCTCGGAACACCTCGGTCATCAGGAATATTCCGACGAAACGGTCGTGGTGCCGGGAAGCCGCAATGGCGCCCGTCAGACAGATTATTTCCGTATCGATGTGAAGGCGATTGACATCGGCCGCGAAGGCAAGTGGAACTTTAGTTGGACGATTATCAACTTGACCGATCATGAAAACATGTTCTTTACATTCTACGATACGGGCAAGAATCCCCCCGAAAAAACGGAGATTACACAGTTCCCGTTCTTGCCGATTATGCTCAGTTACGAGTATTATTTCTAGAATTTTGTATAACGTGGTGACAAGGATTGCGGAAATTTTCTATAGTTCCTGTTACTATGGAACGCGAAACCTTTAAATCAAGACTCGGATTTATCCTCATTGCCGCCGGTTGCGCCATTGGCCTGGGCAACGTGTGGCGATTCCCTTACATTGCCGGCCAGTACGGCGGAGCGGCCTTTGTGCTCCCGTACCTCGGCTTCCTGCTTTTCCTGGGCCTGCCCATCTTGATGGCTGAACTCGCCCTGGGTCGTGGAGGCCGAAGCGGTATCGCCCGCGCCTTCGACAACCTGGAACAGCCGGGTACCAAGTGGCACTGGGCCAAGTTCCCGCTGATTTCGGCCAACTATATATTAATGGCCTTCTACTCGGTGGTTACTGGCTGGATGTTCTATTACTTCTACAAGATGGTGACCGATCCCAAGTTCCTCTTGGGCACTCCTGATGAGATTGCGTCCGGCTTCGGCGAAATGCTTTCGAATCCGGGCCTCATGATTTTCTGGATGACGGTTGCCATTGTCATTGGCCTCTTTATCGTGTCGCTTGGCCTTCAGAAGGGTGTGGAACGCATCACCAAGATCATGATGATCTGCTTGCTTGTCATTATGGTGATTCTTGCGATTCGCGCCGTGACGCTCCCCGGCTCTACGGCTGGCCTCGAATTCTACCTGTTGCCGTCTTTGGAACGCCTTACGCAATCGGGCAAGGGTCTGGGCGAGGCTATCTTTGCCGCCTTTGCACACGCCTTCTTTACCTTGAGCCTCGGTATCGGTAGCATGGCTATTTTCGGTAGCTACATCGGAAAGAATCATTCCCTGGCAAAAGAAGCCACGAGCGTCTGTATTCTTGATACCGTCGTCGCCTTGGTCGCGGGCGTCATTGTGATTCCCAGCTGCTTTGCCTTCAACCAGTCTCCTGGTCAGGGCCCGGGCCTTATCTTCGTGACGCTTTCTAACGTGTTCGCCATGATGCCTGCCGGTAGATTCTTCGGTGCCGCATTCTTCCTGTTCATGTCGTTTGCGGCCATGTCTACCTTGATTGCCGTTTTCGAAAACCTGGTGTCGTTCTGGATGGACCTCAAGGGATTCAAGCGCCGCAAGGTCGCCTATTGGAACATCTTGATCGTATTCCTGCTTTCGCTCCCCTGTGCCCTCGGCTTCAACATGCTTTCGAGCTTTGAACCGTTCGGCCCCGGCAGCTGCGTTCTGGACCTCGAAGACTTTATCGTGAGCAACACCATGCTCCCGGCTGGTGGCATGTTCATCGCCATCTTCTGCTCTAGCCGCTATGGTTGGGGTCAGGAAAAGTTCTTTGCCGAAATGAATGCCGGTAAGGGTTACAAGATCCCTTACAATGCCGCCTTCAGAATCTACTTCAAGTGGATTTTGCCGGCTCTCGTTTCGATCCTCTTGATTCAGGGATACCTTTCCAAGTTTGCACCGGAACTCTGTGCAAAAATCTTTGGATAAGTCAATTCGATGCGACGAAGAACCGCTCCCTAAAAAGGGGCGGTTTTTTTTGTGAAAATTACTTGCGGTGGGTAACACTTTTTAGGGGTTTGGGTGTTCTAATTATGTAAATTTGAAGGACCCGATGAAGAATAAACTTGCAATCTGTTGCTCTTTGCTTTTGACCGCATTGTTCCTTGCGGCCTGTAGCGACTTTCATGGCCCCTGGGATTACTATCCTGAAAAGCGCGACGTGTACACGGGTATTTTCACTTACGGCACCATTGTGGCTGACGAAAATCCCGAAATCTGTTTTTCGAAAATCTATGAACTCGACGAAACGTCTTCTAAGGATTTTGCCTTTTATGATAGCGCCTACGTGACGGTGAAGGGCTATTTTAAAAGGACTACCAACGACGAAGATGTTGATACGACAATTGTTTTGTGGGCCTATAGAGACAAGCCGAATTGTTTTTCTTCGGATTACATGGGCGTGGTGGGCAAGTCCTACACCATGGATGCGTACTTTGAATGGGATAGTTCAGGCCATAAGGCTAAATCCAGGTACACGGCCGAGGCGACTATTCCGACTCCTGTAAGGATCAAGGGGTTGAATGTTCCTTTGCAAAATGGGGACTACGAGTGGCTCCCTTATGACGAAAAGAATCCTGAATTTAGAGTTAAGTTTCTGGAATTTCCGATGGATATGGAATTTGTCAAGTGTGCGGTGGATTTTGATCGCGAAGTAGCGGGTGCCATTTCGATTTTGCGTTACGGTATCAAGAATGCGGAATCGCAGAAGACCACTATTAATAACATGCTTAAAGGCTTTACAAGCGAAGATGACGAAGGGTATCGCGGTATTGCGATGCACGATCCGCTTGAAAGACGTGAGAATTTGGGCTTTTCCATGAACCGCTGGGTTGGCGGTTACAACATGCTCGATACGCTTTACCTGATGAACATGATGATGCCTTTGGGCGAAATCTATGTGGATTTCTATTCCACCGATGCGGCCTATGTCGATTACGAAACGAAGGTGACGGAGTCGTTCAATGATTCGCGTGTTGTTCCGGAATCAAACATCAAGAACGGTATGGGCGTGTTTAGCGGTATGTCCAAGACAACTATTAGCTTGTATGTGGAAGGCAACGGTGTTAGCATGAGTCATATTGCTTTAAGCAATTGCGATAATGCCAGTGGTGACAACTCCGATAGCTGGGATTCGAGAGGGTGCAGGTTGTATCAGGATGTTGCCTGCGCTTCTTTAGACTATGAATATGATGGTTATTATGACGATTTGATATCGCTGAATGAACGTGCGTATAAGGAATATAGGGATTCAGTCCATAACCGGCATCTAAAGACTTGCTATGCCTCGCACGTGAAGGCCGCCATGATGCTCGATACGACCAAGTGGTCGCTGTTCTTGCCCGACACGATTGGCGAAGGTGAAAAGTTTATGGCCTATTCCGATGGACTCAAGCGTTACTGCGTGGCGAGCAACTTTGAAAACAATAAAATTGCCGACTGTTACGGATTGTATCAGCAGTGTATCGAAAGTCCGGAAAAAAACAGCTGCAAGGAATATTTGTGGTTGTGGTGTGCAGACCGTGGCTGGCCCGATATGGAACAGTGCAAGAGTGCGCTTGTTAGCCGCTATTATTTGCAAGAGCAAAAGTCCAGCATTCTCCAGCGCAAAGTTCAGAATGTTTGCAATTATTATCACCCCGCTATTTGTGACAACTGGTGCGAAAAGCAGAAAGACGGCCACATGAAATGCCAGTAATTATTCAATATTGAAGGTCTTACCCGAAAGCATCAGGCGAATCGCATTCGAAAGGGTAGTCTTGTTTGTGAGTTTGTCTGTATCGACGTCTTTGTTTTTGCCGCCGATGTCAAAGGCGAGTGTGGCGCCTTTGTCGGTTACGTTCATCTCAACCTTTGCACCCATGACGAGCGGCAGGTTTACGTCGTCGTGACCGGCGGGGAACCCACACATGACAGGAATGTCGTATTTCTTGAGGTAGCTTGAAAGCATGGCTTCGGTGCTTTCGTAGTCGAGATCGGTGCCGGAATCTACGAATTCGCCGAGAATCACGCCACGTACATTTTCCATGACACCGTGCAACTCGATGGAATGGAACATGCGGTCGATGTTACGCAGGTTCTCGCCGATTTCTTCCATGAACAAGATGATTCCGTCGTTCTGGAAAACGTCGATGTCGCTTGCGCCGATGAGCGGTACGAAGGTGGTCATGTTGCCGCCCACGAGAATGCCTTCGGCTTTGCCCTTCTGGTTATACTTGTGCTTGGGGACTTTGTAAGTCGGCACTTCGCCCTTGAGCAAGTCGCGTAGGAGTGTGCTGTTGTCGTCTTTGCCTGCGGTTTTGGCGATGCTGGAACTCATGGTGCCGTGAATGCTCATGACGCCAGCCTTGGTCTGCATGGCGTGTAGCGTGGTGATGTCGCTATAGCCAATAAGCCACTTGGGATTTTTTTTCACGAGTTTCGGGTCAATGAGGTCGACCAGTTGAATGGTGCCGTAGCCGCCGCGGTTTGCAAGGATTGCCTTGATGCTTGTGTCCTTGAGGGCGGCGATAAAGTCATCGGCGCGTTCTTCGGCGGTGCCAGCGTATTTGCCAGCATCGAGTTTGTCTACATTCTTGCCGATAACGGGCGTGAATCCCCAGTCCTTGATGACGTCGGCGGTCTTTTGAATGTTGGAATCGGGAGTGGTGTACGAGGGCGAAATCAAGGCGATTTTGTCGCCTTTCTTGAGGAAGGCCGGCGCGTCGCATTCGGCGAGCGGAGCCGTTTTTTCGCCGGGCCATTCTATGGGGTCAGTAGAGCCGTGGTCGCTACAGGCGGAAAGGAAACATAGGGCAACAATAGCACTGAAAGTGCAAATTTTTTTAATATCCATAATCACCTTCTTAATTTTGTAAACATAAATATACCTTGAAGGCCGGTTCATGTCAATTAAAAAGGGGCGGAATGGGGCGCCGGATGGGGCCAAACGCTAAAGTTTTTTTGATATATCGGTAACACTTTTGTTTTGGCCGGGTGTTTTAATTATGTAATTTTGATGTCTCACTTATTGCGGAAAGTTATGAAACGACTGAAATTATTACCGTTGACGCTTGTCGTGATGCTCCTTTCGGGAGTGGCGTTTGCCGACCGCGACGCCGAAATTCGCGATTTGAAGCTGGAAAAAGACAAGCTGAATTCCGAAATCCAGAAATTGAACCGCCAGATTGCCTCGACCGATTCGATGCTCAAGGCGGACGATTCCCGCTACAAGACGTTGCAGGCCCGCTACAAGGCTGACACGGAACGCCGTCGTAGCGAAATCGATACCTTGAATGCGAAAATCAAGAACGTGGCCGCCGAACTCCAGACAGAGCGTGGCAAGCAGGCCCGCGCCAAGAACAAGAGCGACAATGTGGCCGCCAAGCGCAAGGCCCTGCGCGAAGAACTCGCTGGCATCAGCAAGCGATTAGAGGCGCAAGTCGCGCAGACGCTCCCGTGGGAACGCGAAAGCAGGCTTGACCGCGTCAAATCGCTTACCCGCGATATCGAAAGCGGTAACGCCAGCGAAGAAGAAGCCTTTTCTCGCCTGAAGTCGCTTATTGCCGAAGAAACCAAGTTCGGTGACGAGGTGGCAATCATCAACAGCCCGCTGACCCGTAAAGACGGTGAACTCATTAATGCGTCGATTCTGCGCATTGGTAACCAGTGGATGGTTTACAGCGACGACAACGGTACCGTTTTCGGAACGCTTGTGCGCAAGATAGTGGACGGCAAGATTGTTTACGAATGGAACGAAGACTTGAATCTGGAAGAACGTGCTGCGGTAAAACTCGCGCTCGACGTGAAGCAGGCGAAAAAGCCGCCTCAGGTCGTGAAACTGCCCGTAAGCCTTTCTGTGGTGGGGAGTGAAAGATAATGTTTAATGTGAAAATGTGTAATGGTGTCATCCTGAGCGAAGCCCGTCAGGGCGCAGTCGAAGGATCTAGAGCATTTTTGTTTGCGTCAATCCTGTTCCTCTCGGCATCTTCTGCATTTGCGTGGCCGTGGTCGGGTTCGGGCGAAAGCAAGGCCTCTGCCGAAGACCAGGCACGAATCAAGGATTCCCTGCAGACCGAAGAAGTTCGCAACTTGCAGCGCGAAGTAGAAGCTTTGACCCGCATTCGTCTGCAGAAGGCTGATTCGCTAGAAAAGCTTGAAGCCGAACACTGGCGCAAGCGTTATGCCGAATCCCAGTTGACCGAAGAACATCAGGCCGCCTCGCGCGAACTGGATGCCCGCTATTCCAAGCTCTCGACCGATCTTGGCCGCGTGAGCGAAGAAGTGGCGGCCAGCAAGAGCCTGACCGAAGAAGCCGAAGAGCGTGCGCAGTCCGAAGAATCGGCCTACGAGGCATTGAATACGCAGGTGAAACTTTCGATCGACAAGACGCTTGGCGATGCCATGGGCGATTACCCGGTGGGCATGAATGGCCGCCTGATTCGCCTGAAGCAAGCTTCTAACGAAGCCGAAAAGGCGACGCCGAATACGATTGGTGCGGTGCAGAGCTACATGGACGATTTGCTGATTCGCCATGAGCTGACTTATACGCAGTTCTATGGCCGCGAAACTTCGCAGGTGGGGAGCCGCCCCGATGTGAACGTGAACCGCTTGCGCCTGGGTACCGTGTTCCTCGGCGAAGTCGCGCAAGATAACGGCGACGTGCAGGCATTGCTGCGCTCTGGCGCCTTGCAGGGCAAGGTGTTTGAATGGAATGCGGCGCTCCCGCCCGAAATGGCTGGAAACGTGAAGCAGGCTGTGGTGCAGGCAGGTTCTGCTGGCGAAACTGCTTCGCCGACGGTCGTGATTCCGCTGGATGTGCTCCAGAATAAGGCAATCAAGAATGCGATTACCGATACCAAGGAACTCACGATGACTGAACAGTTCAAGGAATTCTTCAAGAAGGGCGGTATCGTGATGTACCCGCTCATGCTGGTGGCGATCTTTGCGTTGCTCCTTTGCCTGGAACGTTTCTTGGTGCTGACTTTCCGCGGACATTTGGGCCGCCGCTTCCTCAAAAAGTTGAATGCACTCGTGAAGGAATCCCGTTACGAAGATGCCGCAAACCTTTGCCTGAAAAAGGAAACAAGCCTTTCGCTGGTGCTGTTTGCAGTGCTGAACCGTGCCCGCGACAAGCGTGAAGATGCCGAACGCTCGCTGCAAGAAGCGATGTTGCGTGAACAGCCGAAATTGGAACGTCGCATGGGTCTGTTGGCGGCCATGGGGACGATTGCCCCGCTGCTTGGCTTGCTCGGAACGGTGACCGGTATCATTACGCTCTTTACCGTGATTACCGAAGTCGGTACGAACGACGCCCGCGTCTTGGCTGGCGGTATTTCCGAAGCCCTGGTGACTACGGAAACGGGCCTTGTGATTGCCATTCCGGTGATGATTTTACACGGCCTTTTGAGCGAAAAGATAGAAAAGGTCACGAGCGAAATGTATGTGCAGAGCACCTCGCTGTTGAACAGGATTTTCGGGAAGAAGGATTAAACGTCATTGCGGACGAAACAGTAAACGTCATTGCGAGCGAAGCGAAGCAATCTATGAGCAATACGCATTACATATTCCTGGAATCTCTGCAGAACACTTACCAGGCGGGTGGCGTGGTCATGCTCCCGATTCTCTTGGCAGGCGTTATCGGATTCTACTTTCTGTTTTCGAGCTGGTTCCGTATCGGGAGTGATTTCTTCCGTGCCGACATTCACAGGGTCATCAAGCGCATGCGTCTTGACTTGAACGGCGGTAACGAAGAATACGAAAAGAATGCCGAACCCCCGAGCGTCGAGAAGGCATTACGCAGGCTCCGCAAGCGTGGCGGACTTTTGGGCCGCGAATTGAGCTATGCGATTGATGTGGCAAAGAAAAATCCCGAAGGATTCCGCGACTACATGCAAGTGCGCATGATGAAAACGGTACGCTACATGGAACAAGGAAACCACATTGTGTCTGTGATGGCCACGGCTGCGCCGCTCCTGGGGCTTCTTGGAACCGTGACGGGCATGGTCTCGACTTTTGAGGTGATTACGCTTTACGGAAACCAGAACCCAGTGCTCATGGCCGATGGCATTTCCGAAGCGTTGATTTCGACGCAGAGTGGCTTGCTTGTCGCATTCCCGCTTACGCTCTTGAAACAGCGCCTGGATGAACGTGTTGAAATTTTGCGCCAGAAGATGGAACTCGGCGCGACTGTGATAGAGAATTATTTTGTGGAGAGTAAGTGCCCGTGATTCGTCATTGCGAGGCTTCGGAAGAAGCCGTGGCAATCCAGGAATGAAGGAATTGTATTATGGAATTCAACTTACCGAGAAGAAAGCAGAAAGACATGGGCATCGAAATGGGCCCGCTGATGGATATCGTGTTCATCTTGCTCATTTTCTTTGTGGTGACGTCTTCGTTTACGCGTGAAACGGGTGTTGACGTGACTAAGCCGCAGGCACAGTCTGCAAGCCAACTCGAAAAGGAAAACTTGCTGATTGCCATTACCCGCGAAGGCACGATTCACATGAACGAACGCCAGGTGGATTTGGCGAGCTTGCAGGATATCTTGAAGCAGTCGCTTGCAAAGGCTCCGGATCGCGAGGCGGTCGTGATTGCGGATAAGGGCGCCGAAACGGGTGTGCTTGTGCAGGTGATTGACATGTGCAACTTGGCTGGAGTCAAGAAGGTTTCGATTGCGGCGCAGGCGGAGTGACACGTAGTGTCATCCTGAGCTATACGAAACTTAGAACTTTAGTTCTGTAGTTGAGTTAGGTTCGCAGGAGCACGCGGAGCGCGTCGAAGGATCTAAGTAAGATTTTTTTTGATTGTATGTTTAGATATTTGAAAAAAATATTCAAGCGTTTTAGCATTTTGCTTGCGGCGGTTCTCGCGAGTATGCTTCTCGTGTTCTCGGTGACGATGGCGAACTTGTTCCTGACGGGCAAGGTGTTTCACGAAAAGAAATACAACAAGACCGAAATAGCCATCAAGAAAGTAGACGAAGTCGAGAAAAAGGTGGAAAAGAAAAAGCCCGCACGCAAGCCGAATCGCATGAAGTCGAATTCCCGCTCGCCCAAGGCGGGCCCGCGCTTTGCGATGAACTTGGGAGCTGCCTCAGGTAACGGTGGCGCAGCCGTCAGCCGCGACTTGGTGGCCGATTTCCGTGGCGGCGCGCTCTCGACGGAAAAAGGCGATGTGGACAAGAAACCCGAAAGCCGCAGCATGGCGAATTTCCAGGTGCCGCCCAAGATTCGCGACAACGAAATCGATGCGACGCTCCGACTCAGTTTTTGCGTGGATGTCAGCGGCAAGGCTTACGACATCAAGGTCCTGGAAGAATCTCCTGCTGGCTCTGGGCTTGCGCAGGCCGGTCGAGAGGCTCTTGGGCGCATGACGTTTAGCCCTGCCGAAAAGGCGGGCAAGGCGGTGCCCTTCTGTGGCATGGAACAACCGTTCGAAGTGAAGTTTAGGGACTGATGCGATGTGTAGTGTGTAATGTGGAATGGAAAGTAATGTATGGTGTCATCCTGAGCGGAGTCACGAAGTGACGTAGTCGAAGGATCCAATGGAATTTATGAATTTGTTCAAATTGATAAATATTTTTTATGAATTGAGACGAGGCTTGCGTGGGCATCTCACTGCCTATAATTCTCGTAGTCTCGTTGCCCGCGGTTCCTTGCTAGTCGCCTTACTCTTCGCAATACCTGCTTTCGCGGCGCAGTCCGCGTATGATTTGATGGAACGTGCGAATGCCCTTTACCGCGACGGAAAATTCAAGCAGGCCATTATGCTTTACCGCAAGGCTGAATCTCGCGGCGCGGACCCCGTCGCGACCAGTTTCAACATCGCGAACAGCTATTACCAGCTAGAAAAGTTGCCCGAGGCCGCCGCCACTTACCGCAAGGCGATTGATTTTTCGAATGGAGCATTTTCGCCCGCGCTCTTCAACATGGCGAGCGTGTATTTTCGACTCAAGCAGTATCCGGAATGCGTGGCGGCGTATCACCGCGCGTTGAAACTGGAACCGGAAAATGTTTCCGGTTGGCTTTACTTAGGCGAAGCCTACAGTAAAACCGGCGACGCGGTCGGCGCCCTGCGTGCCATCGAAAAGGCATACCAGCTCGACAAAGAAGACATCAGCATCGTGTACCAGCTTTCCGAAGCGAATATTTCGCTTAACGATTTTGAACGCGCCGTTGCCGTGATCCGCGAAGGCTATGCCGCCCACCCCGAAGAAATCGACTTCCTGGTTTATCTAGGTGACGTTTACCGTCTGAACAAACAGTACGAAGAAAGTGCTGCCGCCTACCGCGAAGCGTTGGGGGTGCGCCCCGATGACCCGGCGACCATGTACAAACTCGCCGATGTTCTTGCCGAAGACAACAAGCCCTTTGTCGCGATGGATGTGCTCAACAATCTCACGCAAATCAAGCCCGACTTTAGCGATGCCGCCATCTTCCTCGGGAACCTAGCCTACGACGCCAAATTCCTTGACCGCGCCGAATCCGCCTACGAGCTTGCCGCAAAGCAGGGTAACGCCGAAGCCGTATTCGGCTACAAGAACATGGCCTACGATGCCCACGCTCAAAAGCGCGACGACGAAGCCTTGCGCTTGTTGCGCGCTGCCCAGAGCTACTTCCCGGACGATGTCACCCTGCAGGCCGACATTCTGGAATTAGAGCGAAAATAAATGGCTAGCCCTAAAAAGGGGCTTTTTTCAAAGGCAATATTTTAAAATGCCTCCATTTTAAGCGGGAAAATTATATTTTCTACTTGAAATGACCCAAGACCATTTCATTACAGTTGCAATCCTTTGGGGATCGATTCTGATGGTGATAAACATCGTCAGGTATTTTCGATTCCTTAAAAATTCGCACGACGTCCTTTCTGCGGGTAGCCGTCGTGACCGCATCTGGAAAACGATTGCTGCTGTCCTGTTGATATTTTTCTTGTTGGGGTACTTGTTCAGTGCTTTCATTGGCGATCCCGACCTGGTGATGGCGTTGATTCTTTTGGGCGGCAGCGTTTTCGTGGCAATCGTACTCACGCTGATGTTCAACTTGATCGAAACGGCCAAGTCCAGAAGTATTGACATTGCGGAAGTGCTTGTGGGCGTTATCGATGCGCGTGACCCGAACTTGAACGGTCATAGTCGCCATGTGCAGCGGCTGACGATGCTTTTTTACGAATACTTGCCGAAATCAATAACGTACAAAATCAATCCCGTAAGCCTAGAATATGCGGCGCTAATGCATGATGTGGGAAAACTGGGTGTCCCGGAGGCTATCTTGAACAAGCCCGCAAAACTGGATCCGGACGAATGGATCGTCATGAAGCAGCATCCGAAAGTGGGCGTGAAAATTCTCGAGCCGCTACAGACTTTTGCGCATATCAAGAACTGGATTCTTTATCACCACGAACGTATCGACGGGCACGGTTATTATGACCAACCCGGTGACCAGATTCCGCTGCCGGCAAGAATTATTTCAATTGCAGACACCTATTCTGCCATTACGATGCGCCGTTCCTATAAGGCGCCCAAGACGCACGAAGATGCCATCCAGATTATCAAGGATGTGGCGGGAACTCAGCTGGATGCGGAACTCGTGAAGTATTTCCTCACGATTCCGCGTGAAAAACTGATCAAGTGCATTCCTGAACAAGTGAAATATTAACAACATGGCTTTAAACAGGAGTCCTTATGAAAAAGCGTTTTCTCCCTCTCTTTGCCTTGATGGCGTCATTTGTCGCTTTCGGCTGCAGCGACACCAAAAACCAAGTTGCCGAAAAAAATGCTGAACAGGCAAAGCCTGCTGCGGAATCGGCAGAAAATGCGGCCCCTGCAGAAGCAGCGAATGTCGTTCAGGTGGCAAAGACTATCACGCTTGCGAACGGAGCGAAAGTCACCTGGATTCAGGACAATCAGGGCGAAAAGCTAAACCCCCGCAGCCTCTTTAGCGACGCGAGCGATTCGCTGTTTGCAAGTTTGAACTTGCCCGACGGCATTCCCGCCTCGGTGAGCACGTTCCTGCTGCAGATCGATGGCAAGAACATCTTGTTTGATGCGGGCCTCGGCGCCTTCGGTGGCCAGACTTTGGATCGCTTCGCCGCTTTGGACGTAACTCCTGACAAAATCGATTTGATTTACTTGACGCATTTCCATGTGGACCACATCGCAGGCATGATTGCAAAAGACTCTGCTGGCAAAGACGTGAGGGTTTTCAATAATGCGACGGTTTATGCGGGCAAAGTGGAATACGATGCCTGGATGAACGATATTCCTAAAAATGATTTGCAGAAGGTGATTATGGGCATCTATAAAGATAGCCTGCACTTGTTCGCTTTTGGCGACACGTTGCCGCAGGGGGTGATTGCGCTTGACGCCGTGGGCCACACGCCCGGCCATACTGCGTTCCAGTTTAGCAACCTGCTCGTGATTGGCGACTTGATGCATGGTTATGCGCTGCAGAAGGATTACCCCGAAATCAATTCCAACTATGATATGGATAAGGAAAAATCCATCGAGAGTCGCAAGCGCCTAATGCAATACGCCCGCGACAATAAACTTACCATGGCCGGCATGCACCTGCCGCCGCCGGGATTTGCGGAATAGTTTTGAAATCAAGGATTTTCTATGCAATGGAATGCTGAAACAAGGGAGCGGATAGAAGCGCGGTTGAACAGTAAAGAGAACTCGCTTGCGCCTTACGCTTGCAAGTCTGCACAGGCGATTCGTTTTCACGAGTCGCAGGCTGATGTGCGTCCTAACTTTTTTCACGATTCCGACAAGATTATTCATTCTTATTGCTACAGCCGCTACATCGACAAGACGCAGGTCTTTTACCTGGTCGAAAATGACCACATTACGCACCGCGTGCTGCACGTGCAGCTGGTGGCGAAGATTGCAAGGACTATCGGGCGTTTTTTGAACTTGAACGAAGACTTGATCGAAGCAATCTCGCTAGGACACGATGTCGGCCACACGCCTTTCGGTCATGACGGCGAGCGAATCATTTCGGCATTTTTGCAGGAACAGGGTGAAGGAATTTTCGAGCACAACGTTCAAAGTTTCCGCTTGTTCCACGACCTTGAAGCCTACGGAAAAGGCCTGAACCTTACCGCACAAGTGCTTGACGGAATTATCTGCCACAACGGCGAAATCTTGAAGAATGAATACGGCTGCGACCGTAGCAAGACTCCGGAAAAGTTGCTGACGGAATACCGCGAAAGCCTCAAGGGAACTTTTAAATCGAAAGATATGGTGCCGATGACGCTCGAAGGCTGCGTCATGCGCATCTCGGACGTGATTGCGTATGTTGGCCGCGATATCGAAGATGCCATCATCTTGAAACTGGTGGAACGCGAAAGCTTGCCCCGCGAAGTCACGGAAGTGCTTGGCAACAAGAACGGCGAAATTGTCGACACGCTTATCAAGGACCTGGTCAACAGTAGTATTGACAAGGAAACTCTCAATTTCTCGCCGGAAGTTTTTGAGGCGCTGAACCGCCTGAAAGATTGGAACTACAAGAACATTTACCTGAACCCGAAAAAGTCAACGCAAGACACAAAAATCAAGACGATGTTCCGAACCGTTCTGGAAGAATGCCTCGAGGAACTCGGCTCCGACAAAAAAGTCACCGGAATCAATCACTGGTTCAATTCCATGAGTGCCGAATACAAGGCGTCTACTTCAAAGCTGCGTGCCGTTGCCGACTATGTTGCGGGCATGACCGATGACTACCTGATGAACGCCTACAAGGAAATCGTTCTTCCCAAATCGTTCGGGATTAATTTTGCCTAATTTTAACTATTTTTGTGTAAAATTACAAAGTGTCATTTTATGACACTATTTAAATCTATATTTACATTGTAACCTTCAACAAGGAGGCCTACAATGGCAAATGATATCTTTTACGTCAGTATCAAAACATCCAAGGCGGTGAATGCTTACGCCTTTACCCGCAGCGAAACCGGAATCTTGGATTATGCTGGAGCTGCAACGCCTTCGGCCGATGAACTTTCGCGCATGCAGTGCGTTGAGGGAAGTGCCTATTTTACGCCTTCGTGGTATACCTACTTGCCTGAAGTATTGCAGGCAGAGATTTCGGTGTACATTCCCGTAGACATCGAGAACCTGGATGCAAACCAGTATTCCTTCTTGTTGCATGTCGGGGCGCTGTTGCTTGCGGTTGAAGTGCGCGATAGTCTTTTGGTGGCGGAACTTTTGCATAGGCGTTCGATGGTGTTTGCAAACTTTACGCCGATTCTGCTGCATATCTTGAAGCCAGTGGCTCCCGAGTCGCTTTTTGCCTGGATCTACGGGGGATTCCATGGCGATGGAAACTTCTTGCAAATTTATGCGAATGATGCACCTGTTTCTACTGGCGAAACCGATACGGCGACGATTCTTTATGCGGCTGCTCGCGAGGCCCTGAAACCGGAACCCAGCAAGGAAACGGCAGAGGGTATGTTCATTCGCTATTTCAAGGGTGACGGAAATCGCAAGTTCAATTTCACCATGGGAATCGTGGGGGCGGCAAATCACCCCTGGGTCGATAGCATCGAAAAATTCGAAAAGATTTCTGGGGCAGCGACAGGATTCTATTTTGCGGACGATCCTGAAAAGGCTGGCAAGAAACGTAGCGAAATTTTTGAATCGCTCAAGGTGAAGGTGCAGGCAGAACCTTACAATCCACATGACCACAATGCCGTCAGTGTATTTATCGACGATTTGGAATCGGTGCTGAAGGGAGCCCGCAGCAAATGCAAGGCGGGGTATCTGCGGTCGACGGGGGCTGCCATTCTTCGCCATGCGCGTCCGAACTTGTACAGCTACGAATCTTCGCTTTGGCGCATCGGCGGTAATCCCGACTATTTCGAGAATGCTATTATTGTTCGGCTGAAATTCTAGCGGATATTTTTTAGATTGCAGTTATGTTGCACCTGAAATTTGCATTGAACCTCGAAAATCTCGCCGACGAAATGATCGACGAGATTTCTCGGTGTTGGAAAAATCCTTTCGAGGCTCCGATTGTCATTTTCCCGGACCCGAAACTGGAACAGTGGTTCCGCCTGCGCTGGGTGCAAAAGAAAGGGGTGCTTGCAAACCTGAACAAGAGTACCATCGACAGGTTCCTTTTCGGTATTTTGGTGGGCGAAAACGGCCGCCTTAAAAAGCTTTCTTCCGACATGCTTGCAAACGTCATAATTGCATACTTGCAGCAAGAAACGGACGGAAAGCTTAATTACGAGCTTTTGGGCGAAAGCGTCAAGGCATATCTCGAAAACGACGGTGTGATTGACGAAAACCGGCTTTTCGATTTTGCGAACGTGATGGCGGGGCTCTTTTTGGAATACGAAACGAGCCGCCCGAGTGGTTTTATTTCGGATTCCGAAACCGGCGACAGTGCCAAGGGAATTTTGGACTGCTGGAAACAGGGAAACTTGCGTGATTTCTTTATCACGCGCGACGGTTCGGCAGCTGCAAACGAGGAATGGCAGCGAAAACTTTATTCGGCCTTGTTCCATGCTGGTGACAAGGGAAAATCGCTCTTGACGCAGGTGTTTGAAAAGTCTGCCGAAAAGAGTGGCGAAAATGTCACCTACCTGACGCTTCCGTATTTGTACGAAGCCTGCAAAACTGAAAACGGCAAGGTCAAATTCAATTACGATAGCGATCTCCCGGTCTTTATTTTTGGCCTTTCGGGCATGGGACAGTTCTACCGCGTCATCTTGCAGGAGTTTGCAAACCAGCACGAAATTTACGCCTATATTCAAAACCCCTGCATGGCGTTCTGGGAAGATTGCAGCGGCAGGCAGAAACCACTCGAAAGCATGAAACTTGCGCTCCCGCGTCTTGCGGCAGATCCTGCCGACGAAAGCGAATCAATAGACGAAGACGAAAACGAGCTTTTGCGCTATTGGGGCAAGGCTGGTCGCGACAGCATCAAGCTCTGGAGTATCGCAACCGATTACAACTTTATATTCGATGGCGATTCCATTGTCGACCGTAATAAGGAAATGCCTTGCGACACCCTGCTGCATCAGGTGCAGTGGATGGTGGCCCATCGTAAGAATGTCTTCTGCGAAAATACGGATGTCCTCGATAAGATTCCGTTTGAAAAAGACGCTTCTTTCGGCGTGACAACGGCGCCTTCGAAAATTCGCGAAGTGGAAGCGCTCCATTCCCGCATTTGCAAGTTGCTTTCAGAAAAAGATGTCTTCGGAAACCCGAAAGCGACGATTGCCGATATCCTCGTGGTTTCCCCGAATATCGACGATTACCGTACGGCGATTTTTCAGGTGTTTGATCAGACCCGTGATGGGTTCCATGTTCCGTTTAACATTGTCGATTCTGCCGCCCGCGATTCACTGACGGCGAATGCGCTTTCGATTCTTTTTGCGATTCACGAAAAGGAAACGCTTTCGAGGCCCGACTTTTTTGCCCTGGTGCGTAACCCCGTGGTGCAAAATGTCCGCAGGATTCATGCTGACGAAGTTTCCAATTGGGAATCCTGGGCGTCGAATATGAATGTTTACCGCGACCGCATCGTCGACGACAACGGCGAAACCCGTCGCGAAGAATCCTGGGTGACGGCGACCCGGCGGCTTTTGCTTTCACGTTTTTCTTATGGCGGCGTAGAAACCGATTCTGGCGAAATTCAGCCCTACAGCGATATCAGCAGCTCTGACAGCAGTTCACTTTACCGATTTGTAGATGCCATTGATTCGCTTGAAAATTGGATGAACGTGGATTCGGACCTTTCGGCCATTTATCAGTTTTTGGATTCCTGGCTTTGCATGGGGAACCCTCCCAAGGAACTTGCGGGCGAAAGCGTCATTTACCACGCGGTTACTTCGGCACGTGAAAATTTGGAATACCAGTACCTTGCCGGTAGCGAGGCGATTTCGTTCAAGATTATTTCGCAGACTCTGATGTATGCGGCACGTGGTTCGGAATACAGTTGCGGAAACCTGTTTATTAACGGTCTTACTTTCATGAAATTCGCGCCGAACCGCATTGTTCCGACAAAGTACCTGTTCTTTATGGGTGCCGATGCGGCGAACTTTCCGGGGGTACGGAATACGAATACGCTTGACTTGCGCAAGTCATGCCGCCCCTGGCCTGGCGACGATTCGGTCGTTAGCAGGAACCGCTACGCTTTCCTCTGCCAGCTCATGAGTACTGCCGAGGGATTCTTCATAAGCTATGTGAATAAGGACCTGCAAAAAGACGAGGACTTTTACCCGTCGTCGATTGTTAACGACATTCGCGGATTCCTGAGGAATGCGGCGAAGGCTGCTGGCGTGACGGATGTTTCGACTCTCAAGAACTTGTGGCCCGACGACAATATCCCGCTGGATGAAACGCGCCCGTGGGAAATGCTATTTACCCAGCGCGAGATTCGTAATAAGAAGGCGCATCTGGAATTCGGCAATGACCGCGATGTGGTCAACTTTACACCCGACCCCGAAAATGGCGAAGACCCGCGCCTCCCCGAACAGGTGAGTGTCTATCAGTTCAAGGAGTTTCTCAAGGATCCTTTCGTGTTCCGCGTCGGCCAGATGATGCAAATCGAAGACGAAAAGGAAGACCCCGAAAAGACGGAATTCGAGCCTGTCCTTGTTGACAAGTTGCAAGAGACGATTTTGCGCCGCATGCTGCTTGCCCAAATGTTGGGTGTCTTTGAAAACGATCATTTGACCACATGGGATGACATCCGCACTTATGCCCTTTCCAAGGGGCTTTTGCCCAAGGGGGCTTTCAGCGAACGCATCTGGAATGACATCCTTGATGAAACAAAGTGCTGGGCCAACTTGATTGCCGGTTTGTATCGTAAGCCTGATTTTCGGTATGGCCGAAAGACCGTCGAACTCAAGATGAATGGCTGGACACTGCTAGGGACTATTCCCCTGTATGTGCAGAACGACAGGTGCATTCACCTGATTGATACGGCGGGTGTTGAAATCCACCAGTACCATTTTTTGACGGGTTATGTCCAGGCGCTTGCACTCATTTGCGAGGCGGGGCAGAAAAACGAACCTGTTCCTGAAATTTTCATCGACTGCTATTCCAAAAAGATATGGCAAGCGAAGCCTGTCCGGCGGACTCCCGTCGAAGCGGAACAGCTGCTTGAAAAGATTTACCGCAAAATGTTTGCGGTGCAGATGGATACGAGCGGAAAGTGGGAACGCTACAGCAAGGTTCTCCCGATTGACATGGTGTCCGAAAACAAAGTTGAATCTTACGACGATTACATCAAGGCGTTCAATGACGAAAACCATTCGCCTTGGAAATATTTCGCAGGCGCCAAGTTGTTCGATATCAAGAAGGTCAGCGGGTTCCCCGAAAAATACTTTATGGATCTCTGGAACAAGGAATGTCAGGACCTCAAGGAATTGACTCCCGATTTGTGGACTTCCGATGTGATAGGAGGGACCGTCGATGACCCAGATTAAGCTTTTTAACATTGATGATTTTCATCTCGGCAATAACCTCTACATCGATGCTTCGGCAGGAACGGGCAAGACATACACCATCCAGCAGTTGGTGGCAAAACTGGTGCGTGGCGAAAATGGCCGCGCAGGTATTCCGCTTTCGAAAATTTTGATTGTCACTTACACCGACAAGGCGACCGGTGAACTTCGCGACCGTATCCGCCAAAAGATGGAAGACTGCCTCGCCGAAGAAAATCTGGAATGCTACCGCGAAGCCTTGCAGAATATCCATACGGCACCGATTTTTACCATCCATTCCTTTTGCCAGAAGGTGTTGCACGATTTTGCTTACGAGGCGGGTTCTTCCTTTAACTTGGAAGTCGTTTCGGACGACGGCATCGAAAACCTGATTCAGCGACTGATTCGTGATAAGTGGTCTTTCGAAACGGAATTCATGAACATGCTGAATTCTTCGAAATTCAAGATGAACTTGTTCGTCAAGAATTTTGTGAATGCGGCCAAGTTTATGTTGCAGAATCGCGAGGCAAAAAAATTTGAACCCGACTACAGCACTCTTGAAGGAATTTTGCAGTGGGCTCCTGGAGCGCGTAACGCGTGGAATGTATTGCTCAAGAACAAGGGCGAAACTTACGAAGAAGTCCTCAAGACGAAAACGAATCTTCTAAAACTGTCGGATTTTATCGCTGCCATAAAGGCTTACAAGGGTGACGATAAGCTTTTCCCGAGAACGTTTACGAAAAAATGGCGAGGCGTCTGGGAAAGCGACGAATTGAATGCGGCGGTCGATTTTTTCTTTGACCTCAAGGATATGGATTTGCAGAAGGCCGCCCTAGAGGTGTTCCAGAAATTCATTTTCGACCATGTGAAAGACCTAGTGGAACTTTGGCAAAAAGAAAAGCGCGAAGGCAAAGCGCAGTCGTTCAGCGACATGATCAATGATGTCCACGAATCGGTTTTAAATGGTAGCGGCGAACTGGTGCAGAAACTGCGCGAAACGTATCGCTACGCCATCATCGACGAATTCCAGGATACGAACCAGTTACAGTGGGATATCTTCAAGACGATTTTCTTGGAGTCCCCTGATAACAACATCGTCGTCGTGGGCGATCCGAAGCAGTCTATCTTTTCGTTCCAAGGGGCCGATGTGGGTGTTTATCGCCACGCCATTGCCGAAATCGGCGAGAAGAATGGGCGCAGGCTTTCGACAAACTACCGTTCTAGCGACGATATCATCGAGGCCTGCAACGAACTGTTCCTGGGCGATTTCCTTGAAAATGGCGACTTCTCGAAATCGGATGTCCCGGTGGACAAGCTGAAAAAGCAGCCTCCTGTTTTGAATGGCGAAAAGACGGCACCCTTGTGGATTTCGAACGTGTCGGACGAATACGAGTTTGCAGAATTCGCGGTGCGTAAACTCGTCGAATGTTGTGCTCCCAGTGCAGGTGATCCTTCCAAGACATCGCTGCGGGTTTTCGACAAGGACAAAAAAGAACTGCGGAATGTGCGCTTCTCGGATTTTGCCATTCTTTCGCGTACCCGAAGCGAGATGACAGCCTTGGAAAGCGCCATGGCGCAGGTGGGTATTCCTTATACCCGCTACAAGGATACGAATCTTTTTTACGGCAAGGAATGCGCCCATTGGATTTCGCTGTTGAAGGCTTTGGATGCCCCGGATTTTTCCAGTTGGAATCGCAAGTTCCTGAACGAGGCCTTGATTACGGACTTTTTCAGGGTTCCCCTGGAACGCGTTGAGGATGAATCGTTCATTTATCCGACTGGCGACATCATGAAGCTTTTTGTTGGTTGGCGTCAGTTGGTGGCGAAAGGCCGCTGGGCGGAACTTCAGGAAAGCATTTATCAGGAAACGGAAATCGACAAGTATCTGAGTACGCCCGCAACGTTGCAGCAGTTGGCGAAAGTCAAGCAAATCGGGACTTACATTTTTGACTACCTGTACAATAATCAGGTCTCGCTGGAAGAAGTTATCAAGCACCTGCAAGGGCTTGCGAATTCTTCGGAAGATGTCGATGACGCCGATGGAAACCTAGTCGCGAAGGGGAGCGATTTTGATGCCGTGAACCTCATGACAATCCACGCTTCTAAGGGCCTCGCTTTCCCGGTTGCGATTATTACTGGCGGGCTTCGCGGGGATAATTACCGCAAGGAACGTGAACCGTTCTCTTTCGATTACGAAGGGCAAAAATACATCGGCTTTGATGCCGGAGTTTCTAGCGAGACGAGTAAAAGAGAGAACCATGCGGAATGGCGCAGGCTCATTTACGTGGCATATACCCGCGCTGAATCATTGATGATTGTTCCGCAGTATAAAATCTGGTTCGAAGATGATGGTAAAACGGTTAAGCCGAATAAACCTTTTGCCTTCTTGGCGAATGCCATTGCGCGACTTTCCGAAACGGATTTTGCGCGCACCTGTCAGGACGATTCCCATGCTGATTCCTATGCGACGGCAAGCGCTTCGCAACTTAAGAAAATGGTGGCCCAGATTTTGCGCAACACAAAAGATGAAAAACCCGACGATAGCAGGTTGCCCGATTTCGAATCGTTGCAGAACAAGGTGAATGACGCCTGCATTTACCAGTATTCCTATTCAAGCCTGGCTTCTAAAAAGCGCGTGCTTGAAAATCGCGAAGATTTTTACGACAACGGAGAAATTTCTGTCGATGGGAATCGCGCAAACCGTGAAGACTTTATCGAGGCGGGCAGCGGAACTAACAGCATCTTGATAGATGATGCATCTGCGTTGGTGCAACCCTGCGCAAATTACGACAAGAATGCACCTGTCGCAGGTGTCGCGAATTATCCCCGCGGCGCGAATCTGGGCGATGCCTTGCACAAGGTTTTTGAAAATCTGGATTTTGAAACCGTTGGAAATTTGCCTGACGAAAATGCGGCTCGCGAAGACGCAACCCTGCGCAATCTGATCGCCGAAACTTATCAAGGCAATTCGATTCATATTCAGGAACACCCTGAATGGAACGACTTGACGGTGGGCTTTATCTGGAATACCATGAATGCGGAACTCCCCGAAATTCACGGGAGCATTGCTACCGGAAAAACATTCCGCCTCAAGGATTTGCCTGCCGCTACGCGCCGTGCCGAAATGGGGTTTCATCTAGATAGCCACGGCAAAGAATCGTCTTGGATGAATTGCCTGTGCAAAGGATTTATCGACTTGATGTTTGTCCGCAAGGGCGACGACGGCGAAGATTACTATTCGATTCTGGACTGGAAATCTGACGTGATGGACGATGCCGATTACAGCGACAAGGACGCCCTTTCGCAAAAGATCGAAGAGGAATATTCTATCCAGCGCGTACTTTACAGTTATTTGCTGATTAAGTGGCTTAAACAATTTTATGGAGAAGACGAACCGCAGATTTTTGAAAAGCATTTCGGCGGCATCTACTATGCACTTGCCCGCGGCACTAACGCCGGGACCTGCAACGGCATTTATTGCCAAACATGGAAGAGCTACAGTGACCTTGAAAAGAGCTACCGCAATGTCGCTGCCCTGATGAAGCGTAGCACGAAGGAGTCCGCATGAGTGTTGTAAACGTCAATGGTTCGGTCGCGGAATACTTCTCCCTGCTTCGTGAAATGCGTGGGATTTCTCCCATCGCCGAAAAGATGCTGAATCTGCTCTGCGCATTGCAACAGAAACCGCAACTGTCTTTCGAGGCGCAAAAGGTTCTGCTCATTTACCTCACCTTATTGGAAGACGGCAACACCCGCATTCCCCTCGATGCCGAAAGGCTCTATGCTAAATGGGAGCAGAAGTGGAACGGTCTCGTGGTTCAGGCGGAAAGCCGCGACGCCTTAAAAAGCTTCAAGCGTACGGAACCGTACCTGGCCGCAGATACATTCAAACCGCTTATCATGAGTGGGGTGCGAGATATTGCCGCGGGCAAGTACACGCAAATTATAGGTGACAATGCGACGCCGTTGCGCTTACAGCAAACGCCCCGATGCGCTTATCTGATTTCGGCGAAGCATCTCGAAGACAAGAACCACATCGAAAACATTTTCAAGTCGGGCTTCTTCAAGGAATCTTTGCTTGATGGCGCCGCCGTGCAACTGGCCAAGGATTTTGTACAGGGGTTGCTTCGTGAAGGTTCGCCGATTCATTTCGATGACCGTCAGGCCGAAGTCATCGCTCGCGGTGTATCGCAGAATTTGATTGTCACGGGCGGGCCCGGCACCGGAAAGACGACCGTTATCGGGTTCTTGCTCTGGAAACTTTTTGCAAGCGATGTGGACTACTTGAATTGGGATTTGTACATGGCTGCTCCGAGCGGTAAGGCGGCCGATCGCCTCGCCGAAAGCATGGACGATACCTTGCGCGAAATTTCGGAATCGGTGCGTAGTGAAAATCCTCGTTTTGTAGAAAAGCTCGTCAAGGCATCGGGCTATACCTTGCATAGGCTTTTGAAATACAGTGTTGCGAAGGGCGGTTTCACTTTCAATTCCGGCAATCCGCTTCCCGAAAAGGCGATTTACATCATCGACGAAGCGAGCATGATTGACGTTTCGTTATTTGCCGCTTTTTTGCAGGCGCTCCCGCCCAGCGGAAACTTCAAACTGTTCATTTTGGGCGATCCGAATCAGTTGCCCTCGGTTGATGCAGGCGCCGTACTCGGCAACATTCTGGAATTCGACTACAATTTCGTCGTCAAGCTGATTCGTTCCAACCGATTCAACGACGAGTCTAGAATCGGCGTGCTGGCGGGTAAAATCCAGCGCGGCGAAGAAGTCTCTTTCGAGGCCGCCCCCTTTAATGCTCGCGCGACTTATTGGGAAGAACGCGATAGCGTTCACCTGATAGACCTCGACCAAGGTCAAACGCTTTCTCGTCGGGAGGAACTCCGCACCGTCGAAAATCTAGTCCGCAAGTGGAGCCTGAAATTCTACGCCCCGCTTATGGACCTTGCAGAAAAAGTCGATCCGGATATTCCTTCGGAATGCGTGACGCCCGAACAGCGGTCCATTTGCGAAAAGCTTTGGAATGCGGCGAACCAGGCGAGAATCCTTTCGGCAGAAAGGCGCGGCAACCGCGGTGTCGAAACGCTGAACCAGATTGTCGCCGAAACGCTCACCCCAAATTCGTCAACACGGTTCGTAGGGCAAATCCTGATTTTCAATCGCAACCAGAATGAATTTAAGTTGTATAATGGCGACACGGGAATCGTGGTTAAATCGAATCGCCATGAGCAGTACTTCTTAATGCTTAAAAAGCAGTCCAAATTCGTCTTCTACCCGCTTTCGTATTTTGCGGAAGATTGCCTGGAGCCCTCCTTTGCCATCACCATCCACAAATCGCAGGGGTCTGGCTACCCGAATGTTATGATGTTCCTGCCGACGCGCAAGGGACATCCGCTTTTGAATCGGCAAATCCTGTATACGGGCATCACCCGCACCAAAAAGCAGTCGCTCACCATCGTCGCTACCCCCGAGACATTCAAGGCGGCCTGCGAGACGGTCATCGAACGCGACACGGGTATCGAGCTATAAGACTCGGTGTTTTTGCTTGCGGTGGCCTGTTTTCGCTGCCAAAATCCTTGAAATTAGAAAAATTCCGCGATTTTTCTAAAAAATCGCATTTTGGGGGCTTTCGGGGTGTTGAGAATTGCTGTTGTAAAAAAAGCAACGGAACTTTATAACTCTCAACGGATTGTAAACATTTTCTATCTATATTTGGGTAAATTATGGCTATGCCCGAAGTATTAGACTATTTGGAATACCGCGAGTTCCTGAAGGATTGGTTTGTCGAAACCAAGAAAGGCAGCCCCTTCACCTCGTACCGCTATCTTGGCCAGAAGACCGGAGTTGACCCGGCCTGGCTTGTGCGTGTATTCCAGAAAGAGGGGCATCTGAACGAGGGCACGCTCCCGGCATTTATCCGTATTTGCGGACTCGATGACCGCCGTGCCGAATACTTCAAGACTTTATACCGTTTCAACAAGACCAAGGCCAAGCAGACCCTTTCGGAACTGTACTACCGGCTCATGGAACTGCGTTCCATGGAGACCCGAATCTTGTCTACGCCGGAACTTTCGTATTTCGGCAGCTGGGCATGCGCCGCACTCCGCGCCCTGATTGGCATTACCAAGGACACTAGCGATATCGGCAAGCTCGGCAAGAGTTTGAATCCTGCCATTTCGCAGGACGAAGCGCGCTCTGCCCTTGGCATTTTAAAGCAGCTGGGCCTTGTGGTGCCCGATGGCAACGGCGGTTGGAACATTACCGACCAGATTATCAGTACCGGTGGCGAAGTCAAGAGCCAGGCCGTTCGCGACTTCCACAGGCATACGATCGAACTTGCGCAAGAATCGCTTGATCGTCATAAACCCGAAGAACGCGATATTTCGTCTGTGGTGTTTACTGCCGACGAATCCGACCTGCCTGAAATCCGCCATCGTATCGAAGAATTCCGTAGAGGTCTGTTGCAGTTCGCCCGCAAGAGCGAACGCGCCGACCGTGTGTATGCTTTGAATATTGCGATGTTCCCTTTGTCTGATAAAGTGGACGACCCTGATACCGGAGCCGCTCCGCAAAACAAGGGGGTGTAATGCGCAACCTCAACGAAAATTTCTATTTTTGGGATGTGTTGAAGGATACTCCCGCAAATATGGCTAAGTTCGCCGTGACCTCGATCCTTGCCCTTTCTTTCGGGCTTGGTCTTGTTGCATGTGGCGAAACCAAAACAGCCGGCGGTGGCCCGAGCGGTACCGAAGCGGGTAACGCAATTACCGCACAGATTTTGACAGCCGAAAAGTCTCCGGCGGCTCTCGCCAAGGTCCGTCTCATGGACAGCGAAGCTCTCGGCGACGAAAAGGCTTATTCTGCCGAAGCTGACAAGGACGGCAATGTGACTATCGAAGGCGTTGAAGACGGCGACTACACGCTCGAAGCGAAACTCGCTGGCGAAGCCTTGCAGATTCCGGTCCAGGTGAACGGTGCAAGTGTCGACCTCGGTAAGGACCGACTCAAGAAAACCGCAACCGTTTCGGGTAGCGTGGGTGACAAGTCCCTGAAGGGTGTTGTCAAGGTTCGCGGCTTGGAACATTCCGCCAAGGTAAAAGACGGCAACTTCACGCTCGATTCCCTACCCGAAGGCGTGCTCAGCCTGGTGTTCATTCCCGATGTCGAAGACGTCGATACCAGCAGCACTTACTTGAAGGTCCTCGCAGGCGAAAGCACTGTGTCCGGTACGTTCGCTGACGAAAGCCGAGCCCTGTTGCTCGAAGACTTCCAGGATTCCAACTACCAGAACCGCTTTATGCCGGCACGTACTTACGATGGTGGTTGGTGGTATTACGACTTTGCCGACAACGTGACCCCCGACTTCATTATCGGCGAAAACCATCTCTTTACGCTTGCGAACGAAGACGGAAACATCTCTGCTCATGTGGCCGCCCACTTCGGCGATATCGTCAAGGATTCTTCCGGAGTCGCTCACTGGCCCTGGGCAACCATGGGTGTCGAACTGGGCAAGAGCGACAAGGCACTCTGCAATGACATCTCGTCGGTGGATTCCGTCGCCTTCCGCATCAAGGGTATCGGTTCCGTGGTGTTTAACATCATTGATTCCAATCTGAAACCGGACCACCAGAAATTGATCCAGTCCGAATACGGCCTTGATAGCGTATGGGTGCGAGTGAGCGTGCCGCTGCCGGCCGACAAGGCCGCCTTCAAGTGCGTGAACCAGTTGGCGTGGGATTTCAAGACGATCGACGGCTACGCAGAAGTCTGGCTCGACGATGTCGAACTGATCGGTGGCGATCGCCTCTCCATTTGGGAGAAATAGTTATACGTCATTGCGAGGAACGGAGTGACGAAGCAATCCAATGGTAACGTAGTTCATTCGGTAAAATCAAACCAAGAAGACATCTACAAGAATTTAGAAGCCGTGGTGCGCAAGTACGCTGCCACGACTTTTTTGCGTCCGGTCGCGGACCATACCCGCGAAGCGTTTGAAAAAGCCTCGGATTTCGTGTGCTCTTTTTATGGGTCTAAGGCTACAGGGCGCTTGACAGGGCGTTTGGATCTTGTGCTGGATTCCGGCTGCGGTACCGGCGAAAGCACTCTGCACCTGGCAAGGAAATTCCCGAATGTCCCGGTCATAGGAATCGACAAGTCAGCGGTGCGGCTCTCCAAGGCCGGCAACGAGCGGCAGCTCGAAGTTTCGGCGGGTGCCTCCTGCGATGTTCCGGCGAATGCCTTCTGGGTGCGTGCGGAACTGCTGGATTTCTGGCGCCTCGCGCTCGATCGCGTGCAGGCGGGCGAGTGGAATGTCCTGCACCATGCGCTTTACTACCCGAACCCCTGGCCCAAGGAAAGCGAGGCTACTCGGCGCTTTCATTTGCACCCGATTTTTCCGGTACTCATGCGCCTGAGCCCGGTGACGGAGCTCCGCACCAATTGGGAAATCTACGCCCGCGAATACAAAGAAGCCGCCTGCATTGCAGGCGACTGTCTTTCGCTAAATCTTGATGTCGAGTGCGCGGCGTTTAATCCAGAAAATCCAGAAACCGCCTTCGAACGCAAGTATCAAACTGCTGGCCAGGAATTATACAGGACGCTGGTTAGAGTCTGTCCTTAAGCCACGTGAGGAATGCGCGGTTCTTGCGCGTGAACTTCACTTCGATTTCGGCGCCTTCCTTCACGATGAATTCCGAAAGACCGTACTTGCTGTTCGGATTGCCCCAGTCGTAAGTATAACCCAGGCGAGTCCACGGACCGGCGTCCCTGTTGCGCGATGCGCTTTCCTTGTCGAACCAGTTCTTGAACCACATGGCGTTAGCCGTCGTGTCTTCTTCGAGCGTGTTCGTGAAGGTCGTATTCATCATGTTGCTATTGATTTCGGGGAAGTATGCCGGGCGGAATACGTCAGTTACCCTTACCCAGAACACGGTAAAGTACCTGTTGTCCGATTCGGGAGACTTACCCAAGAGCTGCTTCAAACGGATATCCCAGTTGTCCACCTTGTCGTTGTTTTCGCGGAACCATTTCAGGAATTCCTTGTCGGTGTAGGCCCAAAGCACTTCGCCGTCTTTCAGGGTGGTCAATTCGCCATCCTTGAAACGGTCCGGATTGTTGTGCCACGTGACGAGAATGACCTGGGTGTTGTCGCCGCTCATGCTTGCCATGTCGGAACCTTCTTCGATGGTAACCAACGGGTAAATGTCGTCAGTACCCAGTTTCTTGGAATTTTCGCGGGCGGCCTTGTACTCTTCGCGGTAAAGCGAGTCGCGGTTCATGAAGGTTACCACGTTACCCTTGGTGTCGATCACGTCGCAGTAAGGAATGTTCGGGTAACCGGCGGCCACTTCGTTCTTTTCGAAGGATTCACTCAAAAGGTCGTCGTTGTGCGAGAACAGGTTGTCGTTTTCGAGGAACGAAATCACGATCTTGCAGAAGCCCTTGTCCGGAATCTTCACGGCGTAGGGGAAGGGTTTCTTGCCGTTGTCGGTGGTGTCAAGCGAGAGCTTGGTCTCGTCGACGCCGCAAGAGTATTCGTACTTGTACAGCGGGGCAATACCCGGCTTCATTTCGCTAATGAACAGGTTGTCTTGTTCGTGGCTCCAGCCCGGTTTCACCACGATCTTCTGGGAGCCAAGTGTCATGTACTGAGGCATCACGTCTTCGCAGTAGAAGGCGGTCTGGCGGAACACGCCGATAATGCCGGTCTTGTTTCTGTAGACATCGGGGTCTCTCGGGTTGAGCCCCCTGGCGCATCCGACGATCAGGGTGGCCACCGAAAGAGAAATTGCAAGTAGTGTTTTCTTCTTCATAGCGGTTGGAAATATAATTTTTTTTCGAATGCCGCCCCGACCTGGTTGTGCAGGCGTCGGGCGGGAGTCTTCAAAATAGATGTTGATAGATTGTTGATAAGTTGAAGGACCTGTTGGGGAAAGCTCGAAAATGTGAGTAAATCTTGCTTACGCGGGCCCTGACCCCTTGATTTATCTAGGAATTTTTCTAATTTTGAGACTCAAAAAATTTGACTTTTAATAAAGGTTACTACAATGAAAAGAACATTCCAGCCTCATAATCGTAAGCGCGCCAACAAGCATGGTTTCCGTGCCCGCATGGAAGACCGTTGGGGTCGTGCTGTTCTGAGCCGTCGTCGCGCCAAGGGTCGCAAGCGCCTCACCGTGAGCGACACCATCTACAAAAAGTAGGATTGGCTCATAGCCTCGTTGCGCTCCTATAGGCTGCCTAACCAGCCAGCTTATCGGCAAGTAGCCGTCCATGGGAAGTTCATCCGCACGCCGTCTTTCACGATGCGTTGGATAGAAAGCCCGGACGGTTTTTGTCGTTTTTGCTTTTTGGCAAAAAAGAAGAACGGTAACGCTGTTTACCGCAACAAGTGCCGTAGATTACTGCGGCCCCTGTTTTTTGAAAGGGTTCCCCATATCGCAAAGCCCGTGTGGGCGATGATCATTGTGAGCGACAATTCCGAGGTCATGTCTTCGGAACGCATGCGCGAGTCGGCGCTCAAGGTGTTCAAGAAAATGGAATGGACCGATGGCTTGGACGCACAAGGTTAACGAAGTCCTGAAAGGCGCCTTGATTGTGCCTATCCGGCTGTACCAGTTGATTCACCCCTATTTTTTTCACGGGGTATGCAGGTTCCAGCCGACATGCTCACAGTACGCGATTGAAGCGATCCAGGTGCATGGCGTGTTCAAAGGTTTCTTTCTTGCGGTTTATAGAATTTTAAGATGCAACCCGTTTTGCAAGGGCGGCTATGACCCGGTCCCGCCCAAAAAGGAAAAGAGATGAACAAGAATACTCTTATCGGATCAGTCCTTATCGCAGCCATCATGATTTGGTGGTTCTCCATGACGAGCGCAAACAACGAAGCTGCCGAAAAGGCCAAGCTCGCAAAGCAGGCTGCAGCGAAGGAAGCCGCCGCCCAGGTCGCCGATTCTGCCGAATCTCCGTCCGCAAGCGGACTCGTGCTCCCTGGTTCCACTGCCGAGATCAAGGCTGCCCCGGTTCTTGGAAATTCGGAATCCGGAATTCAGAATTCGGAATTGAAGGCAGCGGGAGATACGTCAAGTGTCGTTACAAGCGATTCTTCCTCTGCCGCCGTCGAAGCCCCGAAGGTAATCGCCCCGCGTACGGTCACGGTCGAAACCGACAAGTTCATCATGACCCTTTCTAACAAGGGCGGCAAGGTCCAGAGCGTGATCGTCAAGGCCCTGCCGGATTCCGCAAACCATTTCCCCGAACTCATTCAAGATACCGCGCTCGGCGCCCTCGACCTGAACCTCGGCGGTGCCGACCTTTCCGAAGTCATGTTCAATGTAGACGCTCCGGAATGGATCAATGTCGAAAACGATACCACGGTGCATTTCGTCTTTACCGATGCCAACGGCAACCAGCTCGTGCGTAGCTACGGCTTTACCAAGGCTGGCGTCGCTGTTCGTCAGGTGAACAAGTTCAAGGGTTTCCGCGTCGACAAGTACGAGCTCTCCTGGAAGGGCGGCATGCGTGAAACCGAAGAATTCCCGAAGGGCAAGAGCTTCGGCGGTACAAGCTACTTCTTTAGCGAAGTGATTTTCAAGAACAACGAAATCACCGAACGCGAAACATTCAACGATGCCATGACCTTCGACAACGCCAACTACTACTGGGTCGGCATGCGCCGTAAGTACGTGGCCATGTCGGTGCAGTTCGATTCTCCGGTGCCGGCACAGGTCAAGGCCAAGCACATCAACCTGGCTACCGAGGGCAACCCGGATCCGGGTACCTACAGCCTCTCCATTGCAGACGCTGTGCGCGGCGATTCCGTTGCCTACAACTTTATGGTGCTCCCGCTGGAATGGGCCGAAGTTGAATCTCTCGGCCAGGGCTACGAAAAGATCATCGTGACCGGTTCCAAGTGGTTCCCCGGTTCGAGCGTCTGGTTCGTGTGGATTTGCGCCATGCTCCTCAAGCTGCTCAAGTTCTTCTACTCCATCATTCCGAACTACGGCGTCGCCATTATCCTCGTGACCTTCATCGTGCGCGGCATTACGACCCCGTTCACCATCAAGCAGCTCAAGTCGACTTCTGCCATGAGCAAGCTCAAGCCGCAGCTCGACGAAATCAACGTGAAGTACCGCAGCGATCCGCAGAAGAAGCAGGCCGCCATCATGGAACTCTACGCCAAGAACGGCGTGAACCCGCTCGCCAGCTGCACCGGCGGCTGCCTCCCGATGATTATCCAGATGCCGATTTTCATGGGCCTCTTCTTCGTGCTCGGTCGCGCCGTCGAACTCCGCGGCATGCCGGCCTTCCTCTGGATTACCGACCTCAGCCGTAGCGACGTGATCTTCCACGGCTTCAGCATTCCGTTCCTCATGCCCGATGGCCTCGCTCTCCTCCCGTGGATCATGGTGGTCACTACCTACTTCCAGACCAAGGTGACCATGAGCGGCAACGGCGCCATGGACCCCGCTCAGGCTAAGATGATGACTTGGATGATGCCGGCCATGATGTTCCTCTTCAGCGCGGTGATGCCGTCTGGCCTTGTGCTCTACTGGATCGTGTCCAACTTCTGGAGCATCATTCAGTACAAGATTATCCGCCGCGATAACGGCAACACGCCCAAGACCGTGAATGGCAAGAAGGTCGTCGACGCCGAAATCGTGAAGTAATAGCTCTCAAGATTTATATTGGAAAAGCTCCCGATTTTTTCGGGAGCTTTTGCATAGTAACAAAATTTATTTATACTCGTCGCCGTCAAGCGGCTTGCCGAGAATCTTGTATTTTGTTTTAATGGCGGTGCGGAGCACGGGCCAGCCGATTTTGTCGAATGCGTTCTGCCAAAGTTTGTCTAATGCCTGGCTTGTAGAATTGCCAACAGGTTTCGGGAGCCATTCTTCTTTAAAGTCGGAAGCAAGTCCTGCGTCCAGAATCATCTTGTGGTAGTCGGCGTTCAAGGCGTTGTAGGCCTTTTGACGAATAAAATGGGCTTTCTCTTTAAAGCTGAAACGATGCTGCAAGAGCTTGCGCTTGATGAATCCGCCGCCTTGTGCAATCAGCTCGGGGTAGGCGAACAGGGCTCGTAAATGCGTGTTGTATAGCGATGCAGTCCTGATTTCGGCTTCGTCGAATACATTCGCCATGCCGATTTCGAGGCGGTGCACCACGTCATAGAACGTGTCTTGTTCGGGCGTTTCGAGCAGGTGCAGGTAGAATGCTCCGAGGGCTTCTTGCTTTAGGTACAAGAAGAACGATTGCAGGTGCGGGCGAACTTCGTCGTTTTGCGTAAGCGATACCACGTCGGCGGTGCTCGCTTCGGCGCGGCGGATAAAGTCGGCAAAGTTGTTCTGGAAGTAGACGATAGAATCGTTTACGAGCAGCAGGCGAGTGATGCTGTTGAATTCCACGAGGCTGCTACGGCCGTTGGCAACATCCTTCAGGAACCGGCGCCACATGCCGAAATCGAATCCGTGATTTTCGGTCAGGTAAAGCTTGATTCCGTTGTCTTCGATAAACGCTAACGTTTCTGCCGAAAGCGGACGCTTGTTCGTGAGCAGTACGACGGTAAAGTCTGTTTCCGCAAGGTGCTTTAGCGCAAACTTCACATACCCGGGAAGTGTTTCCCCGGTCTGGTAGCTGGCGTAGAGAATGATTTTACCGTTGCTGGACATAATTAGTAGACAGTAGGAAGTAGACGGTAGGTAGTAGACAGTGGTTAGTGCGAAGTGTGGAGTGTGAGGTGTATAATTACACTTCTCACATCACGCATTGCATATTACCTTCTCCTTTGGCTGCGACCGGCACCCTTGCGGGAGCCGCCCCTACGCGGCTTGCTTGCAACATGGAATCCTTCGCGGTCATCGCGGCTGTTTCGGTCGCCACCACGAGAACTTCCGCCCTTGCCGCGAGAACTGCGGCCAGAACGTTCGAAACTCGGGGCGTCAGAATCGAACCTGCCGCCGCGAGATTTTCCGCGACCGCCACGGTTCATGTGGCTGTGCGCCGAAACGAATTCCGGAACATCGTCGTCAAAGTCGTCATCGGGCTGGCTCACGTAGCCGAGGGCTTCCGCCGCGGCGGCGCGGTCAGCGCGTTCATGAACGTCGCGGTTGCGGTAGTCGTCGCGAGATTCACCCTGACGGCGGCGCTTCTTCGGTTCGCTGCTAAGCTTTTCGATAATGCTGAAGTCCGCCTGACCGCGCAGCGGGTCTACCCGCAAAAGGCGCACCAGCACCTTGTCGCCGCGCCGGAACGTACGCCCGCTCTTCTTGCCAAAAGCGAGTCCCTGGTCCGGATTGAATACGTAGAAGTCATCGCCGGCAATGTCGCGGAAACGCACCAGGCCTTCGGCAATCGGGTCTGCGATAGAAACGTAGATTCCCCATTCTTCGATGCCCGTGACGGTTGCCTCGAAGTCGTCGCCAATGTGGCTCTTCAAAATCCAGCAGCTGCACACCTTGATGGCGATGCGTTCGATTTTCTGGTTCTTGACTTCATTTGCCGAAATCAGGTCGCACACTTCAATCACGCTGTTCTTGCGCTCGGCGGTAATTTCCTTGCCCTTGCGCGCGAGTTCACGGTGGCACCACAAGTCGGCGTAACGGCGAATCGGGCTCGTAAAGTGCGCATAGTCCTGCCAGTTCAGCGCAAAGTGGCCGAAGCTGTTGCTGTCGTAATGCGCCTTCTGCATGCTGCGCAGAATGCGGTTTGTGAGCGTCTCGTCGCCTTGGGCACGTTTCACCAAATGTTCGTACAGCTTGAATGCCGTCGGGTTCAGGTTCGTGTCGCCGCTGCGGGGCTTGCCCAGGTCGCGCAACATCACCGGAGAATCCTTGAACAGGTCCGGGTACATGTAGTACAGTTCCATGATGTCCTTGGTGTCCGGCGCTTCGTGGATACGGTAAATGCCCTGGAGCTTGCGTTTCTTGAGTTCCTTTGCGCAGCAGTTGTTTGCGATGAGCATGCATTCTTCCACCCACGAATTTGATTCGTCGGTCGTGCGCGGGTAAATCTTTTCCGGTTCGCCCTTTTCGTTGAACTTGCAGCCGAATTCGGTGCTCTGAAATTCCAGCAGGCCGTCCTTGGTGCGGTTCTGCTTCAAGAGTGCGGTCACCTCGGCGAGCGCCTTGATGTCGTCGTCGCCGTTCTTCATCATTTCCATCGCCTGCTCGTAGGTAATGGACTTGGTAATCTTCACGATACTGCGGTGGAAATCCCAACTGAGCACGTTCGCGTGCTTGTCGAGTTCCATCATGCAGGTGAATGCGCAACGGTCTACACCTTGGTGCAAGCTACAAACATTGCTCGAAAGCTTGTCCGGGAGCATCGGCACGGCGGTCCACGGCAGGTACTGCGTGTAGCTCCTTTCCAAAGCTTCTTCGTCGAGTTCGCTCCCTTCGGGGACGTAGTAGCTCACGTCGGCAATGTGCACGCCCAGCCTGTAGCCCTTGGGGGTGCGTTCCACGCTAATGGCGTCGTCGTGGTCCATGGCGCCATCGGGGTCGATACAGAGAATCGTGAGCTGCCTGTAATCCACGCGGCCCTTGAAGTCCTTGCCGCACGGCTCCTTGACGCCGTCCACATACTTCTTGATAGCGGGGCTGAAGTCTTTGGGCAAGTTTGCGTCTTCCATGAACTTTGTCTTGACTTCGTCCCAGCTGATGTTCATGGCTTCGGCAGTGCGGTCTACCTTTGCGAGGTAGCTATGCTTGAGTTTCGGGTGCGGGTACAGCGTAAAGCTGATGGTTTCGCCTTCTTTGCCCGGGGCCTGCCTGCGGTGGCACATCTCGTACACCTTGCCGGTTTCGAGTTCGTGCACTTCCCATTCTTCTTCGCCCGTCTGGTGCAGAATGCCGCGCTTCACGCGGGTCTCGTTTTCCTTGCCCGTCTGGCGGCGGCTACGTGCGCCCAGGCGGCGGTTGTCTTCGGGGTACTGTTCCGCAATCTTCTTCACGCGCTTTTCGCGTTTTTCTTCGACAGTTTCGCCATCGCCCAGCTGGTATTCCTTGTGGCTGGTACGCTTCAAAAGCCCGCGGTCCACCATGTCGGCGAGCATCTGCTTAAAAGCCATCTTCTGCTTTTTGGGCAGCCCGAGTGCGCTGCGCAGGCGGCTACCGACCATCGGTTCGTCACGCAAAATGGCAATAATCTGTTCTTCGCTAGGTAAATGCTGAGCCATATTAGGCCTCCTTGTTTGCCGCGGTGGCGGCGTCGGCCTGTCTGTAAGGCAGTGCCGATGAAATCATGTTGTGAATCTCGTCGCGCAGCTGCGTGGCGGATTTGTTCTCAAAGCTTTCGGGTGTCTGGAGCGGGTGCACCACAATCTTCACGACACCCGGGGTCATTGCCCACTTGGTCTTGGAAAGCCGCTTGCCCGTATCCACAAGCGTCACCGGCAGGAGCGGAAACTTGTTTTCCTTGGCCATGCGGAAAATTCCGTTCTGGAACGGGAGCATGTGCCCGTCGTTGCTGCGGTGGCCTTCGGGGAACACCGAAATGGTCACGTTGTCTTCGAGGCGCTTTTTCACGGTGGCGCCCATGCCGAGGTTCTTGCGCGGGTTCCTGTGCACCGGAATGCAGCCGATTTTAGTCAAGACCCAGCCGAACACGGGAATCTTCCAGAGTTCCGCCTTCGCAATGAACGAGGTCATGGTAATCGAGGGCCAAATGACGTTGATGTCCAAAAAACTCTGGTGGTTGGCTATGAGCACGAACTTCTTGTGGTCCGGAATGTTCTCCTTGCCTTCGATTTCGACCTTGATTCCCGACAACTTGAACAAAACCTGGAAAAACGGGATGCATATGCGGGTGCTGTCTGCCCAGCGCCTGCAAAGCACGCCCTTGTAAAACATGAACGGAAGACCGACAACGAAAAGCCCTACTCCAATGAACAAGTAGTAGAAAATTGCACGAATAAATGCCATAAGTGTCCTAAAAATAAGGGTTTACACCCATAATGTATATTTTTTATGGGCAGTGGAACATAAAACTGAAAAAAATATGCTTATGTTGAAGGGGGAGGGGTTCTGCCCGCTGTCATGCCGGGCGTAGACCCGGCACCTCCTTTGATGCATGAAAAGGGAGAAGTCTCTCCCTCGCTTCTGCCGTGTGCGGCATCCGCTACCTTCTCGCCTAGGGGCGTTGCCCCTAAGACCCCAAATTCAAAATGCCCACGGCTCCAGAAATGAGCCGTGTGGAATGAATTGCTCACTGTCTTGCCGCACTCGATGCGGCACCTCCTTTCCCCGCCCGCGTCATGCCGATGGAAATCGGCATCAGCTTTTCATGTCCGAAAAAAAAGCGCTCCGGCTCAGCCTGCTCCGCACGCCATCAAGACCGTTCGGCTCTATCGCAAAAAAGAATAGTCGATTTCGCCTCACTCTCGCCACAGCCCCAGCTTAACGCATGGGGCTTTAAGCTCACATGGCCTCGGCCTTCGGCCGACGAATGTTCGCTCACCGACTTACTTTCCTCCGCCTCTGGGCATGCCGCTCCCGCTGTCATGCCGGGCACTGACCCGGCACCTCCTTTGATGCAAGCAAAAAAGGCCACACTGATTGTACTACGTACTAAATGCTAGGCTCGGAAATAGGCTTGCAAGCAATCCTGTTTTACTCGCCTTACGCATTTATCGAAATCACTAACTTGTTTTTTTGTTAAAATTTTTACTTAACGAATGTATCGCCTTCATCCATTACGCAACGGACGTAAAGGAACCCATATTTTGAGCTCGCTGAAGAAGTACTGAAACCATTGATCATAAACGCACCGCCCATTTTAGGTTTTTCTTTAAATTCATGGGCCATCCAAAACATGCTGTTTTGAGAATCATACGTTCCATCCCCATAAGGCAAGACAGACATTCCACTGGAATTCGTATTTTTTACATCCTTCCATACGGCACGAGACAACATAGTATAACTAGCATCGATTCCTCGTGGAAAAGCAAAATGTTTCCATTCGGTTTCGTTCATCACATGCCAACCTTCCGGACACACTCCCTGCACCTTGGCATCGTCGCCAAGTTTAACATTGCATTTTGAGTTATCAGCAACACCGACACTATCACACACTTTAGGAAGCCCCAAAGCCTCACTCCAAGTATAAAGTCCACCAAAATAATTGTCACAATACCAAGGATCATCGTTGTAACAACGTTTTTCCACTTTTGAATCGTCAAAAACAGTCGTTGTACTATCGATTATCGTATCAGCGTAATTCAGATTCTGAGTCATCACCGTAAAAGAATCAATGACAGTAGTGTTGCCACTTTGGACCTCCATATAGTATTGAACCGTCTTGTAAACCTTTCCATCACGAGGATCTTTAAAAGAACCATAAGTCACAGCCGGATTAAATACGCTATCCATGTTCGGATAAACCTTGGGTTTTACAACATTCACAGTAGAATCAAGAACCCATTCATTATCGTGGCAACGATAATAAAACACATTTAACCCCATTTCACTTATAACAGTATCACCTTCTTCACATTGTTTAAACAGAATAGCAGAACTGCTGCTAGAATTCCGCGCGCTACTACTCGACTCGACCACCGACGAGCTACTATTCTTTCCACTTACGGAGCTAGAAGAATTTTTTTCTGATACCGAGGAACTGGATTTTTTAGAATCTTTCTGAGAAGACGAGGATGCAGAACCATTGTCGTCATTGCTACTCGACGAGATTTCACCGATTGGATCGGGAGCGGAGCTACTTGATTCATCGCCACATGCTGCGAGCAGGGCTAAAAGAGACAATAACGCAAAAATCTTTTTCATGGAAGACCTCCTAGAATCCGAAAATTAGAAAAGTATTAATCTAGTTTTGTCGCAAGGTTCATCAGAGTTGCGAAATTGAGCTTGTTGCTCCTTGCGAATGCAAGAAAATCCTTTTCCTCTTTTGTGACGCGAATCTGAAATTTCAGCGGAGAGGCGAATTTCGTTTTTCTGCCCGCGTTTTCGCGCGCACCGCCGTGCCCGAACTTTTTTTCGTAAAGGGCAATGCCCGATTTTTTCAGATATTCTTTTTCCGAGATAATCTTTTCATCTGCAGCGACATCCGATTCTTTTTTCTTGAATACGAATCCTTCGGAATCTTTCACATAAACATACGGCATCTAAACCTCCTTCAATCGCTTTATGAATAATCTAATTTTAAAGTTTGAATTTGTCAACATATTCAAGTTTTGCGCCGGAATCATAAGCAAATCCTTTAAAATCCTTGCTTTACAAATGGGTGCGAAAAGACGATAATATATTGAATTTTCTAAATTATACCCGAACAAAAAGGATTTATTATGGCAGATTGCAACGAAAAGAAAGAGAACGCCCCTTCCGAGATCATGAAGAAGGCTGAAGAATTCCTTGCCTCTAAGCGTAAGATTTTCTTGTGGGGCGGTGTCGACGACGAAAGCGCCGAACGCATTGTGAAGGAACTTTTGTACCTGGATTCCTTGAACCACGACGACATCTATTTCTTCATCAACAGCCCGGGTGGCGTGATTTCTAGCGGCCTTGCCATTTACGACTGCATGAACGCTATCCAGAGCGACGTGGTCACGGTTTGCTGCGGTCAGGCAGCCTCCATGGGTGCGGTACTTTTGACTTCGGGTGCAAAGGGCAAGCGTTATGCATGGCCGAACGCCCGCATCATGATTCACCAGCCGCTCATTCACGGTGAAATTGTCGCCCCGGCAAGCGACATCCAGATTCAGGCCGAAGAAATGCTCCGTATCCGCAACATTACGGGCAAGATTCTTGCCGAAACATCTGGCCACACCATGGAAGAAATCGACCGCGACACCGAACGCGACAACTTTATGAGTGCCGAAGAGGCCAAGGCCTACGGCCTGGTCGACAAGGTCGAAAGCATCGTTTAACGATTTTACGGAAATTTTCGAATGGGACTTTTTTCTGCCATTAAGAGTGGCCTTGCCAAGACCCGCGACGCCTTGATGGGCGAACTCAAGGGTATTGTCGGTGCAGGCAAAATTACAGACGACACTCTTGAGGAACTCGAAGAACACTTGATCAAGGCCGACGTGGGTGTCGAAGCGGCGTTCCTGTTGACCGATGCGCTTCGTGAACAGGCGCTAGGCAAGTCGCTCACAACCGAACAGGTGCTAGGCATTATGCGTAGCGAAGCGGAACGCCTCTTGAAGGACCCGCCGCCGTTTGAACTCAAGGGCAAACCGCATGTGGTGCTTGTGATTGGCGTGAACGGCGCCGGCAAAACGACCACGATCGGTAAGCTTGCCGCACGCCTTAAAGACGAGGGCAAGAAGGTGATGATTGCGGCCTGCGACACGTTCCGTGCTGCGGCCATCGACCAGCTTGAAACCTGGGCGCAGCGTAGCGGTGCCGAATTCGTGAAGCACCAGGAAGGTTCTGACCCTGCGGCTGTGGCGTTCGATGCCTGCAATGCTGCAGTGGCCCGCGGCTGCGACGTGGTATTGATCGATACCGCCGGCCGTCTGCACAACAAAGACTACTTGATGGAAGAACTCAAGAAGATTGTCCGCGTGATCAAGAAGGTGAGTCCCGACATGCCGCACGACATGTGGCTCGTGATCGACGGCAATACCGGACAGAACACCATCAATCAGACGAAAATTTTCAACCAGAGTTTCCCGCTCACCGGCCTTGTGGTGACCAAGCTCGACGGTACGGCCCGTGGCGGCGCCGTGCTCTCGATTGCAAGCTCGCTCCAGATTCCTATCCGCTGGATTGGCATGGGCGAACGCATCGACCAGCTGGTTCCTTTCAGCAAGGCCGAATACGTGGAAGGCCTTTTCGAAAACGCTCTGGAAGAAAAGGAATAGTAACGGGACCTTATGAAGTTTAGCGAAAAAGAAGCAAACATCATAGTGGCCCCCGATCATGTCATGCCGGGCTTGTCCCGGCATCTCCTTTACGTTTTGATTTCTTTTGCGCTTTGTGGAAGTCTCTTCGGCTGTAGCGGCGAGGTTACGGTCGACCAGAAGTTCGTAGACTTGTTTGTCGAACTGCGCGTGGCCGAGATTACTTATGGCAAGGATTCCCCGATGGGTCGCCTGGTGCGCCAAGACGCTTTGAAGGCGGCGGGCTATACCCGCGAACAGTTCCTCGCCAAGACAGACGAAATCCTGAATGACGAGCGCCAGTGGGTGCCGTTCCAGAAGGCAGTAAATGCCCGCATCGATTCTCTGCTGACACCTCCGCAGGCCGCGACAGTAGATGCAAAAGAGGCTCTTCAAAAGGGTAATGGTCCAAAGGCGCGCCTGCCGAAGATTCCGGCGCCGCAAAACCAGATGCCCGCCCACAAGGGAGGTGTACATTGATTTTTCGCTTGTTGATGCTTGTAGCACTTTGCGTGTCGGTTACTTTTGCTGCCCCTCTGAACGATGCGGTGCCTGCCAAGAAGGCTGCTAAAAAGTCCATGGTACATTGGATGGGCTACAATGAAGCGCTTGAAAAGGCGAAGACGGGGCCGAAGCTGATTTTTGTGGATTTGTATGCGGACTGGTGCATTCCCTGCCGCGTGATGGATGCGAACGTGTACAGCGACCCCACGGTGGCCTCGCTTTTGAATACGCGTTTTTATGCCGTTAAGCTCAATGCCGACTCGCAAGATTCCATTGTGTGCGACGGTCAAAAGAAAACGGTGCAACGCTGCTATTTTGATGTATGGGAACTGAACGCGCTTCCGGCTTTTGTGCTTGTCGCCCCGAAGGGCATGAGCATTTTGACGGTGACCGATTCCATGTCACCGCAAGAGCTGCAATACATGCTGTACCAGTTTCTTGAAAAAGAGAAGGAGTGGATGTCTCGATGAACGAACAATTCCTTTTTTACGCTCAAATCGTTTTCTGGGTGATGATTTTTTTGCTAGTACATTGCTACTTGCTGTTCCCGATGACGCTCCCGTTCGTGAGTGAAATCTTTAAGCGCCGTAAGTCTCCAGAACAAGGTGACGTTGAACTGCCAACGGTGTCGATTCTGATTTCGGCCTACAACGAGGAGGCTGTAATTGAACGCAAAATCCAGAACATTCTAGAAATTGATTACCCCAAGGACAAGCTAGAAGTCTTGATCGGTGACGACGGCTCTGCCGACAAGACCGCCGAAATCGTTGCCCGCTATGCCGATAAGGGAATTACGCTGGTCAAGGCGCCCAAGAATGCGGGCAAGGCTGCCATGCTGAACCGCCTGAACAAAATTGCAAAGAACGACATCTTACTCTTCTGCGATGCAAACACGATGTTCTTCCCGAATGTGGTGCGCAAGCTCGTGATTCCGTTCCAGGACAAGAAAATCGGTTGCGCATGCGGTCACTTGATTCTGTCGGACAAGAGCGGTTCTACGCTGGGTCGCGGTGAAAGTTCCTACTGGGATTTGGAATCCGAAATCAAAAAGTTCGAAGGCATTCTTGACATGTTGATCGGCGGTAATGGCGCCCTCTATGCAATACGTCGCGAACTGTATACGGAACTGCCGGTCAAGAAGAGCGTCATGGACGACTTCTTCGTGACGACCAAGGTTCTTGAAAAAGGCTATTACTGCACGTTTGTGACAAGTGCTATCGGTACCGAGCAGACTTCCAAGGAATCGAGCGGTGAATTCCGCCGCAAGGTGCGTATCGGCCGCGCGAATTTTAATTTTTTGTTCTCTTACTTGCCGCTGTTGAATCCGCTGCATCCGTTGCTTGCTTACTTGTTCTTCTCGCACAAGATTCTGCGCTGGTTCTCGCCGCACATCTTGATTTTGCTGTTTGTCGCCAACGCTTGCCTGCTCACGAGCGGACTCTTCTACCAGATTTTCTTTGGCGTGATGACGCTTTCGCTGTTGGTGGCCGGTTTCAAGATTGTCCCGAGCGGTTACTACTTCCTTTCGATGAACTACGCCATGCTTAAAGGTTTCTTTATGGCCTTCAAGCCTGAAAAGAGCGGCGGTTGGGCCCGCGAAACCCGCAGCGACGAGTGATTTTAGTAGGAGGTAGACCGTAGTCGGTTAGAAGTGTCATTCTGAGCTATACGAAACTAAGAACTTTAGTTCTCAAGTTGAGTTATGCCCTTTGGGTAGTAGTGCAACGAAGTCGAAGAATCTTTAGTGAATTTTGAGTTATATTGTAGATATGAAAAAGATTTTCTCTGCTATTCTGTTTGCTTTTGCGTTTGCCGCGGTACCGGCAAGTGCCTTTACCATGGATGTGCAGGGTGGTGTCGTCAATCATGTGAGCGAAATCGGCAAGTTCAACTTGAACGTTTTCGGCCACTTTTGGTATCCCATTGACCAGATGCTCTTTTTCGGCATCGGCTCGGGCTATCAAGAAATCGACAACGTGAGCTTGATTCCGGTTTCGGGCAGTGTGTGGGTTCGCTTGCCCATCGGTAGCACGGCGCTCCCGGTAGCAACCGGTGACTGGGGCTATCTCTTTGGCTCGAACCATCAGATGTTCTGGCGTGCCGGCGGCGGCTTTGACATCAAGAACGGCGACTATTCGTCAATTATGTTGATGGGCGGCTACCAGTTCCTTGATCACGAAGGCAAAGGCTACGCCTACGTGCAAGCCGGCATATTAGTAGAATTGTAAAAACAATGTGCAATGACTGATGTGAAATGTGTAATTACTCATTTCACATCTCACATCCCACATCTGATTTACTTCCCTAATTCTTGTTCCAGGAACTTCTTGTTCTCTTCGACTTTCTGCTTCTGCGGATTGTCCGGATATTCTGTCAGGCACTTGTCCAGCGGGGCGATTGCTTCGTTCAACAGCTTTTTCTTCTTGGCCGCATCTTTTTGCTTTTGGGCCTTGGCGAATACCTGACTCGTTGTCTTGCGTTGCTTGGTGCAGAAGTTGTCTGCAAGCTTTGTGTAAAGCTCGTTGGCCTCTTTGCGTAGCTTGCTCGCCCTCAGTTTCATCAGAAGCTCCTTGGCTTCGTTGAACTTTTCTTTTTGCAAGAGCGTGTCGGCTTTGGCAAGAGCCTGTGCCGGGTCATGAGATTCCCAGTACTTAGCGGCTTCAGCATCGTTTGCTTGCGCAAGTTCGCGAATGTGGTCGATAAGCGCTTGAATATGGAGGTCGTTTTCAAAGTCGCGGTAACGCATCTGGAACGTGAGAGCCTGCTTTTCTGCTTCGGCAAATTGCGCCTGGTTGTCGGCTAGGTCCTTGATGGCGGCGTATTCTTTCTTTGCCTTGGAGAGCGTATTCTTGTAGGCAACCCCCTTCTGTGCCTTTGCCCACTGGGTCAGCGAATCGCCCGGAGCAAGAGCAATCAAACTATCGGCGGTTTCTGCTACAAGGTCGTAGTCGGAATTTGCACGGTTCATGTTTTGAATCTGGAATACCATCGGCTCAAAGGCTTTGGCCTTTTCGGCGCGAATTTTTCCGAATTCATTCAACATGGAATCGGCTTTAGATTCCCATTGTTCCCATAAGGGCTTGATTACACGGAAACGTTCCAGGTAAGCGCTTGCAGAATCGGTGTAGCCGGCGTTGTACAAGGTGTTGGCGTAATCAAAAATGCTCTGGACAATCGCGGGGATTGCGGTGTAGGGGTCTGCGATCGCGGCTGCCGTTTTGCTATTGCTAGCTGCGGGTTCGTGTTCCGGTGCCGTCGGAATGTTTTCCGGGGTGGCCAGGCGGTAGCCGTCGAGAGCCTGCGAATTGAAAATCGCGCCCGATGGGGAGCCCGGTTCCTGCGTGTTCAGATGCGATGTGTCGCTTGACAGCGTGCTGGGCTGCTCTTGCTCAGAAGAAGCGTTTGCAGAAACGTTAGTCGGTTCTGTTTCGGGAGCGGGTGCATTGCCCACGCAAGCCGTCAGTGCAAAAGCACTTGCTGATAACAAACTAAAAAACTTGATTCTCATTTTATTTTCTTCTTTCGCTAAGTTTTGCCGACTACTAACTGCTAACTATCAATCCGCTTCGATAGGCACAAAGGCGCTCTTGCTATCAAAGCCTTCAGGCAAATCCCAGTCGTCATCCTTGGGCATGGCGGCAGCCTTCGGCTGGGCCGGTTGTGCGGGCTGTGCGGGCACGGCCACGGCGGCGCCTTCCGAGGTAGTGCCTTCGGCAGGAGCACTCGGGGCGGCGCCGGCTACATTGGCAGAATCTGCGGGCGCGGCAGGTGCGGCGGCCGGCATGGGCAAACTGACCATGATTCCGTTTTCGGCGGCGGTTTCTGCAGCTGCGGCGTGTACCTGCGGCGGCGTGAATCCCGGAACCTCAATCCACGGGAGCGGGCGGCCTTGTTCGGCGCTACCGCCTGCGATAATGCTTCCGGTCATCGGGTCAACCGTCAGCTGGCCGCGTTCATTCGGGAGTATTAGCGGAACTTCGCCCGCGGCAAGCATCGAAATATCGAGGAAGTCAATCTTTTCAGGCAGTCCCAAAATATCGATTTCTTTCTTCGCAAAGTCTGCCCACTGCGGAAGGCCGCCGCTCGCGCCTGCAATACGCGTGCGGCCCGATTTCAGCGGCTTGTTGTCGTCAAAGCCCACGTAGCTGCCGATGGCAATCACGGAATCAGTAGAAATGCCGTTCTTCTCGTTCACGTAAGTCGGGAGTACACCGAGGAACGCCACGTTGCGGTAATCGTTGGTGGTACCGGTCTTACCGAGGGCGGGGTAGCGCAGCGTAATCGCTTTATCCGGCGAGGTCACCGTAATGTGGGTGTACTGGCTGCGGGCAGTACCGTTTACGAACACGGAATGCAACATCACTGCCATCTGCGAGGTAATCGTGTCGCCGAGCACCACCTTGCTTTCGCTCTTGTTTTTAAAGATCACCTTGCCGTCGCGGTTCTTGATTTCTTTAATGAAACACGGATCTGTCCAGTCGCCGTCTAGGCACTTGAACACCTTGCCGGTTAAAAGCGTCTGGTAGGCGGTAGAAATTTCGGCGAGCGTAATGTCGTTCACGCCGAGCGGCATACTGAACACTTTCTGCAACTTCTGCTTGATGCCGATTTCCTTGGCAAAACGTGCGTATTCGGCGAAGGCCAAGGAGCGTCTGTAGTCGGGCCAGTAACGTAGGTGTTCGGCATCCAGGTAATCCACTTCGCTGTCCACCGGCTCGATCATGGTCGAAAGGCGTTTCATGTCGGCAAGCGTAAAGTGGTTGAGCAATACCACGGAATCCAGCGGCGGGAGCACAATCGTCGGGTCAAGTTCTTGTGCCTGGCGTTCGCGCAAGATTTCGGAATAGCGTTTGTAGTTGTGCTTGATGAATCCGAGAGTTTTCGCATCTTTCTTGGACTGCTTCACGGCGATATCGTTAAAGGTTCCGTAGCGCAGGTTCAGCACATCGCGGGCCTTGTCGTCCTTTCCTTCGAGTCTGTAGCGTTCGGCAAGAGCGTCGCGTGCCTTGGTGAATTCGATTTCGCGCTTGGTGTCTTCTTTCAAAATCAGGCCGTACTTGTCACGCAGGCGTTCAAAGAACTTCTTGGTATCTTCGTCTTCGTGGCGGGCCATATCGTTCACGGCTGCAATGTCGTTGAATTCTTCGAGCGAAAGCTTGTCGAGCAAGTGCTCCAGAAGCCAAATACTTGCAATGTTTTCAGAACGTGTTGCAGACCAGGCAATGCTTACAACATCACCCTTGTTCTTGTGGTCCGGACGCGGAAAATAGAACTGATTGGTGAACTGGAAAACGTTGAAGTCGTTTTCAAGCATGTCCAGGTAATTCCAGTGGTACTTGAGGGCGAGTGCATAAAGAATTGGTTTCCAGCTAGAACCCAACTGGCGCACAGCCTTAAAGCTACGGTCGAATCCGGTGTTGTGGAATCCGCCCTGGCTTGCAATCACGTTGCCGTTCTGGATAGCGAACAGGGCGCCTTGCAGTACAGGTTCCGTTTCAATCTGGCAAGGGGCAAAGCCGTCTACAAGCTTATCGTCCATGATGCTCACCAAGAGGATTGCTCCCTTCTTGAGCTGTGGCGCCAGAATCTTGTTCACGTCGCCACCGGCCTTTTTCGCGAAGTCCTTGACCGATGCTTCAGAAACCATGCCCTTGAGCTGGCCGAAGCTGAGCGTCAATGCCTTGAGGCCACCCTGGTCGTCGACCATGATGCTGTCGACAGTGCCGTACAGGTAGTCGCCCTTGCGTGCGGTTTGGGCGCGGTTTGCAAACTGGGCCTTCGGAAGTACAAAACCACCGAGCTGCATCTGGAGCCCGCTGATGTTTGCCTGCAAAGCGGTCTTGGCTGCGTCCTGGCTGCGGGCGTCTACAGTCGTTGTAATCGATAGCTGAGCCTTGCGCCAGTCTTCGATACCTTCGGCTTCAAACTTTTTCTGGAAGAATTCGCCGTCCAGCTTTTCTTCGATGCGTTCAAGCATAGTGCTCACGCTAAAGCGGAAGTTGCCGTGGTTGAATTCCAGCGGCTTCGCCAGCGCTTCGCTCATTTCTTCTTCAGAAATGTATTTCTCTTCGACCATGCGGCCAAGCACGTATTCCAGGCGTTCCTTGCCGCGGGCGAGTGCTTTTTCGCGACGTTCGGCGCTACGTTGAATAAACGGGTCGTAGTTGAACGGGCCCTTTACCGAGCCTGCAATAAAGGCGCATTCGGCAAGCGTCAGGTCCTTGAGTTCCTTGTTAAAGAAGTACTGGGCTGCAATAGCGACCCCTTTACCGGTGCCCGAAACGTGGAACTGGTTCAAGTAGAATTCCAGAATGTCTTCTTTGCTAAAGTGCTTTTCCATGCGGAGCGCGTTAATGAGCTCCTTGCCCTTTTCCTTGATGCTGCGTTCTTCGCGACCGAAAATGTTTTTTACGGCCTGCTGGGTAAGGGTTGAACCGCCTTGGCGCATGTGGCCACTCTTGAGGTTCGAAATCATGGCGCGGGTAAAGCCGTAAATGCTGAATCCGGAGTGCGTCCAGTAGCCGGCGTCTTCGGCGGCAATCAGGGCGTTCACGATGTTTGCCGGAATGTCGCCGTAAGGCACGTACACGCGGTGGTTTGCGTCAAAGAAGGCGCCCAAAAGTTCTTCACCGTCATTATAATAGACGCGGGTTTCGCCCGAAAGCACTTGCAGAATGGTGGCGCGGTTGAATTGATTGTCGGGGTCCTGTGTCGGGAGTATCTTGAAGACCACGATATAGGCGGGAATGCAACAAATGAGGCCGACTAAAGCGAAAGCGGCCACGATTTTGAACAATTTGGAGAAGAGACGCATGTATAAAATTTAGAAAATTTGGTTTTTTGCTCCATGTAATGTAAAAAAAAGTGCCATTTTGGGGCTAAATTTGCCATTTTTGCGTCTTTACCCTTGAAAAATTACCGAATTTTATCTAAAATTTGTGTCCCCAAGATGGGAAGATGGCCGAGCTGGCCGAAGGCGCGTCCCTGCTAAGGACGTATAGGACTTAATCCTATCGCGAGTTCGAATCTCGCTCTTCCCGCTGCAAAGACCCTCTGGAGCAATCCAGGGGGTCTTTTGCTTTCCTAAAGTCAGGGGTGGTCACGAATAAGCTCCTTTAGGTGTATTCAAATCGTATTCAAATTTATGAAATTTAGAAAATGGTGTAAAAAACTTGTTTAATTGTAAAAAAAAAACGCTTTTTGTATCAAATTTATTGACATTGGGGAGCCTGTTGTATAGATTTAGACTTATGGCTCCTATTTTGCAATATCAAGATTTTCGTCGTTATCTACAAGACTTTTACGACTGGAAAAAGCGTACTTCGGCTTTTTCGTGGCGTGATTATTCGAAAATGGCGGGGTTTACCTCGCCGGTGTTCATGAAACAGGTTTGCGAGGGTAAGGCAAATCTCGGAAAGAAAGCGACCGTCAAGGTGGCTGATGCGTTTAAATTTACGGGGATCGAACGGGATTACTTTTTCAATATGGTCTTGTATGCACAGGCGAAGACCGATGACAAGAAACGTTTCGCTTATGCCGAAATGCAGTCAATCGCAAAGGCCAGTAAAGTAAACCTCATCGGGGCAGAGGCGTACAAGTATTATGATTCCTGGGTGCACCCGGTCGTACGTGAGTTGGCGCCTGCCATGCCGGGGGCTATGCCAAAAGAAATTGCGGGCAAGTGCGTTCATGAAGTTTCTGCGAAAGAGGTAAAGGACTCCATCGACTTTCAGGTTCATGCGGGAATCCTCAAAAAGACGGATGACGGCAATTATTCGCAGACAGATAAGCTGCTGGGTGGCGACACGCAGTCGATGTCTTTGGCCGTGCGTTCCATGAACAGGCAAATGGCCTCCTTTGCGGTAGATGCACTTGACCGTTTTGCTGCGGATGAACGCTATGTTGCGGGTGTTACCATGGGCGTTTCTAATGATGCCATTGCAAAAGTTGTCGAAGTCCTGAAAAAGTGCCGCGAGCAGGTTCTAGAAATTGTTGCGAACGATGACAAGGTAGATCAGGTGTTACGCCTGAATTTGCAACTGTTCCCTTTGACTCAAAAAATAGAAGGTGTGGGCGATGAAAAGTAAAATGTTTGGAAATGTTACGCTTTGGCTTGCTTTGTGCGGCACCTTGTTGGAACTTGCCGCATGTTCCGAAAAATCTACGGCGGGTGCAACTGTAGATGATAATTCTGTGGCAGAAATTTCTGCGGATGAAAAGCTGATTCTAGAACATCAAGTTGATTCTGTCAAGAACTTTGTTGATGGCATACCGGCAGATATTGACGATTATGAAAGGGATACTACCAGGTTCTGGTTCGAGATTAGGTTCAGCGGCGAACGGGAAAATTATTTCGCTTATGAAGAAGATAACCCTTATTCTTATTGCGATGTCAGTATATATCCATCGGAATATGGGGTAAAGGCGATAGGGTATATTCCGAATGGAATCGTTGGTTATGTTCAAACATTCTTCCTTACGGCTGATAGCGAAGGTGTCGCCTACCACGAAAAGCTAGACGGATCCTACTATGACGAGTATTCCTGCGAAAAATATTATGCTGATTTTGAGAAAAACTGCAATGCAGAAGGCTGGACGTTGTCCCGCCATTTGGTAAAATGTCAAGAATCCCCAGAACTGCATTTGACCTGTTCGTCTTCTGGAGAACGATTAACGGAAAGTCCAAAAGCTGTTTTGGAACGCTATGCAAAAAAAATGAAAAACTGGTACTTGGAGAATCGGTAAAATGAAAGCAATGCCACTTGTTAGATTCATTGGTCCAATTTTTTTGTTAGCCCTTTTCCTGTCGTCTTGCGGAGACGATGGGTCTGGCGTGTCTAATTCGGTGACAGTCGAAGAGTCGTCCAGCTCGATAAAGAACGAAGGTTCCTCTAGTTCAACCAAAACAGATGAATCTTCGAGTTCAAAAATACCTGATGAGTCGTCTAGTTCTGACAAACCCGTAGAATCTAGTAGCAGTATGGCGAAATCATCTTCATCAGGAATCAGCTCATCCAGTGTAAAATTGGCAGAATCTTCTTCATCGGAGATGAGTTCATCAAGTATAAAGCCGGAAGAATCGTCCTCGTCGGTAGAAAGCTCATCTAGCGTAAAACCTACAGAATCCTCGTCGTCGGAAAAGAGTTCGTCAAGCGCAAGGCCGGCTGAATCGTCTTCCTCGACAAAGGAGAGTTCGTCAAGCGCAAGGCCGGCTGAATCGTCTTCCTCGACAAAGGAGAGTTCTTCCAGTGTAAAATCGGGAGCGTATTCATCTTCAACGGAAAAGAACTCTTCCTGTTCCAAGTTGGAAGAATCGTCGTCTTCGACTAACAATGATCACTCATCCAGTTCTATTGTTTATTCTTCTTTTGAAGAGAGTAGTTCCTCAAATTATGATGAGAATAGTTCTAGTAGCTCTATTGGATGTATTTATGGAGAACCTATACACGATACACGAGATGAAAAAGATTATAAGACCGTGAAGATTGGAAATCAAGAATGGATGGCGGAGAATTTGAATTATAATTATAAAAAGGGAAAAACGGGCTCGTCTCGAAGTGTTTGTTTTGATGGGGAAAATGCTAATTGCGATGAGTACGGTCAACTTTATCCATGGACCGTAGCAATTGATTCCATTTTCTTGGATAGTGCTTATGGTATAAAATGTGGCTTTAATGAAAAAAATTGTTCATTGCCTTCAAAATGGAAAGGTGTGTGCCCAGAAGGATGGCACATTCCAACTAGAGCTGAATGGGATACTTTAACTTTGTTTGTTGAAAAAATTGGCAAGGCCCCCAAAATGCTAAAAAGTACTGAAAAATGGGTAGGAGAGAAAGAAGATACCAAGGGAATAGACGCAGTCTGCTTTTCTGCAATACCTGCGGGCAATAGGCAAAGTTATGAATACTATGGCTTAGGTAATAACACCAGATTTTGGACGGCAGATTTTCACAAGCCGGATGCTGCTTATAGGATAAGTATGTCTAGCAAAACAAATGATTATACTGTAGCATACGATGTTACTTATAATGCATACTCTGTTCGTTGTATAAAGGATTAATTATTTATCCAAGAGGAAAGAACATGGCAGATATAGATCAAACTGAAGACTTGGAAAATGGAGCCGTTGCGACGCCGCTATCTAAACCATATGAAAAAATAAAATGCAACATCACAATGAAAGATTAAAGCAAAAACAACAATTTATTAAGGATAAGTAAGATGACTACCCATATCCACCTCTCCCGTCCGAGCCGTTTCTCGGCTTTCAAGACAATCATCCTCTGCCTGCTGGCAGGGGCTACGTGCATGTCGTTTGTTGGGTGTGGTGGTGATACGGAATCTTCGACGAGTCCCGTAGACGAAATCACGTCGAGCACTTCCAATGAGGTTGTCGAGAGTAGCGATGGATCCGCCTTGTTATTGACATCCAGCAGCGAGAGCGAATCTTCGTCGAGCGAAAAGGCAATCGACGTCAGTTCTTCCAGCGACGGAAAAAACTCGTCGAGTTCCGGGAACGTTGAGTCTAGCAGTAGCGACAAGGGCGAAAAGTCGTCATCGAGCGAGGGGGCGGCTGGCAGCAGTTCGGCGAAGGTTGAAGATTCTTCAAGTTCTGCCAAGGTGGATGAATCATCGAGTTCGGTGAAAAGCGCAGAATCATCCAGTTCCGTAAAGGTTGAGGAATCTTCTAGTTCTGAAAAGAACGAGATATCCTCCAGTTCCGAGAAACCTGTAGAATCCAGCAGCAGCGAAAAGGTTGAGGAAAGCTCTTCAAGCGAAAAATCGAGTAGTTCCGCAGGAATTCCTTCAAAACTCTACGATTGTGAAATATATAAGTGTGTTACCACAACACACCTTAATCCAAATATTGACTATGGCGAATATTTGGATGTACGAGATTCTCAAGTGTACAGAACTGTGCAAATTGGAGAACAAGTTTGGATGGCTCAAAATCTAAATTGGAATACTAAGGGTAGTTACTGTTTGGCAAATGATTCATTAAACTGTAAGTCAAAAGGACATATGTATCCTTGGTCAATTGCGCAAAGCGCATGCCCAGATGGATGGCACCTACCGGATACAGCAGATTTTGCGTATCTAAAATTTTATGTAAAACAAAATAATGGTGGAATTGGGGTTGGAACAAGTTTAAAAAAAGGTGCTAATGATATTTTTGGTTTCTCGAGTTTAGTAAATGGAGGGTACCAAACAGGATCTAACGGACAATTTTCTGAGTCCGATAAAATGTTTTATTGGACAAACTCCGAAGACGCAGACAATAAAATATATGCACATGTTCGTTATTTGAAAAATTCATCAGAAAATTTATGCTACGAAACATTTAGAAAAACCTGGAGTCTTTCGGTTCGTTGCATCAAGGATTGAAAGAAGTTTAATTGATGTCAAAAAATATCCTTTTCTGGCCTGATGTTTACAAGGAACGGAATGTCAATAAATAGCCGCATAAGCGCCACCTGATTTCACACGGAGCGAATCTTGACAAAGACTCGCTCTTTTTTATGCCAAGACAAAGCGACGGCGAATGCCTGGCCACTAAGCAGTTATGACTCTTTCTCGGGTAGAAATGGAGATGCCCGATCAAGTCGGGCATGACAAATTAGTGGCAAAACAGTTAGCCCTAAGGCGGAGGAAAATGTGTCGTTGAGCGAACATTAGAGGCCGAAGGCCGAATCCATGTGAGCGAGACGAGCTCATTTCTGGAGCCGTGGGCTGCCTGATGTTGGGTTTTTAAGGGCAGAGCCCTTAGGCGAGGGGGTGGAGAGCAACGGAGTGCGAACCAGGGGGAAGCTTCCCCCGTTGTAAATCCAGGTGCACTAGAGTTCTGGAAATTGGGGCAGGAATATGTCCGGACTGTGTTTTCGTGCCAAAAACGCAAGTTTAACACAAAAAGTCCTATGAAAAATGTAATTGCAGTTGCAAAAGTCCTACGACTTTTGTATATTAAAGGCATGGAACGCGAATTTTTGAAAGATTTGGTCACCTGGAAAAACAGTAAACGCCGGAAACCCCTGCTTCTGACGGGCGTCCGCCAATGCGGCAAGACCCATACCTTAAAGGAATTCGGAGCAAAATACTTCGATAATGTATGCTATATCAACTTTGAGTCCAGCGCCAAGTTCGCTGCCATTTTCGATTACGACTTTGATGTAGAGAGGATTGTCCGGGAACTTGAACTGCTTACGCAAAGCAAAATTGAGGCTGGCAAGACGCTTCTGATTTTTGATGAAATTCAGGAAGCTCCGCGAGCAATCACTTCCTTGAAATATTTCTGCGAGAACAAGCGGGAACTCCATGTGACATGTGCGGGCTCTTTGCTCGGCGTTGCACTCCGCCGCGAAAATATCTCGTTCCCTGTCGGGAAAGTTAACCGCATGCAAATGTATCCGATGAATTTCAGGGAATTTTTGACTGCTTGTGGTGAAGAAAAATACATCGAACTTTTTGCCAAATGGCCTACCGATCGAACGCTTCCCGAAGTCTATGCAAAACCCATGGAACGCCTGCTGAAAGAATATCTTGTTGTAGGCGGAATGCCCGAAGCGGTAAACGAGTATGCAACCTCCAAGAACTTTGAAACCGTGGGCGAAATCCAGGATGAAATTCTTGCGGACTATGCGGACGATTTTTCGAAACATGCTCCTGTAAATGAAATTGAAAAAATCCGTATGATATGGGATTCTGTGCCCAAGCAACTTGCCAAGGAAAACAACAAGTTCATGTTTTCACATGTAAAGGACGGCAAAAGGGCGCACGAGCTGGAGGCCGCATTACAGTGGCTCAAGAATGCCGGGCTTATTCATTTGGTTGAACTTGTGCAGAATGCGGAGGTTCCCTTGTCTGCAAATTCGGATGCGACGAATTTCAAGGTGTACCTTTCGGACATCGGTCTGTTGGGTCGCAGACTTTCGCTGGGCTACAAGGACATTTTGATGGACGACACGCCCAATACGAACAAGGGTGCTGTTACAGAAAACTATGTTTTGAACGAACTGCTCTGTATGCAAAAGAACCCGTATTATTGGCGCTCGGGAAACAGCGCGGAACTTGATTTTCTCTTTGAGAATGACGGGAAAGTGGTACCTGTCGAAGTCAAGGCGGCGACAAACACGCAGGCGAAGAGCTATAAGCAGTTCTGCAAGAAATTTGCGCCGGCAAAGGGCTACAAACTTTCGCTCAAGAACCTCGCTGTAAATGATTGCGAAGGATGCTCAACGGTAAGTTTGCCGCTTTATCTGCTTTGGACGATCCGTTAATTTTGAAAGGATGAGGTGTGTTTTATGAAAATCATATATAGTGCTCTGAATTGATGAATAACTCTTAAATTATGCGAATCTGTGCCAAATATTCGCTATAATCTCAAAAAAATCCGAAAAAAAGACCACTTTAGGTCATTTTTTACTTGATTTTTCTATTTTCAGAATGGATATTATAGGAAAAGATTTTTCAAGGAGCTTAAAAATGAAAGCATCAAGTTTTTTTGCTGGTCTTGCCTTGGGCGCTGTTGCTGCTATTGCCGCCTCTAAAAAACTCAAGGCCATGTGCGACGACGAAGATGATTCTTGCGACAACGATGCCGCTCTCAAGGATGCCGAGGACACCGTCCAGAGCCTGCGCAACTCTGCCGACAGCTTGCTGAACGATCTCAAGACCCAGACCGAAGCCAAGCAGACTTACGCTGCCCAGTGCGAAGATCTTAAGGACCAGCTTGCAAAGAAAGACGCCGAAATCAACAACTTGAAGAATGTCTGCGACAAGCAGGCCGGCGAAATCAGCAAGCTCGAAGCCGCCCAGGCAGGCTAATTAACCGCCAGATTTTGCAATTTATCCGATTTCCGGCAAGGGAATCGGAGTTTTTCTTATAATAAAGGTATATTTGACCCATGACAAAGTACCTTTTTGTTCTGACGAGTTCCCCGAAGGATTTTTTCTGCGAACAGACGCTGGTGGCGATTGCGTCGCTCCGTGTCCATAACCCGGGCGCCTTTGTGACGCTCCTGACTGACGACAAGACGGCGGCGACTCTCACTGGCCCGCGCGCGGTCCTTAAAGACGCGGTCGACGAACTTAAGGTACTGACCCTCGACGAAAAGTTTACGCCCATGCTGCGTTCTCGCTACCTCAAGACGGTCATGCGCAATGTGGTCGACGGCGATTTCCTTTACATGGATTCCGACATTGCGATTGTGGGCGACCTCTCGATTCCCGAAGAATGGAAGGGCGGCATTTACGCGGTGCTTGACTTCCACACGAACCTCTCGAAGGCGATTAACCGCAAGAAGGTTTTGAACAACGCGAAGATGATGGGCTTCTCGCCGATTCTGAACGACGAAATCTTTAACGGGGGAGTGATGTATGCAGCAGACACTCCCGAAGCCCGCAAATTTTTTGAGACTTGGCACGAACTCTGGCTCTATTGCGTGTCCAAGAATTTCCCGTACGATATGGCAAGCCTCGCCGAGACGAACTTCAAGTTCAACTACATTACGCAAAAAATGCCCGGCGGTTGGAACTGCCAGCTGGCCTACGGTAACCGCTTCTTGCCCACGGCAAAGGTGCTGCACTTCTTCGGTTCGCGAATCATCGATACCCGCGGCCACAAGGTGCCTGCCAGCATGGACCTGTTCTTGCCCAAGATTTTGCGCAAGGACTTCTACACGAACCTGAAGAACATTCCGGTAAAAGTCAACGCCGACAAGAGCATTACGATTAACGAGTACTACGACGATGTGATTGCCCACGCCAAGGAAGAATTTGAATTCCAGACCCGTAAGGTGGGGGCGGCGGGCGCCTACATTATTCGCAGCTACGCCTTCGCCAAATCGCTCGCCTGGATTTATAAGAATGTATCGTTCCTCGTGTTCCCCTTGAGAGTGCTCGGAAAAATCCTCGGGAGGTAACGATGAACCTGCTTTTCAATCTGGTTGCGGTTCAGCCGATTCACAGTGCCAAGTTCCATGGCGGTGGCTCTTACGGCGAAGTGATTTTCTGGGCGCTGGTCAAGCGCGGCGTGCAGTTCAGCTGCGCCTACGATAGCCACAAGTATCTGGACCCGATGATTCTCGATGCCTGCAAGACGCAGAACATTCCGCTGTTCGACATCAACGAAAAAACGCCGCAGCAGATTATCGACGAAAACCAGATTGACACCTTTTACACCCCGCTTTATTCGCTCGAAAAAAAGTGGGATATTAATGTGAAGGATTTCGTGTTTACCTGGCACGGCGTGCGTGCACTTGAAATGCAGTACAGCTGGGCCGGTGTCGGTTTCGCCAAGAAACTCGGACAGAAGTTCGAAGCGCTGGTGCGTTACCGCGAAAGTTGGAAAAAGTACTTCTACAAGCCCAAGTACCAGGCGCTCGCGGCCCGCATGGCCGAAGGCAAAGCCCGTACCATTACAGTGAGCGAACACAGCCGCGCCTCGATCAAGTCGTTCTTCCCGGAACTTCTGGATTTGGAAATTCCGGTATTTTACAGCCCCATGACGGCATACGAACCTGAAGGATTCTTGCCGCCGGGAGTGGCTGCGAAAAAGTATTTCTTGCTCACGAGCGGTGCCCGCTGGGAAAAGAATAACCTGCGTGCGGCCAAGGCTTTCGATGAACTGGTCGGCATGTATCAGTCGCAGGGCAAACCGTTTGATTTCAAGATGGTCATTACCGGGGCGGCAAACCCCAAGGCCTATTTGCGCCACCTCAAGCATAAAGACCGCTTTGTGCTGCTCGGCTATGTCGAAAATAGGGAACTGGAATTCTTGCACCAGAACGCCTACGCTTTTGTATTCCCGAGCCTGAACGAAGGCTTTGGTTACCCGCCGGTGCAGTCCATGCGATACGGCGTGCCTGTGGCGGCAAGCGGTACGACATCGATTCCCGAGGTCTGCGGCGATGCGGTGCTGTACTTCGACCCGTATTCCGTAAGCGAAATCAAGAACCGCTTGGTGCAATTGCTTGATTCTAAGATTTATGAAGAGTATGCGGCCCGCGCGCCCAAGCGCTATCTTGAAGTGCATACCCGCCAGAATGAAGACCTTGAACATACCATTGATTTTATTTTAAAGCGTTAACCCAATGTCCTCCCGGCCTTGTGCCGGGATCTCCTTTGTTTGTAAAGATGAGTCTGCTTAATAAATTGAAGAACCTTCTGAAAAATCCTTACCTTGCGATGGCGCTTGTGGCCCTGGTGGTGCAGAGCGTACTGTTGATTTTCTTCTATAGCTTGCCTGATCCGCTCGGGCTCTCGATGTCCGAAATGTTCGAGGGCAAAACCCTCTGGCAGATTTTCATGGCTTTCGGTGCGGTGCTTGCGATGGCTGGCCTCTTCGGCTTTGCGCGCGCTCCGCGCGGTCTTGCGATTTTTTACGGGCTCTACTTTTTTGCCGCGGTAGCGGACTACGATGTTTTCCGCTTTTCGCACCAGCGTCTTTCTTTCTCTTTCTTGCGCACGTATTTCCATATTTCAAACATCACCGATGCCACGACGGTTTCGACTCTCGGTGGCGACATGCTCGGGACGGTGCTTTGGGTAGCGATGGTAGTCCTCTGCCTTGCGGGCGCAATTGCATTTGTAACCGTCTACTCGCTTAGGCTCCGTAAACAGCGCCGTACGCTCGTGCTTAGCAATCAGGGTGGCGCCTGGAAGAGCGCCTCCCGTAAAATTCCGGGAGCGATGTTCGCCATTGGCATGGCTCTCTCGCTCGTGCCGCTCGTGCTGTTCCTTACGGGCACTCGCGGCTGGATCGAAATCCCCGTGACGCACACGAAAGTGGACATGCGCTTTACGCTCGGCAAGCACACGCTGACGGCGCCAATTCTGCATATTGCGGCGGTAGAAACTTTTGAATTCATACACGACAACGCCAAAATCACCGAAGAATTGGTGAGTGATTTGGATGCCTTCTTGCCGAAGGATTTTGCGGCAGGCCGCAAGAATTCCCTTGAACTTCCGATGTACCGGAACGCTCCTACGCACGAATACAAGGCGAAAAAAACGTACAACATCGTGTTCATTATGGGCGAGTCGTTCAAGGGCCGTATCTTTAACAAGATGCTCGAAGGCGATACAGCCGTCGCGCCGAATATCTGGAAACTTGCAAACGGCGGCTACTATGAAAAAGATTCCGCCGGCAATTCGCTAGGTGGCGGTCTCTGGTTCAAGCATGCCTTTAGCGGTGGTTACCCCACGGTACGCGGCACTATGGCGACCTACATGGGGTTCCCCTCGCACCCGAACCGCGATGTGCCGAGTTTTTATGCTGCAAACAAGTTCAAGGGCTGGCCTGAATTTTTGACAAACTATCAGCGCGCGTATGCAACGGTTTCGAACCCGATTTTTGACCATACGCTGCCCTTTATCGAAAAGTTCTTCGAAAAAGATTGGCACTTGATTGGTGAAGAAAAAAGCGAAGGCACTGCCGACAGCTTGGGTGCAAGCCTCGCTATCGATGTGCTTGCCAAAATGCCGACCGATAAACCTTGGCAGATTTCTTTCAACACCATTGCGTCGCACATACCGTTCTACGGCTATCCCAGTGATTTTGCTGAAAAGCCTGACGACGCCATGGTTCGTTACCGCAATGCCGTTCGCTATACCGACAAGCAACTCGGCCGATTCTTCGATTCGCTTTCCAAGCGTCCCGATTTCAAGAATACGGTAGTCATTGTCTTGGGCGACCACGACACCCCTGTAGATTCTATCGATTACTGGGTGCCGCAACCGCTTGGCCTTTCGGCATCGCAGATCTTTATCGGAATTTTCTCGGCAGATTCCGCCTTGTTTAACGGACTTACCGTTCGCGAAGATGTGGCATCGCAGCTTGATTTGGGCCCGACGATTTTTGATATTGCGCAGGTGCGTGAACCGAACCATTTCTGGGGTTATGACTTGCTCGCGCAGGAACGCCCTGCAAGTCAACCGTCGGTGTTCTTCTCGCAAAACGCGTACTACTTGGGCTTCCGTGACCATGTGCTTACGGGCGGCCTCGAAAACGAAGATGTTTACCGAGCAGGTGTCGGCGGCGAAAGCCCTTATGCAATCACGACCGATGCAAATGATCTTGCGTGGAAAAAGAAAGCGGTGGGTGCTGCAAAAGTCGTGCGCTCTGTGCTGCGAAATGATATTATGATGCCTTAGTAAATTAGGTCCCAATTTTCTATATTGCGAGTAATTATGAGTAATCTGGAAGCAGACAGCAAGTTTTTAAAGAAGGCCGTGATTATCAACGTGGTGGGGGCGGTCCTCAAGGTTTGCGGCCCGCTTTTGACTTTTTTGATGGCGCGTGTTTTTGGCGCCGCTGAATTTGGCATTTTTGTCTCTGCGCAAACGCTTCTCTTGACCATTGCCCACTCGGCAACGCTTGGGCTTGATAAGGGCCTGTATTGGTACCTCCCGCAAAACAAGCTGAATGGCCGCCCGGCTTATGACGGCATCATGAATTCCTTCTGGGTGTCGGCACTGATTGCGCTTTTCTGCTCACTCGTGATTTTTGTGGGTTCCTTTACGCCCTATATTTCCAAGGAACTGCCTTGGTATGGTATTTCGCTTTTGTTCTACGTGGGCACATTTGTCTTTAGCACTGCTTCCGAAGGCAATCGCCGTCCACAAAACGCCGTGTTCGTAAATTCCTTCCTTACGGTAACGCTTGCCCCGGGAGTGTCGATTGCGCTACACTTCCTGGATATTCCCCATGCGCTTCCGTTGGGCTTGTTTGTAGGCCAGATGGCTGGATTCATTGTGCATTTTGTGCTGGTGCGCCGTCAGTTCCCCGACATGCCGCTTCACCCGGCCTTGCGCGTGCCCATGGTTCTTTTGAAGTATTCGCTTCCGCTGGGCTTTGGTGAATTCGTCGCTTCGTTCTTGATTCGTTCTGCCCTCTGGATGGTCATGCTGTTCCTTGGTCCCGAAAAGGCGGGCGCCTTCGGTATCATGGTGACGATTTCGAATGCTCTCCAGACGATTCACGTGGGCTTTACACCGATTTTGACTCCGGTTGTTGCCGGCATGGAAAAACAGCGCTTGAGCACGGACTTGAAATTCGTCTATAGCTATTGCGTGTTCATGGTGACGCTGATCCAACTTTTGATCGGTTTCTTTATCGTCTTGTTCCCGAGCGAAATCCTGAGCATTGCGGGTAAGGACTTTATCGTGCAGCCCGAAGCTTTGGGTATTTTGCTCTTGGTGCACTTGGGTACCGGATTTGGCGGACTTTCCGTACTTGTTTTGAAGGGTATGGGCAAAAGCCTTTACACGTTGATTATGGATACGATTTCCCTTGGCTTGACGCTTGGGATGGGCTATCTGTTGATTCCGAGATTCGGCCTTGTGGGGGCGGCGCTTGCCATGCTGAGCTCTACGCTGTTCTCTGCAATCGTCAATAACGGTTACCTTTACAAAATGGGCTTTAGGCTTTATTCGTCCAAGCTTATTTCGCAGGTGCTTTGGATTGTGGCCCTGGTTGCATTCTATATTGCCGTGAATACAGGGAAGTTGCCCATGGTGTTATGGCAAAAGATTGTCGCATATTTGGTGATTGTGGGCCTGCTTGGCCTTTACTGGAAACTCGTAAAGAAGTATTTTTCTGTAAGCGCTATTTCAAACAAAAAGTAAAAGACTATGATTCCCAAGAAAATTCATTACATTTGGCTTTCTAACGATCCGCTGCCGAAGCTTCCTCAGCTGTGTATTGAAAGCTGGAAACGTCATTGTCCGGATTACGAAATTATCCATTGGGACATGGCCAAGTGCGAACAGATTATCAAGAACGTTCCGTTCGTCCGCGAAGCGGTTGAACTCCGTAAGTGGGCTTTCGCAAGCGACTACATTCGCCTTTATGCGATTTCAACAGAGGGCGGTATCTACTTGGACAGCGATGTTTACCTGTACCAGAGTTTTGACAGGTTCCTCGACCACCGCTACTTTACGAATATCGAGTTTACGACTCATTTCAAGAGAAATAAATCTTGGAAAAAGTTGAACGAAGACGGCACCAAAAAGAACAAGGACGAAATTCCTTTGCCGGGCCTTGCTTTCCAGGCTGCTATTTTCGGTGGCGAAGCGAATCACCCGTTCTTAAAGAAGTGCATGTCGTACTACGAAAATCAGAAATTCGTTTTGCCGAACGGTAAACTGAATATCGAAAATATCGCTCCGTTTGTTTATGCGCACATGGCAATGGACTTTGGCTTTGTCTATAAGAACCAGATGCAGAACTTGAAAGACGATATGGCCATTTACCCGAGCAAGATATTCTTGCCCAGTTGCGACGATGTCGATTACAAACCCGTGGCCATTCATGTTACCAGCGGAAGCTGGCGACCGCTGTCCCACAGAATCGGGCGCTTCTTTAGGCGCTTGCCGATTATCATCCAAAAGTCTTTCAAGCCCAAGCAGACGATTGATGATGTCTTGAATAGTTACGAATCTAAAAAAGCAATAGAATTCTAATACACCTTTTTATTGAAATCCTGATATGGCTACAAAAAAGACGATTCCCGAAAGATTTTCCAATTGGTACATTCCGCTGATTTGCAGGCACCAGTACAAGGCACTTGCGTTTTACCTGATTTTGGCGCTACTTTTTGCGATTCCCATTTTATTCAAGCCGGGACTCAAGCTAGATGCCGACCTTTCGCACCTGCTGCCCGAGGGCACCCCGAGCGTGAAGGCGCTCGAGGAATCGTACCAGCGTTTCGGTTCCACCGACAAGTTCATGATCGCAATCCAGAGCGAAGACTTGAACTTGGTGGTGGCCCTGCAAGATTCTATTGCCGAATACATCCACAAGAATTGGGAAGGCGATTTCGTTTCGACTCAGGTCGATAACGACAACCAGTTCTTCAAGGATAATGCATTGCTTTACTTGCCGGTAAAGCATTTGGAAAATATCCGCGACAATCTGGAAGACTTGCAACTTGAAATTGGCCGCAAGAACGGCCCGCTTGTTGTGGATTTGCTGGGCGACGCCTTGACCGATTCGACAAGCGCAGGGGTTGACAGCGCCGCGTCTGCAGAAAATGCTCCCGCGAAAAAGAAACGCGTGTGGTTTGATGAAAACTTGCCGCAGGAATTGGGTCTCCCTGACGAAGCGGTGAGTGCCTTTGACGCATTCTTCAAGAAATCCAAGGGCGACACAATCGATGCGAAGGCCGCCTCGAACGAAGAGGTGGAATGGGATTCCAAGTCGACGATTCCTTCTGAACTCAAGAACCGCCTGGTCGGTTCGCCGCGCCCCGACAGCACTGGCAAGATTCTCTATAACGGCGTGGTGAACGCGAAGCTTATCAAGCCCTCTACCGACTATGAATTTGTGACGCATATCTTGGCCCGCACCGATTCCTTGCTTGCCTATTTCAGCAGCAAGACGTACCCGGTGCCGACCCGCTTTACGGTGGAAGGCACCTACGAGGGCCTCAAGGAAGTGGATGAAGTGGCCAACGATTCCGTTTTCTCCTTCGCCATCAGCCTGGTGCTTATCATCTTCCTCACCATATTCTTCTTCAGGAGCGTAAAGGGCCCGATTCTGGTGACTGCTTCGGTGCTGTACGCCTGCCTCCCGACGCTTGCGTTTACGGCTCTCTTCTACGGCAAGCTGAACCCCTTCACAGTGTTTGTGGCCTCCATCATCTTGGGCATCGGTATCGACTACTCGATTCATATCCTAGGCACTTCGCAGAAACTATTGCACAAGTACGCGACCTTAGAAGAAGTGCTGGAACATGCCCAGAGGAAAATGCTCAAGCCCTTCATTCTCGCAAGTTTCACGACAATTGCTGCTTTCTTGACTCTTCTCGCTGCGCACTTCCGTGGGTTCTATGAGTTCGGCGTGGTGGCCTCCGTAGGCGTATTCTTCAGCATGCTTACCTCTGTGCTTGTGCTCCCAGTCTTTATCAAGTGCATGGGTGGTATCCCGAAGGCTCCGGAAAATTCCCTGTTGCCCAAGTCCTGGGACGAGGCGAAAATCCTCAAGTTCTTCAAGTATGTGGCCTTTGCGAGCTTTGCGCTTGGTGCAGTTTCCATTTGGTTTGCACAGGATGTGGACTTCGAACACAACCTCCGTAACCTGCGTCGCGTCTCGACGAACGTATCGGCCTCGAAGAACAAGATTTCTACGAAGGTGACGCGTGCTACAGGTAAGGCGGTAACGTCGACACCGGCAGCCGTGATGGGAAGCAAGCCCGAACAGCTCGACAAACTCTACGATACATTGATGGTGCGCCTGCACGTGGAACACGATTCCACCCTCGGCAGTTTCCTTACGCTCAAGAGTTTCGTTCCGCCAAAAGATTCCCAGGAAGCCCGCCTCGAAATCATCGAAGAAATCCGCGACCTTGTAGAGGCCCGCGTGTTTGATCGTGCCGAGGGCGAAGATTCCGTGAATATTGCGAACCTGCGCAAGCTATCCTCTGTAGAGAAAACCTTTACCGCCGAAGATGTCCCGAGCTGGACTCTTGACCTGTTGCGAGAAAAGGACGGCAGCTATGGGAAAATCGGCTTTATCTACGGTGACTTCCCGAGCTGGGACGCCCACGCGTTGCACCGATTCCAGGAACGCTACGGCCATTGGAACTTTGACGGCGAAGACCTGCGCACCTTCTCTTCGCAGTTCATCCTCTCTGACGTGATTGATTCAGTAAAGCAGGATAGTTTCCGCTTGGCTCTGGTCATTATCCTCGTGATTTTCGGCACGCTGGTCATTTCTTTCCGCAAGCCGAAACTCTTCTTGGCAGGCTGCATTTCCTTTGGCATGGGAACACTCCTCACCCTCGGGCTTCTCGGGTTCCTCACCGACATGTTTGAATTCGGCAAGATCAGCATCTACAACGTGATTGTAATCCCGATGGCGCTCGGTATCGGAATCGACTCCACGATTCACATGATTACCTCGTGGATGAGCGACAAGAATCTGACGCTCCGTCAACTGATGGATACCACCGGCCGTAACGTGATGGCAAGTTCCACCACGACCATCGCGGGCTTTGTCGGGTTCCTGTTCACGACGCACCGCGGCCTGAAGGGCATCGGCGACCTCGCTTGCATCAGCATCGCGATGTTCCTCATTACGAGCATCATCTTTACGATGTATTTGTGCGGCACCTGGCTCAAGAAGAAATAGTCAAAGCCATAAGCATCGTCTAGCTGCGTTCTCGACCCACTCGCCGTATTTTTATACGGCTTCGGGGTCTGCGGCCTTGCTATACTCGCTTCTGACTTTGACTGTAGTTAAATTGTACAGCTTCGGTCCTGCGGCATCGCGTTTAGAATTTAAAGCCCGCGTTCGAGCGAGTAATCCGAAATCTTTAGCAATGTATCGAGGGTCGCGCTTAAGAATTTCTCCTTGGCGCGGCCTTCTTCATTTTGCAATTTGCCGGTGAGTTCGTTTTCTTGACGCAGGTCGCCGTCGGCAAAGATATGCGTTTCGTCCTGGGCGGGGTACTTCGCGATAAATCGGTAACCGTCAAGCCCGATGGCGGCATAACCCGAATACGCCCCGAGGGAAAGGCCTGCGAGTGGTTCCGGCACGGAATCGGCCATATGTTCGCGCAGCAAGTTGTGTCCCATGAAAATGTTGGGCACGGCAAATCCCGCAAGTTCAAGCACCGTGGGCGCAACGTCAATCTGCGCGGCAGGTGTCGTGTCACGGACGGCGTCAAGCCCCTTCCCGTGAATAAAGAACGGAATCCAGCTCACGTTCGAAAATCCGCCGCCATTCATGGTAGAAACGCCGTTTTCGCCCAGGGGGAATCCGTGGTCGGCCATGATGATTACGTAGGTGTTCTTGTACCATTCCTCGTTTTCGATCGAATGGAAGAATCGGGCGATTTGCCTGTCGGCGTAATTCATGGTCACGTTGATGCGCTCCTGCAACGGACGGTTCTTTTGCTCGTCGGTCATGCCCGCGGCAAAGTTGAACGGGTAATGGTTGGAACGCGTCATGAGGGTCGCGAGAAATGGCTTTCCTTCCTTGGAGAGTGTGTCGCGCACGTATTCGATCGCATGGTCAATAAAGGTGGAGTCGTCTTCACGTTCGCGGTTATAATGTTCGGCGGTGTACCACTTGGACATCCAAACGCCCAGATTATCCCAGGCGGGGTCGGCGGCAGACATGTAATGCGTGCTGTAGCCGTTTGTAGTCAAGACTTGCACAAAACTCGGGATGGTTACGTGGGCTAAATCAGTGGCTTGGGCCAAGCGGGAATGGTGCGGAATGCCGATGTGCGTCGAAAGCACGCCGCCCGTGGTCGGCACGCCGCTGGTATGCATGCGCATCCACACGTGGGAATGGGCGGCGAGCGAATCCATGAACGGAGTGGGCGAGGGCTGGAGTTGCGGATTCATGTAGCCGGTATTCCAACCGCGCTGCGATTCCATGAGCACCAATATAAAATTCGGCTGCATTTCGCGCTGGGCTTTGAGCTTTTCGCTTTGGAGTAGGGCCTGCATCGGTTCGCGATAGAGCGGCAGGTGGTTGCCTGAGTCGCTGTCCGTAAAGGTCCAATCGGAATCGCCTTCGATTTTTTGCCACAAATTCTGGTAAGCGGTGCGGTAATTGCCAAGCTCGGCATCCGTGAGGCCAACGATTTTCTTTGCAACAAACAAGTCATTATAGATTAGCGAAACAACCGGACGGAGCTTTGTCATGCGGGCGTTTCCAGTCCAGATAAAGTAAACAAACAGGTATGAGGCGATGTAGAAAATGAGCATCGCGATGACGGATTTCTTGACGTAGAATCCGTCACTGGGGCGGTACCACTTGCAAAGTAATCTGTAAACGCCGTAAGTCAGCGGGAGCATGAGCGCGAGCACTACAAACTGCAAGTACGGTACGGACAAATCGTTCGCTACGTAATCGTAGAAAACAATGATAGACGAAGTGTCTTTATAGGTGTCGACAAGTCCAAAAGTCAGGTGGCCGCCCAGGAAACGCTGGGTTTCGTTGTCGAGTAAGGTCAAAAGCAGAATCGCAGTGTGAAAAACGGCATAGAGTACAGTGGTGATTTTCACGACGACTGCTTTGAGTGTCGCCTTGCCGGCTGTAATGCGGTAAACAATGCCGCCCAGAATCAGGAACACCACGAGGGCGTTCACAATCCACAGAAAATCGATGCACACCGCATGGAAAATGAACCAGTCCGGCTTACTTACAAACGGGAATCCGTAGGGGTTGCTGCGGAATAAAAGCAGCACGCGCAAGATAATATGAGTGACCCACGCCGCAAGTGAAATCAGCACCAGTTTCTGAAAGGGGGCAACGCTTGCCGCCACTTTCTTCAAAAAGCCGAGAATAGTAAGTTTCATGTGTTTAAAATAGAAAAACAAATTATGTATATTTGGCCTATGATTCTTCAAAAGTGGGCGTTGATACCTTTATTGCTGACCGGTCTCATTGTGACCGCTTGCGAAGAAATTGAAGAAGAAAAGCCCTGGCTGCAGGTAGAGCGCCCCGAAATGCTTTTTACTGACACCACCCTCATGGATAGTTACGACAAGGGTGTGCTGGCCTGGAAACTCAAAACAGCCTATTTGGAACGCTGGAGCGACAAGGAAGTCGTGTTTGTGCGCCCGGTGCTGGTAGATATTTACGATTCTCTCGGAGAACGTACTGCTTTTTTGCGAGCTGATTCTGGCCGCATGGATTTGAAGTTTACTTACGTGTATGCCTACGGCCATGTTTACGCCCTTACGCCTAAGGGCGCCTCGGTGCGCTCGGACTCCTTGATTTGGAACAAGGGAGACAACCAGGTGACCACCGAAAGCTACGTACGCGTGGTGAGTGAAGAAGGCGACGTGTTACAGGGCCGCGGCTTTGTGAGCGACGCTCACATGGACAACTGGCGCATTCTTTCGGATGTGACAGGCATCTTTCAAGATGCAGCCCGCCGTTTAAAAGAAGAAGACAAGAACCAGGCCAAAGAAATCGAAACCCGCGACAGCGTGGAGGCGGCAAATCCCGCGCCCACTCCAACTCAGGCGGCTCCTACTCCGACGAATTCTCCTATAAATTCTGCGCCTGCTGCAAAGTCTGCTCCTAGCACGGCTCCTGCTTCGAGTTCGGCGACGCAGCCTGCTGAAAAGCCTGCAGAATCGGATTCCTTGAAGAAGGCGGCCACAAAGGCCGCTACCAAGATGGAAATGGACTTGTTCAAAAAGATCAAGAACCGGGGTGAACGCGCCAAAGCAAAGCAGAGGGATGCCGAATGATTTTGCGCCTTTTACCTCTGTTGCTTGCCGCACTGCTTGCGACAAGTGCCGCTGCGCAGACTTCGCCCTTGATCATGAAACATGCCGACAGCCTTGCTGTCGCCCGCAAGCGCGGAACGCTCTTGCTGCAAGGGCGAGTGCATTTCATTCACGACAGCATCCAGTTCCGCACCCAGCGCGCCTTCTGGAACAAGAATGACGAAAGCGTGCAGTGCAACGGCGGCTTCCTCTTTACGCACCCTTCGGGCTACATTAAGGCGGTAAACGGCTTGTACCGCAAAAAAGTCGGAATCGCGACCGCTTCGAGCGATGTACACGCCGGCGACTCGGCAAACTCCTACCTGTTCACGGGCGAATATCTGGAATATGACCGAGAAAACGAAATCCTTACCATGCCGCAAAAGCCCAAGCTTTACCAGTACGAAAAAATGAAAAGCGGCAAAATCGATACGGTGACGATTTCGGCCAAGCGCATTATCTACAACAAGAAAGATTCCTTCGCTCAAGCTTTTGATTCGGTAAAGGTCACGCAGAACGACATGGTCGTCACTTGCGATACGGGCTATTTCGACCGCAAGAACAACTGGCTCAGCATGAAGGGCCACCCGACTTGCGACATGAAGAATTACCACCTTACGGGCGATTCCATTTTCTTGGTGCTGGATTCTGCGGGCAAGTCTCTCAAGTCGGCACTCGTGATTCGCAATGCCCACGGCGTGCAGCAAGAAGATCCCAAGCGGGGCGCCCCCGGCAGTGTGACCGAAGCTTTTGGCGATACCCTTTACGCGCAATTCAATAACGACAAAATCGAGCGCCTTTACGTGAATCTGAACGCCCGCGGATTCTTCTACGAAACAGACCTCAAGGATTACCGCAACTTGATGGACGGCGATCGCCTAGACCTGTATTTCAATCAAGGGAAGATGGACAAGGCGGTGGTGTCGGGCAAGGCTCAGAGTACGTATTTCTACGTGAAAAAGGACCGCTCCGTTTCGGGCAAGAACGAAGCCGCCGGCGATACCATTCACATTCTGTTCGACGCTCAAAAGAACGCGGTCAAGTCGCTTAAACTCTTGGGCAGCGCAACCATGGCAAGCGGTCGCTACATTGACATGGAAAAGACGGAACGCCTCAAGAGAGAGGCTGAGGCTGCCAAGGCGGCAAATAAGGATATTGACAAAAAGAACGAATCCGACGATAATAAAAAAGCCGGTAACTTAAAAAGCAAATTGGATATAATGCGAAAAGCCCGTGAAAAGGCAATCGCACCGCCGAAAGATTTGTAAATTGGGAGAGTATGAAGAATCTTGTTAGTACCATACGCACGGAACACCTGAGAAAGGTCTATGGCGGTCGCCAAGTGGTGAGCGACGTGTCCATTCGCGTGTCGCAGGGCGAAATTGTCGGACTCCTCGGCCCTAACGGTGCCGGCAAGACGACTTCGTTCTACATGATCGTGGGCATGGTACGCCCGGAGTCCGGACACATTTTCCTCGATGACATCGAGATGACGGACAAGCCAATGTACAAGCGTGCGCGCCTCGGCATCGGTTACTTGCCGCAAGAAGCTTCGATTTTCCGCAAGCTCAGCGTCGAAGACAACATTATGGCAATTCTTGAAACGCAGAACATGAAGCGTTCCGAACGTAAGCGCCGCCTCGAAGAATTGCTTGAAGAATTCAAGATTACGCATATTCGCAAAACCAAGTCCATGAGCTGCTCGGGCGGTGAACGTCGCCGTCTGGAAATTGCTCGCGCCCTCGCAAGCGACCCCTCGTTCTTGCTGCTCGACGAACCGTTTGCAGGCATTGACCCGATTGCCGTGGCCGATATCCAGTCCATCATTTCGGGGCTCAAGGACCGCGGCATGGGTGTGCTCATTACCGACCACAATGTGCGCGAAACGCTTTCGATTACTGACCGCGCCTATATTATGTACAAGAGCCAGGTGTTGACAGAGGGCTCTTCGGAATATTTGGCGAACGACCCCGAAGCCCGCCGCATATACTTAGGAGATTCCTTCAGTTTAGGATAAATATGGATATCGGACTGCAAATAGGTACAAATCAACGACTGGAGCAAAATCTTTCGCCCCAGCTGAGGCAATTTGTAACCATTCTGCAGAAGAATTCCTTGGAACTCGATACTGCCATCAAAGAAGAACTGGAAAGCAATCCTCTGCTGGAACTCGATGACGCCGCTCCAATGGAAGAGCGCGAAGTCCACGAAGACGAACTTCCGGATTCCGGAGCCGAACTGCGCGAAGTCAAAGACGATTTTGACGACTACGATTCGGGCGACTATTCTAGCCTCGAAGACAGTGCCATGGGCGACAGCAGCCTTTTGGACGGTAGCAACGATATCAATTACGAACAGTACTTGAAAGACGGCTCCATGAACGAAGATGCGCCTTTCAAGGACTTGAATGTGGGTAACGATTCCGATGACGAATGGGACCGCCCCATTAAAGATCGTGGCAAAAGCCTGCAAGACCAGTTGCGCGACCAGCTTTCGCTTTGGTCGGGCACCCGCGAACAGCTGGAACAGCTTGCACAAAGCAATTGCTCCGAAAAGAAATTCCGTTCGCTGGTGGAATATCTGATCGATTCTCTCGACGAAAACGGCTTTTTGCAAGAAGTATCTGCCGAGGTGGCTCCGGTGCGCTTGTCGAGCGACCCTTACATCAACGAAATTGAATCCATGCTCCGTAACGAAGTCCCGCTAGAGGAATGTTCCTTGCCGGTGCGCGAGGCGGTGCATGTGCTGCAGGGCTTTAACCCGCGTGGAATTGGGGCCCGCAACCAGCGCGAATGCTTTTTGATTCAGGCTTATGCGCTCCCGCAATTTCCGCCGCTCGGCATCAAGATTCTCGAAGAATGCTACGACGATTTGCTTGCGCTCCGTTATGCAAAAATCGGAAAGTCCTTGGGCGTTTCGACCGAAGACGTGCAGCGTGCCGTTGCAAGCTTTGCAAAACTCAACCCGCATCCGGGTTTCCAACTTTCAAATTCTCGCGTGCAGACCGTTGCCGCCGATCTCAAGGTGATCGACAAGCATGGTCGCATGGAAGTCGAATCCGTGCGTTCTTCGATGCAAAAACGCTTGCGCGTAAACCAGACTTACAAGGCGATTCTCGACGACAAGGGAGCCTCCAAGTCCGATAAGGAATACGTGCGCACGCACCTCTTTAAGGCTGTCGAATTTATCAAGGCGCTCGATAACCGCTACACGACTATGGAACTCGTGATGCGGGCGATTTTCAAACGCCAAAAGGATTTCTTTACCAAGGGGCCAGCGTTCCTTAAGCCCATGGTGCAGCAAGACATTGCCGACGACATCAAGCGCGACGTGAGCACCGTGAACCGCTCGGTCAACGGTAAGTATGTCGACACGCCCTACGGCATTTTCGAACTCAAGCAGTTCTTTACTTCGGGTGTCAAGCAAGATTCCTCGCCCGATGGCGAAGAACTCAGCTCCGCAACCATCCTGGATGCCATCAAAAAACTCGTGGACGAAGAGGACAAGAAGAAGCCTCTTTCGGACCAGGCCATTGCAGACAAACTGATGGAACAGGGAATCAAGGTAGCGCGCCGTACGGTGGCAAAATACCGCGAAGAAGAGCTGCATTTATTGCCCGCCAGCAAACGTAAAAAACTTATATAATAGGCGGTTTTAGCTCCAAAAAGCCGAATTTTTGGCCATTATTCCAATTTGGAATAACTTTTTTTGAAAATTTTTGAAAAACCCTTTGTTTTTGAACAAAAAAAGATGTATATACTCTAGACGTAGAGCAAAAAGCTCTGCAATACATACGAAAACCCTTTTTAAGGAGGTTAATATTATGGATATTCAGTTCTCTGCTCGTCACTTTAATGCTTCTGCCGGACTCCAGGATCGTATTCAAGAAGAAATGGACAAATTAGCTCGATTCTATCCGAATATCACCAGTGCCTCCGTTATCCTTGACCATGAAGTTGAACATCAGCGCCATTGCGAAATTACTGTGAACATTACCGGCTCCCAGGTTGTAGCCTCCGCCGACGAAGAAAACATGGGCAAGGCAGTTGATGTAACCCTTGAACGCATCAAGGTGCAGCTCAAGAAGGCAAACGACAAGCAGAACGATCACCGTGCCCAGCCTGTTTCCGAAGTTGTATAACCGGTTGCAATCGTGGCTGAGTCTAGATTAAAAGACATAAAGATCCTGCACCGGGAACGTCTCCTGGTGCGGGACTTTTTTTTGCATTACGGCAGGGACCTGCAAATGGCCTGCCATTCTCCGGAATCTGCTTTGGACGCCCCTATTGCCGAAAGCGGTATTCACCGCCCGGGCCTTGCCATGGCAGGTTACACCAAGGTTTACAGTTCGCAGCAGATCCAGGTAGTCGGGCACACGGAATGGAACTACTTGGAATCGATTGGCCCCGAAGGCCGTGCGAAAGTCTTTGAGAATTTGTCTGTATTCAAGGCCCCGATGTGGGTGGTAACGCATTCGCAGATGCCGCACCCCGAACTCAAGGCCATGTGTGACCGCTTGAACATCCCGCTGTTCTCGACCACGCTTCACACGTATGAATTCAACAAGATCGCCCAGCGTATTCTTGAAGAATTCTTTGCTCCACATGCCATTATTCACGGAAGCCTGGTCGACGTCTATGGCGTCGGTATGCTTTATGTGGGCGACAGCAACGTGGGTAAGTCCGAATGCGTACTGGACCTCGTGGAAAGCGGACACCGCATGGTGGCCGACGACGTGGTCCACATCAGTAACGTGGGCCGTGCCATTATCGGACGTCCGGACCCCTTGATCAAGCACCACATGGAAATCCGCGGCGTGGGCATCCTCGATATCCGCTCCATGTTCGGTATTCATGCCATCCGCAAGGCAAAAAAGATCGAAACCATCGTAGAACTGCAACAATGGCAGCGCGACGGCGGTTACGACCGCACAGGCTTGAACGAGCAGGAAGAAGAGGTCATGGGGGTCAGAATCCCCAAAGTCGTGATTCCTGTGGCTCCTGGCAAGAACCTGACCGTGATTTCCGAGGTCATTGCCATGAATACCTTGATGAAATATAACGGTCAGAACGTGGCTCAGGACTTCAATGAGTCCCTAATGCAAAAGATTAAGGCCAAGGCCAAGGGCGAGTATGTCGATGATTTGTTAGATTTCGACAATCAAAACTGGTCTTACTATGAATAGGGTCACAAGACGCATTAAAGAGAACCTTTTTCCGTTTATCGTGTTCGCCATTATCGTGGCGTCATGTTCTGCGGCATGGTTCTTTTTCCATCCGTCTAGTCCGTTCCATGAACGTTATACCTTCGTGGTGTCTTACGATGCTATCGGTACGCTTTCTCCGGGGAACTTGGTTAAGGTGCGCGGTATTCCGTGCGGCCAGATTACCAAGGTGCAGCTGACCGACGATGCTGTCTTTGTGACGGTCGAAGTCCTTGCGGAAACAATCATTCCCAAGAACTCCGAGTTCCGCCTGATTACCGCAGGCCTGATGGGTGAACGCGAAATGTGCGTGCTTACGGGCGATTCCAAGGAACTTGTTCACCAGGGAGATACGCTGATTGGTCATTTTGATCAGGGTATGAGCGGTTTTGGCAAAAAGGTGGGCGCCATTATGGCGGACCTTGCCGAACTGAAGGATTCTGCCCGCTCGGTCATGGATTCTCTTTCGAACGGCCAGGCCGGCGAACAGCTGGATCGCGTTTCCAAAAAGGCCAAGAACGTTGTCCGCAAGACCAAGGTGAACGTGAACAGCTGGAAAACTCAGGTCGATTCGCTCCTGGATGAATGCGATCACAGCCTGGGTAATGCCCAGGCGGCCCTGGAGGCTATTGCCCAAACCGGTGCTGCCAAGGTTCACGACCTGGGAAGCCTGGTCGACCGTACCCGCAAACTGCTGGAAACGGTCAAGGCCCTCAAGGAACAGTCCACCTCCGTTTTGGGCAAACTTACGCAAGACGACAATACCGCCGGTTTGATTATTGGTCCGGATTCCCCGTTCAACAAGGGGTTGGATAAGCTGCTTCAGGACGTCGATGCCCTGCTGAATGACATCAAAAAGAGCGGTTTGAATATTAATATTGATATTTTCTAAAAAAAGTTTACCCTTTTCGCGAAAAAAAAGTTATTTATCACTTTATCGGTACAAACGAGTATAATCGCAACCAAGGAGAAAACCATGGCTGAAAAGAAACCTGTAAAAATGAGCGATGCTGACCTCAAGTTTTTTGAGGATATGTTGATTGAAAAACGTAGGCAGATTGTAACGGCGCAGACCGATTTTGACAAGACCGAAACGTTCAAGAATCAGGCGCAGGCGGGTGAAGGTGGCGAATCGAACAGTGCCGACCTAGCAACCGACTATAACGCTCTCGAAACGAACTTCTCCTTGGCTGCCCGCGAAGGCAAGTATCTGGTTTACCTCGAAGAAGCTCTCAAGCGCATCAAGAAGGGGACTTTCGGTATTTGCAAGGTTTGCGGCGAACTGATTCCGAAGGCCCGCCTGATTGCCGTGCCTACGGCCACCAAGTGCGTGAACTGCAAGGAAGAAACCAAGCGCAAGGAAAAGGAAGACAGCCGTCTTGAAATGGCGCGTATGCTTGCCGAAGCCCAGCGCCGCGAAATGCAGAAGCGCACCGCCGGAAAGTAATTCGGATTTCGGAATTCAGAGTTATTAAAAAAGCACCCAAACATTGTTTGGGTGCAATTCTTTTTTTTCCGAATTCCGAATTCCGAAATCCGAATTCTGAATTCGGGCTTACCCCTTGGCGAGCAGTTCCATGAGTTCACTGTCGAGGCGGTCGGCGTTGTCGTACTGCTTTAAGTTCTGGTGCAGCGATTCGCCCTTGGATACAAGGCCGAAGTCCAGGTTCTTGTAGTTCCAGTAGCTGTAGCCCACGTCGGCGTCGCGGAGTATTTCCATGAAGTCGCGCATCCAGGCGAGCTGGTATTTGCGGGCGACTTGCACGTATACGCCGAATTCATTGCAGGCGACGGGCAGGTCGTATTTTGCGCGGAAGTCGAGTGCGTTCTGGATGCTTTCTTGCAGGCGAGCCTTGTCCCACTTGCCGAATTCCACGTTGAGGCGGGTGGTGGCACCGGCCTCGGGAGCGGCGTAGTCGCCTGGCCACGGGCGTTCAATCTTGAAGAACGGATCGTTGATCCAGGCGGCACCCTGGTGCGTAAAGGTCACCGGGGTGTAGGTATGAAAGCTGTAGATGGCGTTGTCGTCGTCCATCGGGGTCAGGTACTTGAATTCGTGGGCGCTGTTCCACTTGTTGCTGCCGACCACGATCGTGTTCTTGGGAGCGTGCTTGCGGATTGCCCAGAAAATTTCATCTTTTACTTTGTCCCAAACCAGGGAGTCGGCCGCAGCGGGCTCGTTCAGGAGCTCCATCATCACGCGGGACTCGCCGCTGTAACGTTCGGCCATAAACGACCAGACCTTGGCGGTATCCTTGCGGGCGTCGGCACTTACAAAGAATGGCTGCTCCTGGTAAGAGCCGAGGTGAAAGTCGTGGCCCGGGCACTTGTGCAGGTCAAGAATCACGTACAGGTCATTTGCCAGAATGTCCTTGATGGCCTTGTCCAGCAGAGCGAAAACTTCTTCTTTAGGCTTGATCGTTCCTTCGTCGAACAAGTTGAAGTAGTCCACCGGCAGGCGCACGTGGTTGAACCCCGCACCGCGGATGCGCTTGAAATCGCTGTCCCCAAGGAATGTCTTGATGTGTTCAATGATCCCGGGAAACCCTACGGGATCTTTTTCCTGGATGCAGTCTACCTGACTGAACCATCCACCCAAATTCACTCCCCGCAGTCTTTCATTGATCATTGTATCATCCCTGTGTGCGAAAAGGCTGAATTGCCTTACTCGTTAACAATTGTCAGGTCTTCTTCGGCGATGTTCAAGCTCATGATCACTTCCATGTCATCCGGAAGATCCTTGAAATCAACAACCAGGCCGACCTTCTTCGATTCGTCCTTCTGCTTTTCGAACAGGACGACATCAAAAATCTTCATTCTTACCACCGCCTCTTGTGTGACGGGGATTTCCACAGTCATGCCCTTGCTAATTGGGCCTTCAACAATCTTGCCCTTGAACACCAGAGACGTCTGGTCGTCGCCGAGCGAGGTCTTCTTTACATGAAATACAGCCATTATACCTTAGCCATTTTTCGGTTATTCTTTGGTTATTTTATTTTTCGACCCTGTTGTAGGTCGTGGTGAAAAATTAACTTTTTTACATGGCTTTACGAGTTGGACGAATCCCTTTTTTGGTCTGTGCGCCGTTTTTTCATGACTTCCTTGGACGAGAGTCTGAATTTAGCGACGTGGAATTTGTGGATGGCCCTCCGAGTGCGCATTGTGCAGGGCTTAAGAATGGGTCAATCCATTTGTCTCCGGCGTCGTCGATTACGTTTGCGCAAAAGCCGGGAGCCTTTGTGCTTGCTCCTGATATTTGTACCTCGTGTTCGTTCGAGGTCCGCTCGGTAAAGCTTTTCTCCAAGGTGCCTATTGAAGATTTGTCACACAAGACGGTGTGCCTTACGGCGCAAAGCATGACGTCTATCAACCTGCTCAAAATCTTGCTGCAAGAACGGTTCGGTCTTTCGCCCGAATACAAGTCCGCGCCTTACGCCGCAAGCGATGACGCGTGCTTGCTGATTGGTGACCAGGCGCTCGAAGAAAACGAACGCCACCGCTTTGCTTACGATTACGACCTGGGCGCGCTTTGGCAGGACTGGCAACACGTGCCGTTTGTCTTTGGCGCATGGATTATTGCAAAGAGCGCTCTCGAACCTGGTTTAGAACAAACTTTACTCCGCTACCTGCAGGCGACTCGCGAAAGCATTGGACGGTTTCGCGAGAACCCTTCGAAATGCCTTGACCGTTGGCTTGCCCGGTACCCCGTCGATTTGCCGCGGACGGTCGTAGAAAACTACTATTCGGCGCTGGATTACAGCTTTACCGATGAACGCAAACGCTCGCTTTCGCTGTTTTTTGAGCATGCGGCCGCCTTGGGACTTATTAAACGGGTGCCTACCCTAGAGTTTTTGTAGACAAAGTCAAAAAACAATATTAATTTAAGGGAATCCCAAGGTTGTTTAATGGGAGGTTTTTCTATGGTTGAAGAAAAAATTCTTGTTGTTGACGACAATGAAGATATCCTGGACAAGACCAAGGATCTCTTGCAACGTGTCGGCTATAGCGTTGAATGCTGCAATTCCGGAAAAGACGCTCTGGATTACTTGAGCGAAAACAAGGTGGACTTGGTACTCTTGGACATCAACATGCCGAAGATGAACGGCTTCGATGTCTGCCTGCGTATTCGCCAACGCCATGCCCTTGACGACCTTCCGGTGATATTCCTGACGAACCGCGAAGATTCCGACAGCGTGACCAAGGGCTTCCAGGCGGGCGCGTCGGACTTTGTGAGCAAGAGTGCCATTGCCGAAATCTTGCTTGCCCGCGTGAATGTGCATATTCGCTTGGCCCGATCGTTGCGCAACCTCCGCGATATTTCTTTGACCGACGACATGACGGGTTGCTTTAACCGCCGTCATGGTATGTTCTCGCTGCGCGAATGGTTCTCGCGTTCCAAGCGTTACGGAACCCAGTTCGCCATTATTTATTTTGACTTGAATGGCCTGAAGGAAACGAACGACCGCTATGGCCATCAGGCGGGTGACTTGCTTTTGCGCTCTGTCTCGACATCAATCAAGGATATCTTGCGTGAAACCGACCAACTCTTTAGAATGGGCGGCGACGAATTCATGGTCATTTGCCCCGAAACAGATGTAAAGGGTGCCTTCGTTTGTGCAGAACGCATGGAGAAGATTGTTTCCGAAATCAAGATTGTCGATAAGCAGGCGTCCTTCGCTTACGGCGTTGCCCATTCCAGCGAAGACTACAAGGAAGTTGACGACATGCTGCACAGCGCCGACGTTTCCATGTACAAGATGAAACAGGAAATGCGTAAGAAGTGATGAGTGATGTGAGATGAGAAATGTGAAATGAGTAATTAAACATCACACATTACACATCCCACATTGTATGAGTGTCATCCTGAGCTATACGAAACTAAGAACTTTAGTTCTCAAGTTGAGTTATCCTCTTTGGGGAGAGTGAAACGAGTCGAAGGATCTAAAAAAATCCTGCTTAAAAGCAGGATTTTTTTGTTGTTTGATTTTCGTGCCTGAGTCATGCTGAACTTGGTTCAGCATCAGCTATTGAATGGACTTCAGAAGTTTCTTCAGGCGTTCGGCAATGGTTGCCCAGTCGCCTGCGGCCATAAGCTTCGGGTCGTAAATGCTTGCCCCGAACGAAAGCAGGTTTGCGCCGGCCTTCAAGTAGCTTGCGGCGTTCTCCGGGTTCACGCCGCCGCATGCCATCAGTGGAATGTCGCGGAACGGCCCGCGGAGAGCCTTGATGTATTCGGGCCCGCCCACGCAGTTTACCGGGAAAATCTTTACGGCGGTGGCGCCCAGGTCGAATGCCTTTTGCACTTCGGTGGGTGTCAGCGCGCCCGGAATAATCGGGATGCGAGCCGTGGCAGACAGGCGGATGATTTCGTTGCGCGTATTGGGCGTCACGATAAATTCGGCGCCAGCGGCAATGGCCTTCTCTAAATCGATGCCGTGGCGGACTGTGCCTGCACCTACGGCAATGCCGTGAGGCTTTGCCGCGGCCTTGAGGGCTGCAATAATCGATTCGGCGCTTGCGGTGTTCATGGTGACTTCGATTGCCTTGAGTCCGCATTCAACGGCGGTCTTGACGCAAGCTTCTTCTGCACCACGGGGAATGTCGCGGAGAATGCCCACGACCGGCATCGGTTGTAAAAATTCTAGCAGTTCCATGCCTATAGTATAGTAAAAGTAGGCAGTAGACAGTAGACGGTAGGAAGTAGACGGTAGGAAGTAGACAGTAGGAAGTAGACAGTAGGCAGTAGACTGTAAAATAAAAATGTAAAAGAAAAGCGCCCTTTCGGGCGCTGATTCTTTTAGTTCCGAACTCCGAATTATTTCACCTTGATGCTTTGGGTTGCAAGCGTCTTGCCGTTTTGTACGACTCTTGCAATCAGGGCGCCGCGGTGCGGAAGCTTGGCGAGGTTCACTTCGGCGCGGGTTCCGTAGAAGTCCTGGGCCATCAGCTGGTTGCCGAGCATGTCAAAGATCTTCACGGTCTTGGAGCCCTGTGCACTTGCTAGCACATAGAGCTTGCTCTTGTTCACCTGCATGCGAGCCTTGGCAATGGTTGTCTTCGGCGCAACAAAGCCTACGCGGTCGCTGGTGGTGTTGCCCGGACCGTAACCCCACAGGAGTTTGCCCTTGCTGCGGATAACGATGTACGGATCTTGAGGTGCCTGCTGAATATCGCCCTGATCCTTGTCCCATTCGGGAGCGCCGTCGTAAGCCGGGGCGTCCTTGGTTTCGGAGTGGGCGGTAAAACTCCAACTGTCAGTGACCTTGACCTTGGAGGGCGTGAGAAGTACTTCGCATTTGCCATCGACCTTGGTTCCAGAAGAAATTCCGATGTCAAGACGAAGCCTGCCGCCAAGGCCGATGGTGCCGATGCTGATGGCCTGCTCCCAGGTGTAGGTCTTTTTGTCTTTGTTGTAGGTGTCGTCGACCTTTTTCGGTGTACTCATGTTCTTTGTCATTGTTGTTATTGCGTCAGAACAAGGCTTGTCGAATCCTCCCATGTCCATGTCGTATGCTCGACAGATGTCAACAAGGAACATAGCTCCGCAAGCGTCAACATCTTCTTCGGTTGCATCAAAGTAAATGTAGGCTACAACGCTGTCAGCATCTTCAAGGGTTTCGTTATAGAAGTTGATGCTGAAATAATCCGTGCTGTCGGTCCAGAAATAATGGTATGCCGTTGCGTAAACTTCGTTGGAGAAGGGTGAGGTTTCCGTGGTCTTGCAGTTGTCGCACTTCTTTTCGTAGTAGTCGTTGCCGCCGTTGCTTACAAAGGTAAGGGCCGAAAGAAGTGTTGCGGAGGAATAAAGGCAAGTTTCTGATTTTTCCCAGTCTTTCCAACTCGTTTCGTTTTCTGGAACCAACGAGCTTGAATCGCCAGGAACAGTCCCACCAAAAAGGGCTCCTACGGGGCAATTATACTTGTAGTTAAAACCCGGAGTGTTCTTACCTTCGGGGTTAGAAGCACGGTGATGCGGGTGGGCGTCGTTCTTATCGCCAATGCCGTATACGAACGAAACGTCCCACGGATTCACGCCGAGCATGTAGTTCAGCTGGTTGATGCCGAGCTGGCGCATTTCGCTTGCCTTGAGGCCCGTACTTGCCATGGCCGGAAGCGTGACGCCCTGCTTTTCGATATCGGCGGCCACGTCGGCGTATGCCAAAACTTCAAAGATGTTTCCGGCTTGATAATGGTTGAAATTCCATTTCTGGTCGGTAAACATGGTGTACCAAGTGGGATTGTAGCTGACGGTGTTTTGTGTCCAGCTGATGTCCCCTTTGGGAAGAACGATGGAACCGGTCCCTGTGCCGCTTACATCGCCAAGGTTGGCAATCATGTCGGCAAGGCAGTCTTCGATGGCCGCGAGACGTTCATCTTCGGTAAGTCCATATTCAGATGTCGCCTTGGTCTTGTCGGCAAGAATTAACTTGTACAGAGCGTACAGCGCGAAACTATGGGCGTTTGCCCAGTTGGTGTTCTTTGGGTTTTTAAGCATGCCACTCGCATCGGCAGCGAACCAACCGCCACCAAAGAAGCCTGCGCCGTCGATGATTCGTTGACCTTTGAAAAGTTCCGTCGTGCGGATCATATCGTCGGCGTAATCCTTCTTGCCTGTAGCGTAAAGGAGGGCCACCGAGGCAAGCGCCAAGTCATCAAGGTATTCGTGGTTGTTGTTGTAGGCGGGAGTATCGAAGAAAGCCTTGTTGTTCTTGAAAGTCTTGCCTTGGGCCAAGTCCTTGGCAAAGGCGTACATCTTTTCGGCAACCACCAAGCAACTGTCTGCAAATTTCTTGTCGTACTTGGCGTAGTCCTTGGAGAGAATGGCGAGACCCGCGGCAATATCACTCGAGATGTTGGAGCCGAGTTCGCCAAGTCGGACCGTGCGTTCGGTAGGACCTCCGCGATGTTTGGCATTCACGTAATCCTGAGCTTCGGGGCGTCCCCACCAGCCGTGATCACTGCCGAAGCTGCCCACGGAAACGGGCATGTCGTCAACGACGCCCTTTGCAAATTCGTACGCTTTCAGGAAGAAGTCAGCACCATGCTTGGCCTCGCGCAAGACATCGGGCACGCCGTCGGTCTTGACAAATTCACCCTGATTGTAATCGTAGTGGTCCACGTCTTTACCGGGGTTGGTAGCATGCATCACGGCAAGGGTCATGAAGGCGTACGCCATGGTCTGCGATTCCTTCAGGTGATCGCCGCAATCGTACCAGCCACCAGCAAGGGAACCTGCCCTAGATGCGTCAAAGGAAGAGGTAGTATCTCCTGCCGTAGTAATCGCGCCGCCGCCGTCTTTGGTATGGCTCGGACCATGGAACCAGGATTCGGAGTTGCCGCTGCGCTGGATTCCGAAGAACTTGAGCGTGGCATCCTTTGCCATGGTGTAAACGTCGTCGCTCACAATGAAGGTGCTGGAAACTTCGTCACCGACCTTGATGCGCAGGCGCTTTTCGGTAGGTACGTTCTGCGGGATTTTGCCGACAAAGATATTGCCTTCAGGTCCGGTGATTTCGACCTTGTAACGCTTCAGGTCGTTTGTAGCGGCATCTGTACCAGCAATAATGGTCCAGTCGCTCTTGGTGGCCGTTTCGGTTGCGGTGAATGTTCCGGTTATCTTGGTGCTGAGCGACTTGCCGTCTGCATCCACGATTTCGAATTCAGTTGCCTTGCTGCCTACGAAGTAGAACTGGCGTTCCGTGTCGCTCTTGAGGTAGCCCGCCTGGTTCACGCGGATCGGCGAAATCTTGGTGTTGATGGCATCAAAGTAGGCCTGGTCCAGGGTGTCGGGCATCATCGCCCCCGCCTTAAAGCTTGCGGGCGTTGCGGGAATATTCAGAACGCCAATCTTCTTGGTGACCGTCGTGTCAAAGTTTTCGAACACCTTCGCGTCCCAGCTCAAGGGCCAGGTCGGGCGAATCAGGTCGTATGGCGTGGTAGCGGCAAAAGCTGCAGATGCAGAAAGAGCGGCCAAGGTAGAGGCTATAACCCCTGTCGACTTTTTAAGATGCATATCATTCTCCGGTTATACGGAAGAAATATAGCATCCCTCGTTTTTTTTGCAAGTAAAATGTAAGTTTTTTGTGACCTGTATTACATATTATTCGAATCGTAGCGCTTCGATGGGGTCCAGGCGACTAGCCTTACGGGCCGGGTACCATCCAAAGAACACGCCAGTAGCAAAACATACGCCAAAGCTCACGATAACGCTCGTGATGGACACGCTCATGGGCCAGTTCATGGCAATCTTGACCGTCTCGGAAGCGGCAATGCCAAGGGCGATCCCGATGGCGCCGCCAAGCAGGCTGATGATGACCGATTCAAAAAGGAACTGCAACAGAATGTCGCGGCCGCGTGCACCGATAGCCATACGCAGGCCGATTTCCTTGGTGCGTTCGGTCACCGACACGTACATAATGTTCATGATACCGATGCCGCCTACAAACAAACTAATTCCTGCAATCGCGGTCAGCACCAGCGAGAGCATGTCCGAGGTACTGGTGACCATCTGGATCATTTCTTCTTGGGTAAAAACGCGGAAGGGGTCGGTGGGCTTTGTCCAGCTGCGGCGTTCTTTGAGGATTCCCATGATTTCTTCGGTGGCTTGCGCCGCGTAGCCCTCGCCAATAGAATTCGCGTAAATCTGGCGGATGTTCGTGGTGGCGTTGAATCGCTTCATCACCGTCTGGTAGGGTGTAAAAATCACGTCGTCGTTGTCTTGCCCGAAATCGCCGGAGCCTTTCGCCTTTAGGGTACCGATGACCTTGAGCGGAATGCTCTTGTAGCGGATAGTTTTGCCGATGGGGTCGCCTTCGGGGAACAGGTTTTTCACGACAGTTTGGCCAATCACGCAGACTTTGGCCATGCGGTCTGCCTGGTCGTCGAACATGACGCCGTCTTCGATTTCGTAGTTGCGGATTTTCAGGTAGTCGGCCGATACGCCGCTCAAGGCCGTGGGGGAGTTGTTGTTGCCTACAATGGCCTGCCCGCCTACGGTTATCATGGGCGAGACTCCGTTAATGTAGGTGGCGTTTTCGCGGATAGCGATGACGTCGGCTTCTTCGAGCGATTCGGTGGATTCCATCTGCACGCCGCCGCGACGGTCGCGGTTCGGCATGATGATGATGGCGTTCGTGCCCATGGCGGTCATCTGTTCCTTGATCGATTTTTTGGAACCTTCGCCCATGGCGACCATGGTGATGACTGCCGCGACACCGATCACGATGCCGAGCACCGAAAGGAAGGTGCGCATGCGGTTACGCAACAAGGCGCGGAGGGAAATTTTTATGAGAGTTAGTGGGGACATAGACAGTAGGAAGTTAGAAGTAGACAGTAGGAAGTGGTTAGGTATGAGGTGTGAGGTCGGTCGCTACGCTCCCTTTGAGGTATGGGGCTCTTTTTTGAAATGCTCAGAGCGCAAAGCGCGACCTCGTTGCTCAAAGCACCGTAGGTGCGACCTCATTCCTCAAACTCCTCCGGGGGAGGGAGCGCTTCGAAGGCGGCTTTGGCGTCTTGCACGGTTTCGTTCTTGACGTCTTTTTTAAGGAGGCCGTCGCGTAGTGTAATGGTGCGCCCGCTAAAGGTCGCGATGTCGGGTTCATGCGTCACGAAGGCGATGGTTTTTCCTTGGCGGTTCAGCTCCTGGAAAATCATCATGATTTCGTAACTGGTGCGCGTGTCCAGGTTTCCGGTGGCTTCGTCGGCGAGGATAATCACTGGGTCATTTACGAGCGCGCGGGCGATGGCGACTCGCTGTTGCTGGCCGCCCGAAAGCTGGTTGGGCAAATGGTTCATGCGGCTTTCGAGTCCGACCATCTTTAATGCCTCGATAGCGCGGCGGTGGCGTTCCGCTGCCGAAATTTTGGAATTGTACAAAAGCGGGAGTTCTACGTTTTCGATGGCCGTGGTACGGCTGAGCAAGTTGTAACTCTGGAACACGAATCCAAGTTTCTGGCTGCGGATGCGGGCGAGGGCATCGCGCTTCAGTTTTTCGGTGTGTTCCCCGTCCAGAATGTACTGTCCGGAGGTCGGTTTGTCCATGCAACCCAGAATGTTCAGCATGGTCGACTTGCCCGAACCGCTGGTACCCATGATGGTCACGAATTCACCGGGATAGATGTCAAAAGAAACTCCACGCAGCGCGTGGACCGTTTCTTCGCCCATTTTAAAGTCACGGCGGATATTTTGTATGGATAAAATCGGGTTCATAAGCGCTATTTTGATGCCTAATATAAACTTTTGGTTGCATTGCGCAAATTTTGTACGCGTTTTCGGGTGTGAGCGGCGTCACATTGGGCCCTGCTATAGCAAAAATACTACATTGAGGACAAAATGTAATAAAGACATGCGAGGGATACAATGAAAAAAATCATTGCTTTGTCACTAGTCGCTGGCGGTCTTGCCTTTGCCCAGTCCGGGCTTCAGGGTGGAACTTCCGGTATACATCAACACAACGCTTACACGTTGGGTCAGTGGGGTATCGAACTCGGTACGGGCGGCGATATCTCTACGGACTCTTGGTCCCAGTCCCGTGGCGGCGTGGTCAATCAGGGTTCGCAGGAACGCTTGTTCCATAGGAATGCAGGTTCTCTTAGCGGTAATGTTCACGCTGCAATTGGTCTGAAGGATTTCATCGACCTCGGTGTGGCTCTCCCGCTGTACTATGACCATGCCAACTTGAAGGGCGATGGCGAAGGCGATCTCTGGAAAGCTAGCCGTGGCGACCTGAACGTTTGGTTGAAGGCCGGCCTCATTGGTGACTCCAAGAGCTTCTTTGGCCTCGCTATCCAGGGTGATGTCTATTTCCCGACCGGTGATGAAAACGTGGGCGTCCGTCCGCGTCATGCCTGGTACTTGAATGACGATGGTGGCAATACCAACCCGTATACCTCTGGTGGATTTAACTATGCTGGAACCGTGGTGCTCTCCTTGAACTTCGGCGCACTTGGTGTACCGGTCTTGTGGAACACCCATGCAAGCTTCGTTTATGCCGACAAGGGAACCAATACCTTGGTTTATGGCACGGGCTTGAACGTGATGCCGACCGACTGGATGGACATCTTCGTTGAATACTCCGGCGAAATGCGTATCGAAGAAGGTTCATACCGTCGCGACCCGATGGACGACCCGATGCTCCTGACTCCAGGTTTCCGTTTCCATCTGCCGTGGCACATCGACTTCGCTTTGGGTGCAGACATTGCCTTCCGCACTCTTGCTAACCTCGGTTACGACATTGACGAAGAAATGAAGAATGTCAGGGAACACACCATCCATCACGACAACACGACTGGCCCGGTTAGCTACGGCTATGCTCCGACCCCGACTGTCGCTGTGACTGCAGCCCTCACCTGGCGCTTTGGCGGCAACGTCAAGGATGTGCAGACCGACGGCGATGGCGATGGCGTACCGGATGCCAAGGACCAGTGCGAAAAGACTCCGGCCGGCGCAGTGGTTGATAGCCTCGGTTGCCCGCAGGATTCCGACAAGGATGGCATTTTTGATGGCCTTGACAAGTGCCCGAACACTCGCGGTGGCGCAAGCGTTGATTCTCTCGGTTGCGAACCGGACTTCGACAAGGATGGCGTTCCTGATGCTCTCGACAAGTGCCCGAACACCGCCGAAGGCGTGAAGACTGACTCTGTCGGTTGCCCGCAGGATACCGACAAGGACGGCGTGTACGACGGTCTCGACAAGTGCGAAAATACGCCTGCGGGTCTTCCGGTCGACGAAACGGGTTGTCCGGCTGATGCTGACAAGGACGGCGTTGCCGACGCATTCGACAAGTGCCCGAACACTGCTGCTGGCCTCGCTGTTGACACCCTCGGCTGCCCGGCTGACGCCGACAAGGATGGCGTGCCCGATGCTATGGACAAGTGCCCGAACACCAGCGAAGGGGCCCAGGTGAATGCTGAAGGTTGCGAAGGCGACTTCGATGGCGACGGTATTCCGGATGCCAAGGACCAGTGCCCGAACACCAAGCAGGGCGTGGCTGTTGATTCTACGGGTTGCCCGGCTGACGCCGACAAGGATGGCGTGCCTGACGCTCTCGACAAGTGCCCGGATACGAAGGCCGGCTTGAATGTTGACAATACCGGTTGCCCGCTCGACTTCGACAAGGACGGCGTGCCTGATGGTATTGACCAGTGCCCGAATACTCAGCAGGGCGTGCCTGTTGATTCTCTGGGTTGCGCTGCTGACGCTGACAAGGATGGTGTTTACGACGGTCTTGACAAGTGCCCGGATACTCCGAAGGGTGCTGCCGTTGACACCGCTGGCTGCCCGGTCGACAGCGACAAGGACGGCGTGGCTGACTTCCTCGATAAGTGCCCGAACACCCTCGAAGGCGTGCGTATCGACAAGAAGGGTTGCCCGCTCAACAAGGCTGAAGACTTGGAACAGTTGAAGAAGGGTATTAACTTCCAGAGTGGCTCCAAGAAGCTCACCAAGGCAAGTTACAAGACCCTGAACAACATCGTGAAGCTCATGAAGAAGTTCAGCACCGCTAACATCGAAGTCCAGGGTCATACCGACAATACGGGCTCCGAAGAAACCAACAAGCAGATTTCTCAGGATCGTGCCCAGGTGGTGGTGGATTACTTCATCCAGAACGGTATTTCTTCTGACCGCGTTCGCGCCGTGGGCTTCGGCTCCGACAAGCCGATTGCCGACAACAAGACGAAGAAGGGCCGCTCCAAGAACCGCCGTGTTGAACTCGTACCGTTCTAATCGGAATTCTTGAAAAAAAGTGCAGCTCCGCTGCAAAAAAAGGGTCGCCGCAAAGGCACCCTTTTTTTGTATGAATAAAACCAACACCGAAATTAAAATTTCCTTTAACTCCGAATTCTGAATTATCACAACTCCGAACTCTGAACTCCGAATTCTGAATTATCTCAACTCCGAACTCTGAATTCCGAATTATCGTAACTCCGAACTCCGAACTCTGAATTCCGAATTATCGTAACTCCGAACTCTGAACTCTGAATTCCGAATTACCTAAACACCCACTTCTTATACAGCGTAAAGCTTGCAACGACGTACACGCCGTTCGCGACAATGTTTGCAAAAAAGCCGGGTTTCATGAATTGCGAAATGAAGTCGGTAAACGGTTTGCACCAGGCGGTGTTCAAAACGTAGACGGAGGCTTCGAGCGTGACAAAGTTCAAGGCGTAGGCCGCAAGGAACACGATAATGAATCGGATGACTTCGGTGCGTTTTTTGTTATGGCTCTTGAAATTCCAGATGCGGTTCATCAAGTAGCTGTTGATGGCGCCGAAAATGAACCCGAGAAAATTCGAAAGTTCCAGGTTCCAGTCGAGCATCTGGTGCATTATCCAGACCGAGGCGAGGGTAATGAGCGTGTTCATGACGCCAATCAAGTTGTATTTGATAAAATGCTTCACGTGGAAAAATATACAATTCGGATTTCGGATTTCGGAATTCGGAAGTGACAAAATCTCTGAATTTTGAATTTCGAATTCGGAAGTGACAAAATCTCTGAATTTCGGATTTCGGAATTCGGAAATGATAAAATCTCTGAATTCTGAATTCCGAATTCTGAACTAAGATGTCTTTTTATCTAATTTTATCGTATGAATTGGTTTGATTCTAAAAAGTGCTCGGCGGTCGATGCCGCGGCAATGATTAACGATGGTGATGTGTTGGGAGTGTCCGGTTTTACCTTGGCGGGTTACCCCAAAGAGGTTCCGACGGCTTTGGCTGCACGTGCCGAAAAGTTGCATGCCGAGGGTAAGCCTTTCAAGGTGACGCTTTTTTCGGGCGCGTCGACTGGCGACAGCTGCGACGGGGCTTTAGCCCGGGCGCAGGCGGTGTCGCTTAGAATGCCTTACCAGAGCAATCCGAGCTTGCGCAAGGCGATTAACGCGGGTCAAATCAAGTATATCGATGCCCACCTCGGCAAGATGGGCTACCTGGTGCGTACGGGCGCTGTGCCTGCGCCGACGGTCGCGATCATCGAAGTCTCGGCCATATTGAGCGACGGTCGCGTATGCCTTTCGACCTCGGGCGGAAACTCGGTGACCTACCTTGAGATGGCGCCCAAGATCATTCTGGAATTGAATACGCGCCTGGGCGATTCCTTCATGGGAATTCACGATACCGCGCTCCCGGAACTTCCGCCGCATGCAAAACCGCTCCCCATCTATAGCGCCGGCGACCGTGTGGGTTCTGAATTCGTGAAAATTGACCCGAGCAAGGTGATTGCCGTTGTCGAAACATCTCGCCTCGACGAAGTGAATCCGTTCGTAGAACCCGATGCCGTCTCCAGAAACATCGGCGAACGCATTTTGGATTTTATTTGCCATGAAGAAAGCAAAGGCCGCCTCCCCAAGGGAATGGCCTTCCAGAGCGGCGTAGGCAAGGTGGCAAACGCAGTCCTTAGCGCCATGTCCGACGATAGTCGCCTTGGAACAATCGACCTTTATACCGAAGTCATTCAAGAAGCTGTGTTCCCGCTTTTAAAGAAGGGCAAACTCGGCGTCGCTTCGGGCACGGCTCTTACTTTGTCTGAAAACGCACAGAAAGAATTTGTGGAAAACGCCGCCGAATGGAAAAAGCATTTGGTACTTCGCCAGCAAGAAGTGAGCAACAGTCCCGACGTGATTCGCCGCGTGGGTGTGATTTCGATGAACACGGCGCTCGAAGCCGACATCTTCGGTAACGTGAACAGCAGCCTTGTTACGGGCTCTGCCATGATGAACGGAATCGGTGGCGCGGCAGACTTTGCCCGCAACTGTTACCTTGGCATTTTCTTGACGCCCTCGGTCGCCAAGGACGGCGCCATCAGTTCGATTGTGCCTTACGTGAGCCATGTGGACCAGACGGATCACGATACCATGATTTTCGTGACGGAACAGGGTCTTGCCGACTTGCGTGGGCTTGCTGCCGAAGAACGCGCCCGCTTGATTATCAAGAATTGCGCGCACCCGGATTTCCGCGAACCGCTCACCGATTTCTTGGAATATAGCCTCAAACATGCGAAGGGCTTGCACATGCCCCTGGCCTTGGAAAGGGCTTTCGAAATGCATTCGAGGTTCCTCGAAACCGGGAAAATGCGCTAAAAAGTTCCGTTTTTGCAGTTTTTCCGTGATTAGACGCTTTGCCCTCGCGCAGGTGGGGGCGATTGGCAGATTCTATTGGCTTTTTCGTTGAAAAGAAAGTAGTTTCTTATTATATTGCGAATAGTTTTTAGGATCGACGAATGAATCGCCTGTTTTGGATTATAGTCTCTGTATGGTTCGCCTTCTCTATGCAGGCGTGTTCCGGTAGTTCGTCTTCTTCGAACGAGGAAGTTGACCCTGACGAAATTGGAGACGAATACGGTGATGACGATGATGATGGCGATGGCCACAGAGGTCGTTCAAGCGGTTCCCGCTGGGAAAAGCGTTCCAGTGGCGTTGTGCAGAAAGATTCTTTAGGCCGCCCGATTTCGAGTGCGGCAGACCCGGATAAACCGGGCGAACCCGGATCAACGACATCTAGTTCTTCGACAGGGCCCGTTATTGGTGTTGAAGAACCGGTTATTGAAGACACCACAGCCGTGGTCGATGTGGAAGCCTTGCCGGAATGTACCGCCCAGAGCGAGGGTGAATCCTTCTTGGTCAAGAGCGAAAATATTCTGTATTTCTGCCTAGCGGGTGAGTGGGTTCCTTCTGAAGAAGTCTCCCAGAGTACGGGTATTTCTTGCCGCGATGGCAAGATGTACACGGGAGCCGAAGACGAAGATGACAGTGGCTCGAGCACGGGCGGAAGCACCTCGCCTTGGGGAAACTTTGGCGGAGGTAACTCCGTTAATACGGCCGCTGTCGATACGGCTGAACCGCGTATAGTGGGCGCACACTTGGTGGGTGTCGCTGAAAAAGGGCCGTTCCGCTACGGTACATCCATTAAGCTGATCGAGCTTGACAGTACGCAACATCTGGCTGATTCCAAGCGTACCCACAAGACTTGTATTTTGAATGGCGATGGCAACTACAGCTTTGATAGCGTAGACTACGTGTCGCCCTATTTGCGCGTGAAGGCGAACGGTTATTACCGCAGTGAACTGACGGGCGGACTTTCTCCCAAGCCGGTGACACTCGAAGCCGTGGTCGACGTGACTGAAAAAGATACGGTGAATGTGAATATTCTGACCCACATGGAAGCGGGTCGCGTGCTCAAGCTTGTAGAAAACAGCGGCAACAACCAGCCGATCCGTAAGGTCAAGGCTCAGGCGCTGCGCGAAATTCTTTCGAGTTTCGAAATCCAGTGGGACAAGTCTTCCGGCTCCGGCAGCACCGGTGGCGGCTTTGGCGGCTGGAATTTTGGTGGACAGCAACAGCAGCAGCTCACGACCGATGGCCGTTTTGCCGAAGATATTGGACTCTTTGACGGCGACGAATACAGTGGCGCCTTGCTTGCTATTTCTATCATGATGCAGCGCAAGGGCTCGGGCTCCGAGATGACTTCTTATGCCGCAGGCATTGCTGACCGCATTAAGGGTAACGGCAACTGGGACGACAACAACGCCAAGGCAGACCTTGCCGACTGGCTCATGGTGCTCGATACCAGCGGTTCTTACGCGACGATTCGCAACAACATTGCCAGCTGGAATATGGGCGAGGTGCCGGCCTTTGAAAAGCACTTGAAGCGCTTCTGGTCCAGGGCCTATAACTTTGGCGATTGCGGAACTCACAATGCCGATACGGTCAAGTGCATTACGAACAGCTTGAGTGCCTATTTTTGCGGGGGTGGCTACGATCAGCCTGGCCCGACGGTTCGCTTTATTTGCGATGCCCAAACGCATGAATGGCGCGCCGCTACCGCTGTCGAAAAAGACACCTACGGCTACGGCAAGGGCGAATACCCGGGCCAAATCAAGAACGGCCGTGTCGATAAAGAAAAGTATTATGTCTACGATGACGCAACCAAGAAGTGGCGTGTCGCTACAAGTGACGACATCCAGGAATTCGAAGATCTCGAAGACGTGTACAAGAGCCTGCAGCCGGGCGAAAAGGTCATCTTCTTCTTGCGCCATGCCAAGCGTAGCGACGATACCGGCAAGAAGGGGCATTTGACCGATGACGGTAAGACCCAGTCGCAGGATGTGGGCGCCAAGCTGAAGGGCGAAGACATTTATTTTGCAAACTCGACCTACACTCGAAGCATGGAAACCTGTGAAAATATTGCTAAGGGTGCCGGGGCTAGCTATTCTGAAAATACGATTGAAGCGCTTGATGGCGAATGGTACGTGAAGGACAACAGCAAACTCGAACAGTACAAGAGCAACAATGGCGGCGGCTGGGTCGTGGCTTCTGAATATGCGTACAAGGGCTCGTACTCTGATGCGTTCTACGACCTTCAAAATTACAGCGAAAACTTTATTACCGAAATTATCAAGCCTGAATTTGCGAACGTGAAAAAAGTGGGTGTGTTCATTTCGCACGACATGTTTGTGGTTCCGCTGACGGCGTACTTCACCGACAAGAAGGTGAACCTGCGCTACTTTGATACCAAGCAATGGATCAACTACCTTGCGGGCCTTGCAATCATCATGGGGAAAGACGGAACCATTCGTTATGTTCCGGTGAGGGGACTAGATTCCGGAACCATGACGATGTAGGTCGCGTATGAGAAAAAAATGGTGTGTGGAATGTTTGGGTGCTGCCCTGGCAGCAGCCCTGTTCTTGTTTGGATGCAGTGCAGAAAATAATGGCGGTGTTGCAAATGGTGGCGAATCTGCAAACGGGGACCCAGCAGAGGTAAAGCCCGATACTCAGGCGGTTCAAGTGGTCGAACCGATTGATGCGCCGCTCTATGTCTTTGAAATTCTAGAAGAACGTATCGCCGCGGCTGATTCTACCGATTCGGTCAAGGTGGCCCATATAGTGGATCTTTTGGCGCGCCCCCGTGTAGAGCAGCACTTGATGAACCATGTTCCGTTAGATTCTGCCGTGGAACGCGCGAAGTACGAAACGCTTGCGGCCTTTGGTGTAGATTCCCTGCAGTATGCGATGGATTCTAACGCCGTGCTGCTTGCCATTGCGGCAATGATGCAGAACCGCTTGAGTAAAGAAGAATCGCAGAATTTTATTGGCTCTTTGGGCGAAGACCTGAAGGGCGATGGCGTATGGAATGACCCTAACTGGAAAATCCAGGTCGCCGACTGGATTGTAGGGCTCGATAGCAACTGGCGCTACGGCGAAATTCGGAACAACGTAACGTCGGCCTACGGCGGGAACGTACCGAACTTCGAAAGTTACATGCGCGGCTTTATTCCGCTCGCTTACGCCTTTGAACCTTGCACCGATGCAAATGCAGGAACGGTCGTTCATGTGAACCAGGGCCAGAGCGCTTATTTTGCAAATGATTATGAAACGTCGGACCATTCGGCGGTACGCTTTATTTGCGATGCGAATGGATTCCAGTGGCGCCTTGCGCAACCTATGGAAAAAGATACGGTAGGCTTTGGCCCGGGCGAATACGACAAGGAAATCCGCGAAGGCCGCGTCATCCATGACAACTATTACATTTTCGATACAGGCGCCTGGCGACTTGCTACCCCGCAAGAGGCCGATGGCTTTACCGACTTGGTCGAAGTCTATGCGAACTTGGCTGCCGACGAAAAGGCCGTGTTCATTATCCGCCACAGTGAACGCACCGGCGAGACAGGCGCAAAGGGCCACTTGACTGACAACGGAAAAAAGTACGCCCAGGATTTGGGAAAGCGCCTTGCTGCCGTGAATCAGGAAAAATTCTACTTCGGCTATTCGGGTTACACCCGCACTCAGGAAACCTGCGAAAACATTGCCGCGGGTTATGGTCAGTCGAAATACGATTTAGAAGTGCTTGCCGGGCTCGATGGCGATTGGTACATGAAAGACAGCTTGAAATTTGAAAGCTATTCGAACTCCGATGGCGGCGGCTGGGTCGTGTGTTCCAAGTATGCCTTTTTAGGGGCTTACCCGGATGTGTTCTATGATTTGGAAACGCGAAGCGAAGAATTGCTGCAGAATGAAATTTTGGCGAATTTGGGCAAAATGAAGCGGGTGAACTTCCTGGTTACGCATGACTATCTGGTGGTCCCGCTGCTTGCCTATGTAACGAACGGGCACGCGAATGTGCGTTTTTACGAAAAATGGAAATGGGTGAATTACATGGCCGGCGTGGCCATGATTATCTCCGCGGACGGCTCGGTGCGATATATTCCCGTAAAAGGCCTCGAAACCGGGGTGATGTAGCTTTCGGCGGCACTAACCAAGCGCCGCTTTTTCTAAATTTTCACCGCTGATTTTTACAAAACAGAAACCCAAAAGAATGGATTGAATCCAATATGAACGAAACACAGACCAATGCACCCGAAGCTCAGGTGGCTCCCGCCGCTCCGGCCCAGGATGTGCAGCAGCCGGCTCTCGTTGCACCGCAACCTGAAGCAAAGGTGAAGGGCAAGTTCGACGAACAGCTCGGACTCATGCTCCCCTCCGATGCCGCCCAGGTTCAGGAGCAGCTTTCTATGCCGGGTATGAATGACGACATGGTTTACAAGATCGTGGAAACCCACGCTGGTAACCATTCGGTTCTCTATAAGACCTACGATCAGGCAGTCCTTGCACGCGACGTTCGCGATTCTATCGAAAACGCCGGCGGCCACAAGGTGTTGCCCATCGCCAAGGCCAAGCTGGGCTCGACCTACTGCAAGGGCGAATTTTCGACCGAACAGGGTTGTAAGGGCGACTCCGACACCTTCGGTATCGGCTCCCTGATCGAATTCCAGGCAACCGGTCTTATCGTGGTGATGGTGGTTATCGTGGGCCTCACGGTGCTCTGCTACCTCATGAACTTCATCATGGCCAAGCTCGGCCTCAACAAGGACAAGGCTCCGGCACCTGCAGTTAAGGCTGCCCCGGCCGCCGCTCCCGCCGCTGCAGCACCCAAGACCATCGGTCCTGCCCACTGCGACTGGGATCCGAACGCAAAGAGCGTCCATCCGGGCTTCACCAACAAGCAGCTCCAGGCTTTCCTCGGCATTGCCGCCGTGGCAGCCCTCGAAGAACACCCGGGCATGAGCAACGACCAGTTCCTCGCCCTCGTGACCGCAGCGGCGACCCAGGCTATCGGTCAGCCCTGCCGCGTGACTGCTTACAGAAACATCAACTCTCCTGCTTGGACGATCGTCAAGTAAGGTAAACTTTTAAAACTCAACAGGCTTTTAAGCCAGGAAATATCAAAATGAAGAAAACCGTCCGTATCAGTTTCGAAGGCAAGACCTACGATGTCGAAGTAGAAGTTCTTGATTCCAATGCCGCCGTTGCCGCCGCTCCTGCTGCAGCCCCCGCTGCCGCTCCGGCTCCTGCCGCCGCTCCTGCTGTTGCCGGTGGCACCGAAGTCAAGAGCCCGCTCGCTGGCTCCGTGTTCAAACTGAAGGTCAAGGTCGGCGACACCGTTGCTGCCAACCAGGAAGTGGCTATCATCGAAGCTCTCAAGATGGAAAACCCGGTCGTCGCTCCGTGCGCCGGCACCGTGAACTCCATTGCCGTCAAGGAAACCGACACTGTCGTCGACGGCCAGACTCTCATGACCATCGCCTAAGAGGTACAGATAAATGAGTTCTCTTTTAAATTCGGTCGTTGAGTTCGCAGGCGACACCGGATTCGCATACGTCACCCCTTCGATGATCGTGATGTGGATCGTGAGTTTCGTCCTGATGTACTTGGCGATTGTCAAAAAGTACGAGCCGCTGCTGCTCTTGCCGATTTCGCTCGGCGCACTGGCGGTGAACATCCCGAGTGCGGGATTCTACGATGGTGGCTGGAGCATCGAAGGTATGTTTACCCCGACGGCCGGTCTCTATTACTACATCAGCCAGGGTATCCACCTGGAACTCTTCCCGCCCATCATCTTCTTGGGCGTGGGTGCCATGACGGACTTCGGACCGCTTATCGCTAACCCGCGTACACTGCTCCTCGGCGGTGGCGCTCAGTTCGGCGTGTTTGCGACCATGTTCTGCGCCGTGGCATTCGGTGGCTTTACTCTCGGTGAAGCAGCCTCTATCGGTATCATCGGCGGTGCCGACGGTCCGACCTCCATCTTTACTGCAAACAAACTAGCAAAGCACCTCATCGGACCTATCGCCGTGGCAGCTTACACTTACATGGCCCTCGTTCCGCTGATCCAGCCGCCTATCATGCGCCTCATGACCAACGACAAGGAACGCAAGATCCGTATGAAGGCTCTGCGCAAGGTGTCCAAGGCTGAACGCATCGTGTTTGCCGTGATGGTGATGATCGTGTGCATCCTCGTGGTGCCCGATGCTTCTGCTCTTATCATCATGCTCATGCTCGGTAACATCTTCAAGGAAGCCGGCGTTGTCGAACGCCTGGTGAAGACCTCTTCCAACGAACTCATGAATATCGTGACTATCTTCCTCGGTACTTCCGTGGGTCTCACGATGTCTGCCGACATCTTCCTCCGTCCGCAGACTCTCATGATTATCGCTATGGGTGTGGTGGCCTTCGGTTTCTCGACCGCTGCAGGCCTCTTCCTTGCCAAGATCATGAATAAGTGCACTCCCAACAACCCTGTGAACCCGCTCATCGGTTCTGCTGGCGTGTCCGCCGTGCCGATGGCTGCCCGTGTTTCCCAGGTGGAAGGTGCCAAGTATGACCCGCAGAACTTCCTCTTGATGCACGCCATGGGCCCGAACGTGGCCGGCGTGATCGGTACCGCAGTCTGCGCCGGTTACATGATTTCCAGACTCTCGTAGTCAGAGTGTCATCCTGAGCGAAACGCCGTAAGGCGTGGAGTCGAAGGAACTAAAACAGAATATAAGGGAAACCCTCGGCAATCGCCGGGGGTTCCTTTTTATAGGGCATTGTATTACGGGCGGGATTAATGTATATTTTTGTTAAAATAAGCGAGGAGAATTATGAAATTTAGGTTTGTTGTTTCGGCCGTATTGTCGTTGCTTGCGATTCAGTCTTTTGCCGCAAAAGGCACCATGGTGGGTGACGGTTCTGCAGAAAAACCCTTCCTGATTGAAGACTATGAAGACTTGAAGGCGATAGGTACAGGCGCCTATCTGTATTCTTCGGATTATGCTTTGGCAAAGGACATCGATGCCTCGGCTTCCGCCCATGAGATGTGTGATGGGGGCTCCTGCAATGGCTTTATCACAATCGGTAAGAATAAGGATGCCTCTGGCAGCACTTATTTTAAGGGCAATATCGATGGGCGAAACCACACAATTAGCGATTTGAATATTTGGCTTCCTTGCGAAGACGATATAGGCTTTATTTCGGTTTTGGATGGAAAAATTGCTAATCTGAAATTTGAACGCCTTAATGTAACGGGACGCGTTTCTCAATCGAGATATGTGGGCGGTGTTGTGGCATTGCTTCATGGTTCTATTGAAAATGTGCATGTGACTAACGGCTTTGTTCAAGGCCAACTTAATGTGGGTGGTATTGCTGGTAGAATTTATGGGAGCTCGGTCCTGAAAAATGCATCGTTCCAAGGTGAAGTCGTTGGCGATAAGCATGTCGGTGGGCTTGTTGGACAATCTAATGGAAATATCCTTAGTGTTTCTGCTTCGGTGAATATCAAGGCTACAGGTTATGATATCGGTGGAATTGTTGGCTACATAGAAAATTCCAGCTTCGTTAGGAGTGCTTTTTCGAGAGGAACGATTGTTGGCGAAGCGGCGAGCGTTGGCGGTATCGTCGGATCATCTGACAGGGGCTATGTTTTAGAGTGTGTTTCGATGATGGACCTGATGCATTCGCACCTTGGTAAACTTGAGTCTGATATCGGTGGAATTGTCGGTGAAAATTCGGGCAAAATTGAACAGTCTTATTTTATAGGAAATGTAGAAGGATTGTGGAATGTTGGTGGTGTTGCTGGATCAAACGATGATACGCTGAGAAATGTCTATGCGATAGGTAATGTAAAAGGTGATAGTGCTGTTGGCGGCTTGGTGGGTGAAAATTCGGAATATATAGAAAACAGCTACACGGCAAGTATTGTTCATGGAGGCATCACTGTTGGAGGCCTTGTCGGTAATAATTATGGAGAGACGGAATATTCTTACTGGGATACCGAAATTTCGGGGCTCGACACGAGTGCTGGCGGCATAGGACTTACGACGTCCCAAATGATGACTTTCTCGTCTTTTTCGGGTTGGGATACTCTAGGCTACAAGGAATATGAATATATCCAAAAGGACCCTTGCGATGGAATTGTTTTGGATAGTGGCTGGTGCTATCGAGCAACAGATGGATTGGTCCATTATTGGAGTATTGACGAAGGCAAGTCTTTCCCCTATTTGACTGTCACTCCGCATGTGACAAAAGCGCTTGTTCCGATTGCAACTCCGACTGCTGTGGCAAAATGGCAAGAGTCTCCGAAGGTGGCCTCGCTCTTAGAAGTAAATGGCAAACTGGTGGGCGAATGGCTTGATTGGATAAAGACGAATGATTCGAAGGATTCTCTTTATTATGGTTACCGAATCGGTATGATGAATGGTAGTGATACCATTTGGGGGACATCGAGTTACGTGGCCGTACCGAATAAGATTGAAATTTCGACTCTTGATGAACTTAAGAAGATTGGTTATGATCCCGCCTATCCGTTGGCAGGAAATTACGAACTGACGGCCGATATCAATGGCTTGGGCTCCGATTTTAAACCCATTGGCGATAGTGTCCATGTGTTCTCTGGCTCGTTTGATGGTAAAAATCACACCATCAAGAATATGCAGATTGGTAGTACCTATCGAGATTTTTCCGGCTTGTTCGGCTATGCGGAAAAAGCGGTCATTAAAAATTTAAAGCTTTTGAATATGAAGATAGTTGGTGATTGGTATGTTGGCGCCTTGGCTGGTGCTGTGAACTATTCCCTTGTAGAAAACGTGGTCTCGCTTGATGGTGATATTCAAGGATCAATGAATGTGGGCGGCTTAATCGGTAAGGCCGGCGGAAGCGAAATCAATATTGTAGGTACCACGGGTAAAGTGAAGGGTGAAGAAGAAGTGGGCGGCTTGATCGGCTCCACGGGTTCAATGATCACGAATGCGTTCTCGGTCAATGTTGTTAAAGGTTTTGAAGATGTTGGTGGGGCCGTTGGTTACTATACGGGCTCGCTCTCGTTTATCAAAAATGTGTATTCGGCAAGCCTTCTCAAAGGTCGAAACGATGTCAAGGGCTTGGTGGGGTACCCTCACTTGAATGCGCTGACGAATTGCTACTTCGACAGCACTATTACAGGACATTCTAGTGAAGAAGGCAGAACCACTGCCGAAATGTTGATGAAGAATACATATGAAGGGTTTGACTTTGAATCAGTTTGGAATATTCAGGAAGGCGTTTCTTACCCGTACTTCAAGGGTATGGACCCGATTTTGCCGGGAACGCTTATAGATGACGGCTCTGTTAATGTGCTTGCCGGCGCTGGCACAGAAATGCGCCCCTATAAGATTAGCAGTTACCATGATTTGAAATATATCGGAAAATATGAATACACGACAGACCTTTACTATATGCTGACGTCAAATATTGATGCGAGTGACTCCCGTAGGGAATCCTGCAATGGCGATGGCACGATCTGTAAGGGCTTTGAACCGATACAAAACTTCAAAGGCGTATTTATCGGCAACAAGAAGAAGATTTCGTATTTGTGGATTTCCCGCGAATCAGAAGACAATGTCGGTTTGTTCGGCTCGCTTGCGTCAACAGCCAAGGTTTCGGGTTTGGTTGTGGAATCGGTTAACATTCGCGGAAAGGACCATGTGGGTGTCATTGCAGGTGAAGATGCCGGAGCTACCTTGGATAGCATCTACGTGGCCGGAAACATTGCTGCCAATGATTATGTAGGTAGCATTGTCGGTTCCAAGACTTCGGGCTCCATTGCGCATAGCGCATCGAAGGGCTCTGTTGCAGGTAATGAGTTTGTCGGGGGTATTGCAGGCTCGATAAATAAGGCTACAGTTTCTGACTGCTATTCTATGGATACGGTGTCGGGCAAGTCGGATGTCGGCGGTCTTTTCGGCTTGGCAAAGTCTGCTGCGGTGAGCAATTCTTATGCCGCGGGCGATATCAAGGCCACTTCTAAATTGGGTGGCTTGGCTGGCGAAGCCTCTGCTTCGACATTTACCTCGGTGTATTACGACAGCTTGTTCTGGGGCGTGAACGTGACTGCTGCGGGCAATCTTCGCACAACGCAACAGATGGTCAATCCCGAAAATTACAAGAACTGGGATTTCAAAAACACTTGGCAAATTGCCGCAGATACGAGCTACCCCTATTTGAAATGGATTGGCGTTAAGACTACTCCGGATCTCTATCGTGATTCTTCAATGTTGCGTATGGCGGGTTCCGGAACTGAAAGCGATCCGTTCTTGATTAAAACATATGGGGACCTGAAGTCAATCGGTTTTGGAAAGTATAAACTTTCTGCAGTGTATCGCCTGAAAAATGATATCGATGCTTCTGTATCCAAGAATGAGGTCCTTCGATACGGTAAGGGCTACGGATTCAAGCCGATTTGCAAAGTATGGTCGGTTCCGTCAAATATTGTAACCGATGGCAGATTTGAAATGGATGATTCGGGGGTGTTTACCGGAAAAATTCATGGCGGTGGTCATTCCATCAAGGGTCTTCGCATAGATTACAATGCAAACTATACGGCCTTGGTTGATTCATTGGGTGAATCTGCTGTAATAGACAGCTTGACTCTGACAGACTTTACGGGATCTTCCAAACACCTTGCATCGATTGCTATCGGCTCTCTTGGCTTGGTAAGGAATGTTTCTGTTAAAGGTTCGTTGAAGGCTGAAGGAAGTGCGGTTGGCCTCGTTTATAACAATTACGGTAAAATCGAAAACAGTTCTTTTGAAGGTAGTGTTCTTGGGCTTGAATCGAGCTATAAAGGCGAAAATGCTGGGTTGGTGTTCTTGAATAAGGGCTCCATCAAGAACGCTCGCGTTGATGTTGAAGTGACAAGCCTTCAAGGTGGCGCCGGCGCCGTTATTCAAAATAATGAAGGAGCTGTTATCGAAAATGTGCTTGTGAATGCCAAGATGACTATTGGTGGAAAGTATTCTGGAGGCGTTGTCTCGAAAAATTATGGGGAATTGGCAGCTTGTTCCGCTTCTGTGAATATTGTGTCGAAGGGCTCCTATGTTGGCGGGCTTATTGGGTATAATGCCATGACGGACCTTAAGAATTTGGGGGTCTCAGGGCGTGTTGAGGGTGACCAGTATGTAGGAGGCTTGCTTGGCTACAACTACTCGGGAAATCTTTCGAATTTGCATGCTTCTGTAGATGTTACTGGTAGGCAGTTTGTGGGTGGCTTGATAGGCTATGGCAGGGATCATCTGGGTGATACGATTTCGTATTCCTACGCGACAGGAAATGTGACGGGAACGGAGTTTGACTCCAACAAGGTTGGACTTAATTTTTCCGATGAAAACTCTGTTGGCGGATTCATTGGTGGAACAAGTTATGTGCGTATCCATGATTGCCATGCGACAGGAAACGTCAAAAATGGTAGCGGTTTTGTCGGGTCGACTACGGCCGTGATTTGGGATTGCTATGCTGAAGGTGACGTTACGAATGGTGCCGGTTTTGTAGGCTATTTATCTACGAATGGAATAAGAAATTGCCATGCAAGTGGAACTGTCCATAATGGATCTGGCTTTATTTTGGATATGTGGGGCAGTTCCGAAATTGATATGTGCTATGCAACAGGTGATGTATATATTGATGCCGAAGAAAGTGTCTTTAGAGGAGCTGGATTTGGCGAGTTCAATTATGGAACCATTACAAGGAGTTTCGCCACGGGCAATGTGTATGTCACGGGTGAAAAATTTAGGGACCAGATGACGACTCAGGCCGGCTTTATTGCGGAGAATTATGGTGATATCAACCGATGCTTTGCGCTTGGCAATATAGAAGGCGGTGATTCGGCGGGAGCCTTTGTTGGAGGAAACTACAACTTGGTGCGAAATTCCTACGCGCTAGGAAAAGTGAAGAGAGTCTTTTCGAATGACACGACTCCGATTGAGGGGCTCCTTGTTGGATGGAATGAAGCCGATGTCTTGGTTTCTTATGCGGTTGGCTCGGCTATGAATAATGCCGGTGACAAGAAAGAACTTTCTGATGCGGAAATGCGTAAACGGGAATCGTTCGATGGCTTCAATTTCAATACGATATGGTATATCAAGGAAGGCGAAAGTTACCCGATGCTACGTGAAATGCCCAATGTTCCGTATGTGGGCAAGGTTAGCCTGAATTACGGCAAGGGCGGTATTACGGCAAAGCATGTCGTCGGAGAGTTGCTCAAGGGGGCAATCGTGGCGGATACTTCGTATGCCTTGGTTATTGAAGTGGATTCCGCGAGCAAGGCTCTGCTCGATTCGCTTGAAAAACTGGGCAAGAATGCTGGTGGCGAGTATGTTGTCGATTTCCGAGTCGGTGTTGCTATCGTGGGCGATACGCTCTGGAGCAGGACAGCCAGCGTTGAACTCACCATTGAAAAAACGACGGGTGCCCGCGTTCGCAATGTCGTGGTGATGCATTCGCTCGGTGCTGCGTTCCGCGACGCTCATGTGGCTCTCCACTTCGGAATTCCTGACGCGGGTGCGGTAAAGTTCTTGCTCATGGATATGCAGGGCCGTATCGTGAAGGCCTTTGACCTGGGACGCCGTGCAGCGGGAGAGTATTTCGAAACTGTCGCTGCCGAGGGAATCGTTCGCGGTCGCTATATCGGTGTGCTGCAGGTGAATGGCCGTGTGACAGACAAGGTAATGCTGCTGAAAAAATAAAGCGCAACCTTTGAAAGAGAATTGAAGGCTCTCGCAAAATGCGGGGGCCTTTTTGTTTTATAGATGGATCTATTTTGTTTTATGAAATTGAAATTTCTTTAGATTGATTTTAAAACTGTCGAAATTTGCTAAAATTCGCCATTTTTGTTTTAACAAAAATGTTGCACGGCCGCCCGCATAAATCTATCTTATAGTCATGATGAAATCAGTTATTGAATACAAAGACTATCGTGAGTACGTACTCGACTACTACCGCGAACGCAAGCGCACGTCGGCTTTTACCTGGCGCGAGTTTGCAAAGATTGCTGGTTTCGCATCGGGTTCATACTTGAAGCTTGTTTGCGATGGCAAGACAAGGCTTCGGGAGGAAGGAGCAAAGAAGACGGCCTTGGCAATGGGGTTGCTGGGGTTTGAGTTCGACTACTTCGTCTTGATGGTTCGATACGAAAGCGCAAAGACGGACCGGGAAAAGAAAAAGTGTTTCGAAGAAATGGAAGCATTGAGTTCGGCACACCATGTGAAAATTCTCGGCAGTGAAATGTACACGTTCTATGAAACGTGGAAACATTCCGTGGTCCGTGAGCTGGCGGTTGCCATGCCGGGCGCAAAACCGCACGAAATCGCGAAGGCTTGCAGGCTGCCTATATCGGCTGCCGACGTGAGCAACAGTTTGCGTTTCCTTTTGAATGCGGGATTCTTGACTGTGGATGCGAAGGGCCATTACCAGCAGACGAATCGTTCTCTCACCACGGGGCGCCTGAAGGTTGTCTCGGTGGCGGTGCATTCGTTGCTGCGCCAGATGGGCGAATTCGCGCTCGAGGCTTTGGACAAGTTGCCTATTTCGGAGCGCCACTTTAGCGGCGTTACCATGGGCATGACTGCCGAAAGCTACGAGAAGGTCATCGAGGAACTCACGGAGTGCCGCAAGCGCATCGTGTCGATTGTCTCGGCTGACAAAAAGGTGGAAAAAGTTTGCCGCTTGAACATGCAGCTTTTCCCGCTATCTGAAAATTTAAATTGTGACCCGACTGATTTGGGTAAAGGAGCTTGAAATGATTCACTTTCTTGACGAGAAGAAAACGGGGCTTGTCTTGGCGCTTGCTTTGGGCGCGTTGCTCACGGCATGCTCCAATATGGAAACCTCTGGTACGAGCGAAGAAGCGGAAGGCATTATCGCCATTTCGGACAAGAAGATTGTCGGCGTGTCGCAGAAGGGTCCTTTTGTAAAGGGTTCTGAAGTGACCCTTAGGGAAACTTCGAAAGACGGAAGTTTTGAACCTACAGGCAGGGAATTTACCACCAAGACTGTCAGCGACAAGGGCGATTTCAAGTTTGACAATATCGATTTGGAAAGCCAGTACGCGCTTCTTTCTGTAGAGGGGCACTATGAGCGTGAATACACGGGTGAGGCATCTAGCTGCCCGATGCGTCTCGATGCCGTATCTGATTTGGAAAAACGCGAAACGGTAAACATCAACCTCTTGACTCATTTTGAATACAAGCGTGTCCTGAATTTGGTCAAAGAAGGCAAGTCTTTCGCCGAAGCCAAGAAACAGGCTGCAAAGGAAGTCCTCGGCGCATTCGGTGTCAAGATTGATATATCTTCTGCAGAAGACTTGAATATCTACAATTCAACAGATGGTGATAGAACTCTCTACAATATCAGCCGAATCATCGACGAGCAGCCGGAATGGAATGCTTGGCGCGACTGGTATAATGCTGTAGATGATCTCGATTGCTCCAAGTTGCAAGAATACATTGACGGATATGCCAACGATTTCGCAGACGACGGCGTTCTCGCGGATTCGATCATGCAGTTCCTTGCTGGCGAAGGCTATAGCTCTGCCAAGGAATGGAGCAACATGATGGATGTAGACGAAGATGATATCAAGAGAAAGGACGAGGCTAATCCGGATGATCTCAGTATCCGTTTCTTGAAAAGCGAATACGACTTTGGCATTCTGGTGTTCCTGAATTACATGGACCTTGAACTCTGTACTGCCGACCTTTGGGGCGAATACAGAAAGTTCGATAAGGCTATCGATATTGACGGTAATCATCTTGAATCGGGCTACTTCCTTTGCAATGGGTATTATTGGGATTTGCAGACAAAGGGATATATCGATTCTCTCAAGATTCCGGTTGATCACAAAACGGGAACTATGACCGACCCGCGCGACGGACATAAGTACAAGACCGTGAGCTTTGAATACGAAGGGAAAAAGTATGAATGGATGGCCGAAGAACTCAAGTATGAATCTGATGGACTCTATACTTGGACGGAAGCCATGCAAATTGATAACAAGTACATGACGGATGTCGTTGACGACAGCTTAATCGGTGAAACTCACCAGGGAGTTTGTCCTGAAGGTTGGCATGTGTCCAGTACCGAGGATTGGAGAGCCTTGGTGGATTATGTCGGCGACGTTAAAAACTTGCTTAACGAAAACTGGAGAACTTCTGATATAGACGCGGCCTTTGGAAAAGATTTGATTGGCGTGTACTACAACAAGTTTGATTTTAACCTTATGCCGGTGGATACGGTGTACTTGGAAGTCTATTACCATTCTTACAAGCAAGGTTCTTACCGTATAAGCGTGCCGGATGAAGACGAGGCTGCTTACTATCAGCTCTTGCTTGAAATAATTGATGATGAAGAAGAACGCGAAGAAATTGAAAGTTATCTTACTCCGACGCCGATAGGTGACTATTATGTGGAAGTCTCTCCCTACGATTATCGTGTTGAAGAAGAACCGCTAAAAGAAGCTTACGTGCGTTGCGTGAAGAACTAGGACAGACAAAGTGAAACACATTTGATTCCCTCAAAATTTGGACCCAGGAGTGTATGGGCTGGGGGATGGTTAGGGAAGAATCCTGCGGAATGATCTGCAGGATTTTTTTGTGTTCTAGGGCATGTTCCTAGAATATGAAATCATGTTCTAAAAATACTTAATTTTTGTGAATTTAATAGAAATTGGTAAAATTTAGCTAAAAATGCTAATTTTATATTCTATTTAGACCAAATGAATCTATATTTGTAGTCATGAAGGAGATCATAGAATATACGGATTACCGTAAGTATATCCGGGACTACTACGAAGAACGCAAGCGCAGTTCTGTGTTTTCGTGGCAGAAGTTTGCCCTGGATGCCGGATTTTCGTCGGCGGTGTTCCTGCAGTATGTCTGCGAAGGGAAAAAGAATTTGAGCGTCGGCTCGGCGGGCTCGGTGGCAAATGCCATGGGGCTTGTCGGTTTCGAGTACGAATACTTTGTCTTGATGGTATCTTATGCGCATGCAAAGAGCAACGAGGCTAAAAAGGCTGCGTTCGAGGAGCGTTGTGCGCTGGCGAATGCTCACAAGGTTCGTGTGCTGGGTGACGAAGAATTCAAGTATTTCAAGTCCTGGAAAAATTCCGTAATCCGTGAGTTGGCGCCGCACATGCCCGGCGCAAAGCCGTTGGAAATTGCCCATGCCTGCAAGCCGAAGATTTCGGCGGCAGAAGTTTCCGAAACGCTCGATTTTTTGGTGAAGGCGAAACTCCTGAAGAAGGACAGGAGTGGAAACTACCAGCAAACGGACAAGACGATTAAAATGGCGCCTGTGGAGGCCGTGCCGCTGGCGGCTCGCGATTTGCAGCGCCAGATGGGTGAATTTGCCCTTAAGTCCATTGATTTGCCGATTTCGGAACGTATGATGTCGGGTTATACGCTTGGGCTTACGCGTCGTGCGTACGAACGCATCAAAAAAGAGACGGAAGATTATTTCCGCCGTGTGGTGGCGATTGCAACAGAGGACGATGAAACGGAACAGGTCTACCGCCTGAATGTGCAATTGTTCCCGCTGAGTGAACGACTTGAACCTAAAAACGAGACGATGAATAAAAAGGGAGAAACGAAATGAGGAGAGAGAAGAATCGCAATTTAGGGACGCGCCTGGTGTCGATTTGTGCGCTTGCGTCTATGGCATTCTTGGCTGCATGTTCCAGTTCCGACGACAAGAGTGTTGCCGGCGGCGCTTCGGGGGATGCGGGCATTATCGCCGTCACAGACTGGGAAGTTGCGGGCGTGTCGCAGAAGGGTCCGTTCGTCACGGGTTCTGCCGTGACTGTGCAGGAACTTGACGGTATCACGCTCAAGCAGACGGGCAAGAGCTTCAAGGGCACCATCAAGAGCGACAAGGGCGACTTTGCCATCAAGGACATCAATCTGGAATCGCAGTACGCGATCCTCGAGGCCTCGGGCTACTACCGCGACGAGATTTCGGGCAAGAAATCCGCAGCTCCGGTGACACTCCGTGCACTGACCGACCTCAAGGACAGAAAGCACGTGAACATCAACCTGCTCACGCACCTGGAATACGAACGCGTGATGTACCTCGTGACCGAGAAGAAAAAGTCTATTGCCGAAGCGAAGGAACAGGCCGAAAAGGAAGTGCTCGCGACGTTCGGGATCGAGGGCGACTTCGCGGAATCCGAAGATTTGAACATCTTCGAGACGGGCGACGGAAATGCGGCTCTGCTTGCGATAAGCGTGCTCTTGCAGAGCGATGTCGACGTGGCCGGGCTTACCGAACGCATGGGCGAATTCAGCATATCGCTTGCGGAAGGCGGCAGCTGGGACGATGCCGACGCGAAGACGGCAATCGCGGACTGGGCCTGCGATGTGGATTTGAAGGGCTCGCTTTCGAAGGTGCGCAAGAACGTGGAAGGTTGGAAGTACGCCGATACCGTGCCCGCATTCGAAAAATACGTGACGAACTTTTGGTGGGACAATTACGGCCTTGGCGTTTGCAATACGAAGCGCGAAAACGAAACCAAGCGCAACATAAACAAACTCAGCAATCTGTACAACGAATACTTTGTCTGTGAAAAGGGCCGCTGGATCATTCCGGGTGATGATGCAAAATCTTCCAGTTCTGTGGAATCGCCGAACTCGTCGTCCAGTTCCGAAAATCCGCCTAGCAGTTCGTCCATCGATTCGGGAGAACCTGTTTTCGGTGAATTGACGGATGCCCGCGATGGTCGTGTCTACAAGACTGTGAAGCTCGGGTCGCAGGAATGGATGGCGGAAAACCTGAACTATGCCGCCGAAGGCAGTCTCTGCTACGAAAATGACGAAAAGAATTGCGAAAAATATGGCCGCCTCTATAACTGGGAAGTTGCCTTGGATACATCGAACAGGGGATGTGGCGACAACTTCTCCGGGTGCAGGCTCCGTAGCGATTTCCATCCCCGTGAAGGAATATGCCCCGATGGCTGGCACGTGCCGGAACACGCAGAATGGGACACGCTGTTTGCGTATGCCGATGCCCATGGCGAAGGCGAAAGCGCCGCGGATGCTTTGCAGGCGTATTACCGGGACGATTATCTCGAGAAAACTTATTCCTCGGATCGCTTCGGCTTCAATGTGGTCCCTGCGGGCGTGTTTAATGGCAATGAATTTTCGGGGCTTGGAACTTCGACGGAATTCTGGACGGCCTCGATAGAAACGACGGATTGGCTGAGCTATATTTCGATTACTCCTTCGACAATCCATTTCGTCAAGGGTTCCGGATCCAATGTGTATATGACGCATATCAGCCATGCCGTTTCCGTCCGCTGTGTCAAGGGACAGGGCGGGAAAAGGAATGGCTATGATTTTGATGCCCCGCGATATGAAGTGGACTTACCGGAAGAAGTCGACTTTATTCAGGATTATGTTTCAGATAAGCGGCGTGTATCGTGGAATGATGATTCGCTTATGACATTCTGGTGTGTCCGTCATATAACGGACTCTGAGGATGTTCTAATGAAAAATTGGGACTATTCGACGTATGTATCCGTTTCAAAAGAGAATGCTGCCAAGGATAGCCTTGAACCGTTCAAGGACATACTTTTGGAAAATGGTTTTGCCTACAAGAGATTGGATTCAGTCAGCCAGCAAACTTACAACGGAGGGAATGACATTTTCTTTATTAATCAGGTGGCGACAAGTGATTCAAAGGTTCGTCGCGAATATTATGAAAAGGAAACCGCTAAGGCGAGGTACATAATTGTGGTTCTTGTTGGAGCGAATATTGCTAATGCGAATATCATGGGCGAGGCGACAATTTATAGGTATGGTTACTCTATAGAAGTTCATACTTATTATAAGCAAAAATCGTAATGTAGGTAATAGGGCCTCGCTAGGAGTGAAAAGATGCCTCGTTAGAAAACTAGCGAGGTTTTTCTGCTTAAAGCGTCTCCATCCAGCGGGACATGAATACGTTGTACACGCTGTAGCTTTTCCCGCTTAAGTCGCTTTGCTCTAGCAGCAGTTCCTTTTCGACAAGGGCAGTGAGAATTTTCTTTGCGGTGGCCGCGTTTCCGATTTTGTATTTCATCAAGAAATCTGCTGCGGTCGGCTTTTTGACTTCGCCTTCTTTGGCGACTGCGACGAGGTATTTCCACTGTTTCTCGGTAATCAGATTGCGACGCTCTATGAAGTTTGTTGTTTCGAACCGAAGAATTCTGGATGCGACGTTTTTTACATCTTCTAACGTAATCCTTTGGGATGAATCCGCAAAAACCTGGTTGCAGACGAATTGAGTGTAATAAGTGTGCCGTTTTGTCCAACCCAAGATAAAATCGACGGCGTCGTCGTCAATGGATTTGCCTGCCTTTTTGAAGAGACCTGTAATAAATGCCTTGTATTTATCTGCATCTATACGGTTGATATAGATTGTTCTTGAACTTTCATAAAAAGGTTTCTTTGCGTTGGTAAACATGTCTGCCATTAAATGTTTTTTGCTTCCGCAGAAAATGAATTTTACATGGTGTAATTGTTGGATGTATGTCCGCAGTAGGGCTTCGGTATTTGTTTCTTTGAATTCTCTTATTTGTTGAAATTCGTCAATAGCAAAAATGATTTGCGTTTCTTGTTTTTCAAGAAAATCAAAAATGGATTTTAGTGTAGGATGTTTTTGTGAGTCTGTTTGGAATGAAAGCGAAACCTGTGGGCTACCGGAAATGGGATCGTAACTGAGTGTGGGCCTTGCGTTTTTAAGGGCGTTGAAGAATTTTTTTATTATGGACTCGCTTGTTACGGCATTAACGATTGCTTCGGAAAGAATCTTGAGAAAATCATCTAGGTTTTGAGCTGAGAAAATATCTGCATATATGCAGGTGCATTTTTTCTCGCGGAGGTCTTCAAATGTTCTGAAAATTAGGCCTGTTTTTCCGTAACGTCTAGGCGAAATGAGTGTCACGTTGGAGCCATTCGTTAAGAGAGAGACGATTTCTTTGAGCTCCTGTTCGCGGTCGCAGAACAGTTCCTTTGATGTGTAGGGCTCTAGCAAAAACGGGTTTTTCACGATGACCTCACTATACTTTTGGTAATATACCTTTAGTAATATACTAAAAGTATAGTGAAATGTCAATAGGATGGCGGTCCCGTGTTCCAGGAATACAGGTTGTGTTCTTGAAAATGCTGAAATTTTAAAAATTTTGCAGAATTAGTAAAATTTGAATAAAAATAGCGAATTTGTATCCCAATGCTAACAAATTAGACTATATTTGTAACCATGAAGGAGATTATAGAATACACAGATTACCGCAAGTTCATTCAGGACTATTACGATGAACGTAAGCGTACTTCGGCGTTTACCTGGCGAGACTTCGCTCGAGATGCGGGGTTTTCGTCGGCGGTTTATCTGAAGTATGTCTGCGAGGGGAAGAAGAACCTGAGCGTAGGGGCTGCAGGTTCCGTAGCGAGTGCTATGGGGTTGGTGGGGTTTGAACACACGTACTTTGTGCTGATGGTTTCGTACGCGCATGCGAAGGGGGACGAGGCGAAACGGGCCGCGTTCGAGGAACGCTGTGCGCTTGCGAATGCTCACAAGGTGCGTGTGCTAGGGGTCGAAGAGTTCAATTATTTTAAATCGTGGAAAAACGTGGTGCTGCGAGAACTTGCGCCAAATATGCCCGGCGCAAAGCCGCTCGAAATGGCTCATGCGATAAAGCCCGCGATTACCGCTGCCGAAGTCACGGAGACGCTCGACTTTTTGGTGCGGGCAAAGCTCTTGAAAAAAGACAAAAACGGAAATTACCAGCAGACGGACAAGGCGATTTCGATGGGCTCTGTAGACGCCGTGCCTGTGGCTGCCCGCGATTTGCAGCGCCAGATGGGCGAATTCGCCGTAAAGGCAATCAATTTACCGCTTTCGGAACGCGACATGTCGGGCCTTACCATGGGCCTCACCCGTAAATCTTACGAACGTATTCGTAAGGAACTCGCAGATTGCCGCCGCCGAATTATCGCGATTGCCTCGGAAGACGACGAGACGGAACAGGTTTACCGATTGAATTTGCAACTGTTCCCGCTGAGTGAACCTTTGGCAAAAGAAAGCAAGACTTCAGTTAAGAAGGAAGGAGACAATGAAAAATAACTTGTGCAAGACGGCCAAGAAAAACTTGGCCTTTGCTTCTGCATTTATAGGCATGTCGCTCTTTGCTGCATGCTCCAGTACCGATGACAAGGGCGTTGCAGGCGGCGTCTCGGAAGATGCCGGCTTTGTGGCCGATGTGGAGGGCGTTGCCCAGAAGGGCCCGTTCTTGAAGGGGACTGCCGTGACGGTGCGCGGTGTCGACTGTAAGACGCTGGAATTTACGGATCAGTTTTTTGAAAGTTCGATCAAGAGCGACAAGGGCGACTTTGCTTTCGATAGCATTGCTCTCGATGCGTCTTGCGCGGTTATTGAAGTTTCGGGTAAGTACTTGAACGAAGTCTCGGGCAAAAAGACGAAGAATGAATTGACGCTGCGTGCGCTGACCGACCTCAAGGATCGCGATAACGTGAACGTCAACTTGCTCACGAACCTGGCATACGAACGCGTGATGCACCTCGTGAAAGAAAAGAACAAGTCCTTGGCCAAGGCAAAGACCCAGGCCGAAAGCGAAGTGCTTGCCGCCTTCGATATCAAGGGCGACTTTGAAGAATTCGAAAACCTGAATATCTTTGAGTCGGGCGACGGTAACGCCGCACTCTTGGCGGTAAGCGTCATGATGCAGGGCGACACCGATGCGGACGGACTTGCAAAGCGCCTCGACAAGTTTGACGATTCCTTTGCCGAAAGCGGCAAGTGGAAAGATTCTACGACCAAGGCCGAAATTGCTGAATGGGCCGCCTCTGTCGCCGCAGACGGCAAGCTTGATTCCATTCGCAAGAATATCGAAAGCTTGAACGACGGCGAGAATGTGGCCGCATTCGAAAAGTACATTCCTGTCGTCATCCCCGATACGGCCGAAGAAGAATCTTCTTCTAGCGATGAATCTTCGTCTTCTGTCGAAGTGTCGTCTTCCAGCGACGTCATTACAAGTTCCGAAAGCGAGCCTAAGATTGACTCCACGAAGCAATCGAGCAGCAGTAAGCAGGATTCGCGCGACAGCGTTGTAACTTCTAGCAGCAGCGGGGCCGTTGCCGATACGGTGCTGTCTAGTTCTGCAAAGGCGGATAGTTCCGCGAAGGCGGATTCCCTGGAGCGCGATACGATTAGATCCTCGAGCTCTTTTGTAGAGGATACTTCGAAAACGGATATACAGGATTCCGTAAAAAGAGATTCCTCGGTTTATGATTCGATTGATCCTGCAATTTACAGGATGATCGATTCCATAAGGTCCACCAGGCGAGAACCGTCGAACCCTGTTTCTGTAAAGGATTCTGCAGCTTGCGCTGATGAAGACTTTCCTTGGGAATTGGAAAACTTGTTAGGAAACAGCGTGGAAAGATTGGCCCTTCGTTGCGATGAAGATACCATTGTCGTCAATTGGAGAATCCGCCACACGACTAAAGAATATGAGGATACTCTTCTTAGAAACTATGTGTTGGCGGCGGACGAAGATCAAGAAGCGACCGACAGCCTGACCAGATTTAGAGAGGAATGGCTGGATACTACTTACGGGTACGTAGCCGTTCGCAACTTTGAATACAGCAGAAATGACCTGATGGAATTCTTGTGGGGCTATTCATATACGGATGTGGATGCGGACATCTCTCGGATTGGTGATAAGGTTCGTGTTTACTATTACTCGAAAAGGTTGAAGAATTTTGTATATACGGTTGTCGCTTACCCGATGACGGAAGTGATAATGGAAACTAGTAGTGTGCGCACAATACGTTATGGATTTATTCTGGATGTATACAGCTACTACATAACAAAGTAATTTCTCCTCACTCTCAAAAAAGCGGCCCTGCCAGAAATGGCAGGGTTTTTTGTATTCCTGGAATACTTGCTTTGTATTCTAGATTATTAAATTTTTAGTATTTTCTATAAAAACTGTAAAATTTGAAGAAAAACGCTAATTTTGTGTTCCAATAGCTTAAAATCTACCTATATTTGTAAGTGTGAGGGATGTGAAAAACACTCCAACAAAGAAGGGAAAATGAAAAAGAAAAACAAATGGTATGAAGTTCTTGGCGTGGGCCTGTTGTCTGTTTCGGCAATGTACCTCTGCACGTCTCTGGTGGTAACGGGCTGCTCCAGCGAAAGCAGCAGTGTTGCCGGGGAAGACTTGGAAGAATATATCGAGGACGTGGAATCCGGCGGCGACGAGGGCGCTTCTTCGTCTTCGGTTGCAAGCAAAGATAAAAAAGGGAAGTCTTCGAGTTCCGAAGAAGTTGCAATATCGTCAAGCTCCGAAAAAGCGGATTCTTCTAGTGTCGAAGAATATGCAATTAAGAATATGACTTTAACTGGCGTAGCGCAGAAAGGCCCGTTCGTTGAATCTATAGTCGAATACAGGGAACTTAATTGCAAAACGTTAAGAATAACAAGCAATGGGTATGTTTATAAAGGTAGTGTGGAAAATGGAGTGTATAATCTTGAAAATCTCAACACGATTTCTCCATGTATTGAAATCAGTGTATGGGGCAAATATCTAGATGAACATACTGGGAAAAAGTCGAACAAAGACATTCGACTACACGCCTTTGTTAATTTGGAAAAACGTAGCACCGTGAATATTAACGTGTTTACGCAGCTTGAATACGACCGCATAATGTATCTTGTGGAAGAAAAGAAAATGCCTGTGGCAGAAGCAAGGGCTCTGGCGAAAAAGGAGATCCTTGCGCTGTTTGATATTAAAGACGATGTCGGTGATTTTGCTGATTTGGATATCCTTAAGCCTGGAGATGGCAACGCAGCACTTCTGGCTGCAAGTGTGCTCTTGTCGGCACAGACCAATTTAGACAAGAAAGCTTATCTTACTTATAGCATAGACTCGTTGGGGGATTCTTATGCTAAAACGGGTGAGTGGGATAACGAAATGAAAACCAAAATTGCCAATTGGGCTAAATCAGCCAAGGCAAACGGTCAACTGGAAACGATTCGCAAAAATGTGGCCGCGTGGAAAAACGTAGAAGCGGTTCCCGAGTTCGAAAAATATGTAGAATCATTTGGCGAAAAATACTCCAACCCAGAAAATGAGGAATCTTCAAAGGAGTCATCTCATCCGAAGGAATGGCACGAACTTCATGACCTTGTTTACCATTATGTTCTAGAAGAAAATACTCCTGAAACCTTGGATAAAGGATGTTGCAAAGGAATTGATCGAGAAGATGAAGAAACGAATTTAGAAGAATACTTGATGGATCTAGATGCCTTTAAAGCAGAATATAATTTTGATGACAAAAGTAATATGAGTGACATAGCTCGTTTGGGGAGTTCCAAAGTGAGGAATGATGCTAGAATATGGGATGGCGATGAATGGGACGATCCTCGATATCCGAACGTTCATTATGAAGTCTGGCTAGACACGACGTGTGTAGGGGAAGCATACGAGTATGATTCGGATAAGATTAGTGCTGTTGCAGGATATATGATTCGATATACTGTTGGGGTGGCTCCGGATGTTGAAGTACATACTGTTCTTATAGAGTTCCACATCAAGCTCAATGCGCTTGATATACCCTACATTCCCCCGAAGAAAGAAGACGACTAAAGCTCTTTTGTCTCCTCACTAAAAAAAAGAACCCCGCTAGGAAACTAGCGAGGTTTTTTAAGGGTGGGTGACCGGACTCGAACCGACAACATCCAGAATCACAATCTGGGACTCTAACCAATTGAGCTACACCCACCATGATTGTGAGCCCAAATATAAAAAAGCCACCCCGATTTTCAAGGGTGGCGGTCCAATTTTTTACGAAAAAGCCCGATTTTTAGTCGTTTTTCAGTTTGGAAATGATACGCAGGTAGTTTGCGCGCTTGAAATCGTTGCGGTGTTCTTCGCAGAAACGGGGGTAAATGTACTGCTTCGGGAACACGCGGATAGTGAACATCTCGTTGCAGCCTTCGAGGCAGCACTTGAAGGTGAGGTCCATGGATTCCGTGTAGTTGTGGCGGAAGATGATGTTCTTGGACTCGATGTTGTCCACGTCCTTCTTCTGCTTCTGGCGCTGCTTGATGTCGCGGTGCAATTCGCAGTACTTGGCGATCGGGTGGCCCCAGAATTCGCGGCCGCAGCCGGGTTCCTGACAGACTTTCAGCTTGATACGCTTTTTCTTTTTGTACTTGGGTAATTGCATAAAAAACCTCGGTTTAAGGGTAAATATAGTAAAGTTTGCCGTCTTTTTCATTTTTGGGGGTAAAATCAGACAGTTTTGCCGATTTTGGCGTATAGGAAAGAGAGGCTTTTCCAAAAAAGGATGTCGTCGTATGTTCGATAAAATGCTCGTTTCTAGAAATCCTGTGCGTCAAAACGCGAATCGGTGGATTTATTTGTGGGTGCTGTTCTGTGCGGCGCTTTGGAGCGTGTTTTTTGGCATGCTGCTGTCGGGCTGCACTTATGACAGCGGCTGGGACGGCGAGCCGGTGCCGGTGCGAATCACGTTTATGGATGTGGGGCAGGGGCTCGCGGTGCTCCTGGAGCATGAGGGGCGATATGCCCTGTACGATTCCGGGCCCGATTCGGCGGGGCTTGCTGATACGCTTGCGTCGAGAGGCGTCAAGTCGCTCGACTGGGTGCTGGTGAGCCATTTTCACCGGGACCACGGCGGTGGGTTTATGGAAATGGGCGCGGCAATCGAGTCGGGGCGGCTCAAGGTCGGGCGCCTCTTGGTGGGGCTGGACACCGCGGTGGGCTTCGTGAGCGATAGCGTTTACACGGTGGCGCGGCGGTACAAGATTCCGGTAGATACGCTGGAACGCGGCGACACGGTGTACTTTGCCGAGGGGCTAAGGCTCGAATGCCTGTGGCCTGTAAGCTACGGGCGCTTTGGCGAAAATCGGGCGAGTGTGGTCCTCATGGGCTCTATGGTCGGTTCGCAGGCGGGGCGTGAAAGCGCATTCTTGCTTACAGGCGACCTGGATACCGCGGGCGAAAACCGCTTGATGGAACTCTCGCGCGACTTGTCTGCAGACTTACTGCAAGTCGGGCACCATGGTTCCGCGGGCAGTAGCGGGCTTCTGTTCCTCGCGCGGGTGGCCCCCAAGTATGCGGCAATCGGGGTCGGTAAAAACAACCGCTACGGCCACCCCAAAGACGAGGTGGTCAACAAGCTCCGGATTGTCGCGGGCGATTCTGCTGCAATCTACCGCACCGACCTGCACGGGAGTTTCGGCTTTGAAATGTGGCCAGGAGTCGGGCTTGTTCCGGAGAATTAGGCTCTGGAAGGCGAAATGGTGGTAAAATGAAGGCGAAATGGTGGTTGTACAGGCCAAAGAGATGTGAAATGTTTCTTTAGCCTGTACAAATCGCGCTTAGGGAGGGGTGTTGTTGTAAAAAAGGAGGCTGCGTACAGGCCAAAGAGAAGTGGAATGCTCATTTGGCCTGTACAAATTGCAAGGAGAATGGATGAAATGTCTTAAAAATGCCTTGGCGTACAGGTTAAATGAGTGGTTTGCGCTTGCGTGGCCTGTACGCCGTCGGAAAAAAAAAGCGTGAATTTGTTTGAAATCGTGGATTTGTACAGGTTAAATGTCTCTTTGTGGCTCATTTAGCCTGTATTCACCCCCCCCCATAGATTCGTAATTTCAAAGAGGAAAATGCAAATGAATGAAATTTTGAGTGTCGCAAATGTTCTGCCGGTACTTCAAACGGCAGCGGACCAACTTCAATCGTTGATTTCTGCAAAGGAAAAAGCTTTGAAGAAAGCTCCGGCGGGTCGCCTTCGCCTTTCAAGAAGAAAAAATCAAGTTCAGTGGTTTCATGTAACAAAGGGAACAACTGTACATGGAAAGTATATTCCGGTAAATGAAATTGGGCGGGCGAAAGCCCTTGCTCAAAAAGAATATGACCAGAAAGCCTTGCCCGAATTGAAAAAGTGGCGGCTTTTAATTGATTCCTTTTTGAATCGTTTCCGACTGCAGAATTTGGAAAACCTGTACGCTTGTATGCACGAAGGCCGTCAGAAACTGGTGACGCCTGTATATGAGTCAGATGAAACTTATATTGCACAATGGCTTGCCGGTGTATATGAGGGCAAAAAAATTGAGGATGATGTCCCTGAAATTATGACTCTTCGCGGCGAACGGGTGCGCTCGAAATCCGAGGCAATGATTGCGGATACATTGTATAGACTGAAAATCCCTTACAAGTATGAATGTCCCTTGGCCATTAGGCATAAAAAGGGAACGTCTCGCAATACGATGACGGTATATCCTGATTTCACTTGCTTAAATGTTCGTTTGCGGCAGGAATTCGTGTGGGAACATTTTGGGATGATGGATGATGCGGATTATTCTTCGCAGGTGGCGTGGAAGGTGACTTGTTTTGAAGGCAATGGGTATTTTCTAGGAAAAAACTTGATCGTGTCAATGGAATCTTCTGAAATCCCGCTGGATGCAACGAGAATTGAAAAGATTGCTATGCAGTATTTGCTTTAAATTAGGGCTTGTTGTTCCCTGGAATTATTCCCTGAAGCCTACGCGGGCCTGAAAGTGGCAGCGGTTCGTGGTGGGGCTCTTTTCCATGTCGGCGTTCATGCCGAAGAATACGACGTGATGGTTCGTATCCTTGAAGCGGATAATGTTTACGTTCGCACCGAGCGGCACCTGGTTCACGAAGTTCAATTGCAGCGAGCGAATGCCGCGTTCCTTGATTTCTTCTTTGCTCAGGCAATCAAGAATCCATTCCACGTAACGGCAGTGGTTTACATGATGGTTCAAATCTAGGTCGCTGTTGCGGGCATGTTCCGTATAAACTAATTGCGGGTCTTCACCCATGGGCAAAACCGAGAGCATTTCGGGCATGGCGCTCTTTTCAAGCTGGATGGGGAAGGGATACGGACTGTTTGACGGCGGTTCTGCAAAGCCGGTCTTCAGGTTCACGAGAATCCAAGAAGACGTGCCTTCGGCCAAGGCGCGACCTTGGCTATCGACAACGGCGTAGTCCTTCAAGACAACTTTGTCTTTGTAAATCTCTTTGATCCAGGTGGAAACGCGAAGGTCTTCGCCCATGAGCGGAGTGTGATTGATGCGGACCTTCATGCGCGTGATGGCCGAGGTGTAGCCGGCCTTGATCATACGCCACAGGCCAAATCCGCCGCGTTCGGCGTCAGCGATGGCGGCCTCTTCCATAAACTGGAACAGGCGCGAAAGCTTGAGTCTGCCATATTCGTCACAGTCCGAAAAGCGTACGGTGAATTTGAGTTCTGTGATTTCGCTCATCATTTAATGCTCCATAAAGTCTAATAGCTTATTTAATTTATAAATTTATGACCATGGATACACCCTTTATTCGCCCTAGTCATATTCAGATTCCTGCTTTGTCGTCTTATAACGGAGAACTTCGCGTGCCGGGTTCCAAAAGCATTACCAATCGAGTGCTCTTGGTGTCTGCCTTGGCCGAAGGTACTACCCGTTTGCATAACTTGTTGAAAAGCGACGATACGCGCTACATGGGCGAGGCCTTGAAGGCGCTCGGGGTCAAGGCCGAAATGACCGAAGACTTTACCGAAGCCGTAATCGAAGGCAACGGGGCTCCTATCGATGCTCCGTCGGTCCTGATGGAAAACGACAACTACGTGGCAGGTCTCTATCTGGGCAATGCGGGCACGGCCATGCGCTCTTTGTGCGCGGCCTTGGCTCTCGGTCGCGGCGTGTTCCACCTGAGCGGTGAAGAGCGCATGAAGGAACGCCCGATTCGCGACTTGGTCGATGCGCTTCGCTCGCTTGGTGCCGACATCGACTACATGGAAACCGAAGGCTTCCCGCCGGTATGTATTAACGCCCGCGGTTTAAAGGGCGGCTCAGTCTCTGTCCGCGGGAACATTTCGAGCCAGTACCTGACGGCGCTTTTGATTTGTGCCCCCTATGCAGAATCCCCGCTCCACATTCATGTGGAAGGCGAGTTGATTTCGGCTCCGTATATTCTCTTGACGCTCGATGTCATGAAACAGTTCGGTATCGAAGTCAAACATGCCGATCTGAAGGAATTTTATGTGCCCAAGGGCGTGTACAAGACCCCGGGCGACTACATGGTCGAAGGTGATGCAAGCTCGGCCAGCTATCCGCTGGCTGCCGCCGCCATTGCGGGCGGCAAGGTGCGCGTGCTCGGTGTGGGTAGCGATTGCCGTCAGGGCGATATCGCTTTTGTCGACGTGCTCAAGAAAATGGGCGCAAACATTACCATGGGTCCCGACTGGACAGAATGCTCTGGCACGGGTGGCAAGCTCAAGAGCCTGGGCGAATTCAACGCGATCGAGATTCCCGATGCGGCCATGACGGTTGCGGTGCTCGCCCTGTTCGCCGACGCCCCCATGACCATTACGGGCATTGCCAGCTGGCGCGTCAAGGAAACGGACCGTATTGCGGCCATGGCGGCTGAACTGCGCAAGGTGGGCGCCGAAGTCCGCGAAACGACCGATTCCATTACGATTACGCCTCCGGAACACTTGCAACCTGCAACAATCGAAACCTACAACGACCACCGCATGGCCATGTGCTTCAGCTTGGTCGCCTTGGGAGGTGTTCCGATCAAGATTATGGATCCGGCTTGCATTAATAAGACGTATCCGCGCTACTTTGAAGACTTTTTGAGAATTGCCCACTAGCTGACAACGGTGAATTAGTATTTTAGAGAAAACCATGAAGAAGCGTATTTGCGGCATAGCTTTATTTGTGATGACACTCGCCTTGTGCGGGATTGCTCATGCTATGCCGGAACTGAAGGCCATGCCGACACCTCCCGATACGCTTGTGCTTTGGGTGATGGACCAGGATATCAATGCTGGCGCCGCTCTCCAGAAACTCATGAAAAAGTACACGCGCCAAAGCGGAACTCCGGTCAAGATTCGGTTCGTGGATTGGGGAGTCGCCTTCGCCGAACTCAACAAGGTCTTGGTAACCGAAGCTGGCCCGGGGACCGATTTTCCGGATGTGTTGCAGCTGGGCTCGAGCTGGGTGCCGTATTTTGCCAAGGCGGGCATGATTAACCCTGTCACAGAATTGTTAGACGCTGTCGATACAAGTCGCTTTTATCCGGAGGCCATGAAATCTGGCCATATCGGTCGCGATACTCTGGTGTACTCGATTCCGTGGTTCCTCGACATTCGTGGATTCTTCGCGAACGAACGCATTTGGTTGGAACTGGGGCTGCATGATTCCGAAATCGAAACTTACCCGCAGTTCTTTGGAGTGCTCCGTGCCATTTCGGAAGCCAAGGTGACTAACCGGCAAGATGTTGAGGTGGTGCCGTTTGAATTTGGCGTGAAGGACGACTGGACGGGCTATCAGCAGATGTCTCCGTTCCTCTGGAATTACGGCGGTGACTTCGTTGCAGAAGTCGATAGCGGTTACCGCAGTGCCCTAGCAGACCCATTGACGCTGGTGGGACTTTGTTTTTATTTGAAATTGTTGCGCGACCATGACGTATCGCCGTACAACCTCAAGGAAAATTCGGCCCAGAGTGCAGACCGCTTTGTGCGTTCCGAACAGTTGATGATTTTTGGTACGTCTGAATTGATCCGCAAAATTGAATTCGATACGGAAATGGGCGGCTTGAGAGATAGCCCGCTCGCCAAAGACGGCTTGATTACGGTGACCGGTCCCAAGGGCCCGTACGGCAATTTCTCGTTTGTGGGCGGAAGCCATTTGACGCTCCCGAAGAACAGCAACCCGATTAAGCATGCAAAGGCCCGCGACTTGTTTCTGTTCATGCTCCGTGCAGACAATATCGATTTCTATTCTAGACAGTGCGGCTTCATTCCGCCCGACAAGAGCTTGATTCGAATCTGGATGCAGGATCCTCGCTACAATCATTTGATTGACGGTCTCGAAAATCATGGCCGTAGTAGCCAGAACATTCCGGAATGGAGCGAGATCGAAATGACGGTGAACAGCATGGTGTCTGCCATTGCGAGTACATTGCTCAAGCAAGATTCTTCCGTGAACGAAGAAATTGCGAGTCACGTGTTTGATGCTCACCAGAAAATCAATGGCATTTTGGGGTACAAAGACCCCGAAACGGAATCCGCTGTAAAGCACCGTATTCTTGCGGCTTTGGAAACCCCGGTCGAAGAAACCAAGTACGAAAAGGGTTTCGGTTCGGTCAGCGTGCAGCCTGAATTTAGCTTGCGGCTTATTGTGGTGATTTCTTTGGGAGCTGTTGCGGTCGTGTTATTGTTGGTGTTCTCTATTCGTCGGTTCCGCAAGCGCTAGAATTATGCGAAATATTTTTGCCTTAATTGGATTCTTTACAACTGTCGCTCTTGCCAATTTTCAATTGGATTCATTCCAGGTGTACGTGGATTCGGTGGTGCCTGGCGCCCGTTACGGACTCTCGATACGATCGGTTAAAACGGGCCAAGAATTAGGTAACATTCGCGGAGATGAAAAGTTTACGCCTGCAAGTACGCTCAAGACTTTGACGACTGCGGCGGCGGTTCACTACTTGCCGCTCGATTACGCGCCCAAGACCGAAGTTTCTCTGAACGGTAGCGTGCGCAAAAAGACTTTTGTCGGCTCTATCAATGTCCGCGGTGCGGGCGATCCGAATTTTTCGGGCCGCTATTACGCAGACCCGTTCCACATGCTGTATGCAATGGCCGATTCCATTCATGCCTTGGGCATAGATTCCGTTTCGGGCAAGATTAATTTGGATTCCAGCTATTACAAGGGGCCGTGGCGCGCTGAACACTGGCGCAAGAATTTTTATGATGCGTGGTACGGTGCCGAAATTGCACCTCTCGGATTTAACGACAACTGCACCATGATTCGCTTTAAACCGGGCACAAAGGTGGGCGAGCTGGCCCGTGCCGAAGTGGTGCCTGACGTTGGCTATGTCGTTTTGAAAAATGAAATGGTGACGGTTCCGGGTAAAAAGCGCAAGTGGACTTGGGCGCTCGATTCTGCAAAGCCCGAAATCACGATAGGTGGCGCCATCGGTATCGGCGTGGATTCCAGTCAGCTGGTGCTCCCGGTACGTAACCCGATTGCGTACTTTAAGGCCGCCTTCATTCACTCTCTCAAGGAACGCGGAATTGCCTTCAAGGAGCAGCCCAATGTGCAGGAGGGAATCCAGATTGCCTCTTATACATATTCGGCGGCACCGTTCCTCAGCATTCTCGACGAAATCAATCAACGCAGTCAGAACTTGCATGCCGAAACGATCTTCCGCAATTTGGGCGCCCAAAAAACAGGTGTCGGAAGTGTTGAAAGCGGCCGCGCGATGGAAATGAAATTCCTTGCCGAAATGGGGATCGATTCTACCGACTTCGAAGTCTGGGACGGTTGCGGACTTTCGCCCAAGAACAAGGTGAAGCCTTCTACCGAGACCAAGTTGCTTGCAAAGATGGCGCGCCACCCCAAGGGTAGCTACTACATCAACAGCTTTGCGGGCCCCGGAATCGGTACCGGCGGCAAGCGCATGCTTGATTTGCCGTACCCCTGGCTCACTCGATTCAAGACTGGCTTTATCGGCGAAGTCCACGGCCTGGTAGGCTACATTTATACGCTCGATGGCGATACCCTTGCGGTGGCCATGTACTTGAACGAAACGGGCAAGAATCCTGACGCGCAACTCAAAGATGCGCTCGATACTTTGTGGACTCGTCTCGTTTATCGTGCAAATGACAGTTACGCTTCGTTCATGAAAATGAAACAGATGTGGCTCGGTGCTCAAAATGTGGCAGGACTTACCGCAAGGCTCGAATATTTCTCCCGCCTCATGAAGGGAACCCCATACAAACTTGGCCCCATGGGCGAAAGCTATCTGGATTCTATCGAAAACAAACCGCTGGTGTACATGGATTCGGTCGACTGCGTGACGTATTTGGAACATGTTCTTGCGATGGCCTTGTCGCCGAACGAAAACGAAATTTTCAATATGCTCCAAAAGATCCGCTACAAGGACGGTAAAATCGGTTACGTGAACCGCAAACATTACCTGCTGGCCGACTGGGTGAGCGATAGCAAGTTTGCTCGCGTGATGCAGGTGCCGGGCGATACGGTCGTAAAACGCACGTTGCCCAAGCAGAATTTCTTCAAGGCGAAAAAGATCAAGTACGAAACTCCGGATGCTCCGATGGACTTGCGCTACTTGCCTTACAATCGTGCGGTAGAAATGGCTTCAAAACCTTATGCCGGCCCTCTGATGGTGACGGGGGTTGCCTTTGTCGCAAGTGCAAATGACTTGGATGCGACGCATACGGGCTTCGTGATTTTCCGCAACGGTGAACTTCCGAAGCTGCGCCATGCTGCGTGGAAAAAGCACGTGGTTGAACTTTCGCTGAAAGACTACCTGGCGAGCCGCAAGGGCAAGCTTCCGGGAATTACGCTGTTCGAATTCCTGAAACAATAAGTCGAGTGTTCTTTCTTTGTCATGCCGGGCTTGACCTCAATAGCCACTTGCAGCTTTGCTGCTTAGAGTACCTTGGCATAATACTAACCGAACAAAGTTCGGAGTATTATGAAGCCAAGTTACATCGGTGGCTGTGTTGTCATAATAAATTGGTTGCGGCACTAAAGTGCCGAGCCACACAGAGGATATGATCCTCGGCAACGGGGAGTCATCTCCTTTTATAAGTCGCGATTATTCCCCTAAATCAAACGCAAGAATCGCGACGAGTTCGTGCTCGCCCGCGTTAGTGTGCTCGCCGCCTTCATCACCCTGCGGCTCCTTTTCGAACAAAGTCCATGCATCCGGCATCCAACCGTAGGTGGCCATCGTGAGTTCCTTGCCAATGGCAATTTCGGCGGCTTCTACCTCTTCCCAGCGCACGGGACCTGTGGGTGCCTTGTAATAGCGCAGCATTCCGAGCGCTTCCATCGATTCTGGATAGTTGTCCACCAGCTGGTAAACGCAGTCCTTGTAGCTTTCGCCTTTCAGACGGATCACGCGGTAAAGGCGCTTGTGACCCAGGAATTTAGAGAGGTCGCCGTGGTGAACGTCAATCTTGGAACCTTGCCCGAAAAACGTCATGAGCTCGCGGAAAATTTCCGAATCCTCTTCCATGAACGGGGAGAGCTTTTTAATCAGGGCGTTAACTTCGTTTGCGAGCATGTTTAAATTATAGATATTTTTTATCTTTTTAGCTGTATAAAAAAGAGGCTTCAAAATGAAAAACGTAGTTCTTCTCGGTGCGACCGGTTCTATCGGTACTTCTAGCGTCGATGTCATCCACCAGCATTCCGATATCTTCAATCTTTACGCTGTTGCGGCCAACAGCAGTGTGGCCAAAGTTGCCGAAATCGTGCGCAAGTACAAGGTCGAACGCGTGTGCATGTTCGATCCGAATGCTGCGAAGGAACTTGAAAAAGAAATCGGTATGAAGGTGCTCGCCGGTATGGAAGGCCTGTGCGAACTCGCCGCTGACCCGAAGGCCGATATCATCATTAACTCGTTGATGGGTGCCGTAGGTTGCCTCCCGACGATTACTGCTATTGAACACGGCAAGCATGTGGCTCTTGCAAACAAAGAAACAATGGTCATGGCAGGCCCCGTCATTTGGGACAAGCTTGCCGAAAATCCGAAGTCCTTCATCACGCCGATCGATTCCGAACACAGCGCAATCTTTCAGTGCCTCGAAGGCGGCAAGCGCGAACACGAAGTGGAATTCCTCGAAATTACGGCATCCGGTGGCCCGTTCCGCGAATGGCCCGTTGAAAAGTTTGAAAACATCACCGTGGCCGATGCCTTGAATCACCCGGTGTGGAGCATGGGCAAGAAGATTACCATCGACTCTGCTTCCATGATGAACAAGGGTCTCGAAGTTTTGGAAGCTCACTTTCTCTTCCACATTCCATACGACCAGATCAAGGTGGTGGTTCACCCGCAGTCCATGGTGCATTCGCTGGTGCAGTTCCGCGACGGTTCGCTGATGGCCCAGCTCGGTGCTCCCGACATGCGCATTCCGATTCAGGTGGCGCTCACGTGGCCCGACCGTCTGCCGCTCGATACCAAGCGCATTGATCTGCCGACGCTTGCGAAGCTGACCTTCTTTGAACCGGACTTCAACAAGTTCCGCTGCCTTGCCTTGGCTTTTGAAGCGGGCCGCCGCGACGGTATCGTGCCTGCCATGATGAATGCTGCAAACGAAGTTCTCGTTGACACCTTCCTCAAAGGGAACCTCAAGTTTACGGATATCCCGCGCCATGTGGAAACCATTATGGCCGGTGCCCCGAACGTGACGGGTCACCTGACGCTCGACCAGGTGCTCGAAGCCGACGCCGAAGCCCGTCGCCTGACACTTGACCTGATTAAGTAAGTTGTAATCTTGTACAACAGAATTTTGAGTCGCTCCGGAATGGGGCGACTTTTTTGATTTATATTACTTTATGGGCATTTTGCCTGTTTGGAAAAGGATTGAGTATGAATAAGATTGTGGTGGCGACCTGCCTCGCGGTAGCGGTTTCTGCGTTTGCGCAAGGTTTTGGCGGTCAACAAGGCCAAGGCAAAATGGAGTATTCCGAAAAATTCGCCGACTTGAATTACGCGGGCGATAGGGAGACATTCCATACATTGGATATCTACCTGCCCAAAGAAACAAAAGATGCTTATCCGGTAGTGATTCACACTTACGGTAGCGCCTGGAGCATGAATAATATGAAGGGCTCCGCTGACCTGAATACGATTGGGTCGGCGCTCGTGAAGGCCGGATACGCGCTTGTGACTCCGAACCACCGTTCTGCAAGCGATGCCATTTACCCGGCGCAGTTGCATGATCTTAAGGCCGTAGTGCGCTTTATTCGTGGTAATGCAGCGAAATACAAAATCGATACATCGTTTATCGCTATGTCCGGATTTTCGTCGGGCGGACATCTCTCCAGTTTGGTCGCTACAACCTGTGGCTTGAAAGAAGGCAAGTCCGGTTCCGTAACGGTGGACTTGGTGGGCTCCCTGGGGGAGTTCACCAAGTTCAGTAGCTGTATCGATGCGGCGTCGCTTTGGTCGCCCCCGACCGATATTTACACCATGAATCCTATCAATAACTTCATGGGCAGCGGAACTTACGAAGGTGCTTTTATCGGAGCCGAGCGCGAAGGCAACAAGGATAAGTGGATGGTAGCCAGTTCGCCGTACTATGCCAGCGAAGACGACCCGCCTATTATCTTGTTCCATGGAACATCGGACCAAATTGTAAACAAGGAACAAAGCCAGGAACTTTATGATTCTCTGAAAAAGCATAATGTCGTGACGGAACTTGTTTCGGTGTCGGGAGGAACCCATGGCGGCAACGAAATGTATGTCGACGAAAACTTGAACAAAATGATCAGTTTCTTCAATACGGCTCGCGAAGCAAAATCGCAGATTGTCGAACCTTTGGATACGGCGAAGGTTGATACCTCCGTAGCGGATACCTCGGTTACCGATACTTTGGATAACGATTCGATGCAGACTCGCTTGCCTTCGAACTGGAAACAGCTGGCTCATGTCGGCTTGGTCGGTAACAAGCTGGTGGCCTTCGGGAATGGGGGCGAATACCGTTGCGCCATTGTCTCCATGAACGGTTCTGTAACCTGGCGGGGCGATTTTCGCGGGGCTTTGGACCTGTCCTGGCTGCCTTCCGGGACGTATGCCATTGTTGTTTCATTCCCGTCTGGAATACAAAAAAGCTTGAAATTTGCGAAAAAATAACACAATGGGTACACTTGTGTCCAATTTCTGGCGTAAGAGAACTCTCTTACGCCTTTTTTGGGGTATATTTGTAGCTACATAATTCATTAAGGAGTCCGAGATGTTGAAATTTGGCTTGAAACAGTATGCCGCTGTCGTACTTTCTCTTACGTCGGCGGCTTTTGCTGCCACAGCGTACATTAACCAGATTGGTTACCGCGTAGGTGATGCCAAGGAATTTACCCTGGCTGACGGTAACGGCGATGTTGAAATTGTGGACGCAAGTGGTGCGACCGTTTTGAAGGTGACTCCGTCTGCGGCTTCGAATTGGGAACCTAGCGGTCAGAACGTGCAGTTGGTCGATATCTCGGACTTGAACACTCCGGGCACCTATTCCATTAAGGTGGGTGGTCAGGAACTTCGCAAGGACCTCAAGATTGCGGCCAACACTTATGAAGACGTCACCAAGGCATCTTTGAAGTGGTATTACTACCAGCGTGCCTCCATGGCTTTGGAAGAATCTTACGCCGGTCAGTGGAAGCGTGCCGCCGGTCATACCAATGCAAGCGTGCAGCTCCATAGCTCTACCGGTGAATCCGGTTCTATCAACTCGACCAAGGGCTGGTACGATGCCGGTGACTACGGTCGCTACATTGTGAACTCGGGCATTACCACTTACACGCTTCTTTCGTTGTTTGAACACTTCCCGGACTATTTCAAGACGCTCAAGTGGAACATCCCGGCCGATGGAACTCTTCCGGACTTGCTCGCCGAAATCAAGTACAACTTGGACTGGATGCTTACCATGCAGGCCTCCGATGGTGGCGTTTACCACAAGCTGACTTCTCTCGGATTCCCGGGCGACGTGATGCCGGCAGACGATATCGATCCGATTTACGTAATCGGCAAGGGTACTGCTGCCACATTTGACTTTGCCGCAGTGATGGCTGTAGCCGCCCGTGTGTACAAGCCGTTCGATGCAACTTATGCTAGTAAGTGCCTCGACGCTGCCAAGAAGGCTTATGCCTGGGGTGCGCAGAATTCCAACAAGGCCTTCAAGAACCCGTCCGATGTGGCTACGGGTGAATATGGCGACAACTGGCTCGAAGACGAAAAGATGTTTGCCGGCACGGAACTCTTCGTGTCTACCGGCGATGCAACTTACAAGCCGAGCAAGGCTTCCGCAAACGTTCCTAGCTGGGCTGATGTCGGAGGCCTTGCAACTTATGGCCAGGCTACACACGCTACCGAATTCGGTGCCGAAGCTCAGGCTGCAAAGGATAGCTTGCTCAAGACAGCCGATGACTTTGCAAATCGTAGCACTAAGGGCTTCGGTGTCGTGATGGCTAAGAACGACTTTGTGTGGGGCTCTAACGCTGTTGCTGGCAACCAGGGCGTATGGCTGTTGCACGCCTACTACCTGACTGGCGAAGTCAAGTACTACCAGGCTGCAGTCAAGGTGCTGGATTACCTGCTCGGTAAGAATCCGCTCGACATGTCTTTCTTGACTGGTTTTGGTACAAAGTCCGCCAAGAAGCCGCACCATCGTCCGAGTACCTCTGACAAGGTGACCGCTCCGATTCCGGGAATGATTGTGGGTGGCCCGCAGCCCGGTGGCGAAGACATCGGTTCCGAATCTTGGGAATGCAAGGACTATAGAACCGGATTCCCGGCAACCTCTTATGTCGACAACAACTGCAGCTACGCTTCGAACGAAGTGGCTATCAACTGGAATGCCCCGTTTGCATACCTCGCTGGCGCTATCGAAGCAATCAACCACGGTTATGCTCCTAGCTTTGCTGCCGAAGGTGTTGCCCGCGGTACCGATGCAATCAAGCCCAAGGTCGCTCGCAGGGCTTACGCCAAGCAGGGCCCGCAGCTCCGCTTTGTTGACCAGAAGCTCTATGTCGAAAAGAACGGCAAGCGCTTCAACCTGAAGGGTCATCAGGTTAAGTAGACAGTAGACGGTAGGCAGTAGACAGATACCGCGCCGAATTTGAATGGTTTGCCCCTGACTTGTTCAGGGGCATTTCCTTTTTCTTCCTACTTCCTACTTCCTACTTCTAACTTCCTACTATATTTGTTTTGAGGTTTTTATGAAAAATCATTTTGTATTTGCTGCCGCAGCGGGGCTTTCGCTTTGTGCTTCCGCGTTTGCCGCCCAGAATGTCATCAAGGTCGATGACTTGCATCCGGGTGTCGTTATCAATAAAGAAAACATGATGTCTGCGGACTTGGCGATTTGGAATCCGCCGAGCCGTTATTACGACATGACTTCTGCTTTGGTCGATGGCGGTTACACGCTGTTCCGTTTCCCGAATGGCAGCCTTTCCAATGATTACCACTGGAATGGTATCGGTAGCTACGATAGCACTGGCCTCTGGACCGCCGACGAAACCAAGTGGGCGCGCGGTTTCTTGGGCGAAACGATTTACCGCGGCACCACCAAGGACAACTACGGCTTTGTGCGTCGCAGTCACCTGGCCGACGGCAATATGGAAACCATGTGGTGGGGCGAAATCCTGGACCCGGTGGACCCGCCTTGGGTCGTGGTGGAATTTCCGGAAAAGGTCGATGTTGATTCGTTGGAAATCGATTGGGGAACGCTTCGCCCGAAGGCTTTTGAAATCGCCTACTGGACCGAAGATTACGCCGAATATCCGGGTGTGCACCAGGCGCTCGAAAACAAACTGAAACTTGAAAAAGTGGTCAAGGTGAATGGCGCGACCACCAAGTACAAGTCTAAATTCCGCAGCCGCTATGTGGCCATTCGCTTCAAGACTGCTGATTTGCCTAGCAAGGGTGTGCAGATTCGCGAGATGAAACTTTATAGCGGCGAAACCGACTTGCTCGGCGGTAACAACTACAAGTTCTACGCGATGTCTACCCGCAATGGCGACAAGGCCCGCACCGATTGGACCGACATCAAGTGGGATTTTGAAGAATTCATGAAGTACATCCAGACGCTTCCGAACGCAAAAGCCGTTATCTGCGTGAATGCGGGAACCGGAACTTCGAAAGAAGCTGCCGCCTGGGTGCGTTATGCAAATAAAGTAAAAGGCTACAACATTAAGCAGTGGCAAATCGGCAACGAACTCGACGGCGAATGGGAAGAATCCGGCCCGATTTCGGCAAGGCATTACGCCGCACGATTCCTGGAATACGCCCGCGCCATGAAGGCTGTTGATTCGACAATCGTTCTGCATGGCCCGCTGTTCAGCACGCATAAAATGCTGCAGAAGGGCGCCGGCTTGCTCGATGGCAAGTACTGGATGGAAGAATTCTTGCGCATTGTGGGCGAGGCCGAAAAGAAAGACGGCAAGCGTTACCTCGACGTGGTGGACTTGCACAATTACCCGTACTGGACGCCCAACGAACCGAAGCCTGCCGATATGCTCAAGGCCATGCTCGATGTGGGCCCGAATATGGATACGCTCAATGTGTGGATGAAACGCCATCTCGAAGGTGAACGCGGCGTATTCCTCTCGGAATTCAGTACCTGCGTGCAGGGCTTTAGCCTGCTGATGGATTATCCGCAGGCCGCTGCCGTGGCAAGCATCTTTGCTCAGCATGCCATGCGTTTTGGAAATCGCTTGCAGGTGCTTCCGTGGGATGCCTTCGGTAATTTGTTCAAAGGCCCCGATGACACTTGGGGAACCATTAGCATGACGGCCCTCGCCAAGGAAGGCTCCTGGAATTATTGGAAGTCTCTGGAGCCGACGGCGGAATACTACGGCATTTACATGACCTACATGGATTTCCTTGAAAACGGTTATGCGGTGTTGCCTGTAGAATCGACGAGCCCCGATATTGAAGCCTACGCAATCGGCAAAGGTGATTCAGCCCGTGTGATGATCGTGAACTTGAGTGATGCCCCGCAGGTGGTGCAGATTGACCGCGCAAGCGTCAAGGGCAATTCTAAAGAAGTCGGCAAGGGCGACCTGGTGCGTACACAGGTCGAAATCTTTGGCGAAGATCAGTTCAAGTGGGTGGGCACTACGCAGAAGGCGTATCCGTACCCGAAAATGGGCCCGAGCGGCCGCCGCATTAACCCGAGCAAGAGCAAGGACATTACGGTGCCGCCGTTTGGACTTGCCGTCGTGCAAGTCAATCCGAAGGTGGTGGGCTTGAGCGAAGCGACCAAGGCGCAGGCCGCGAAGCCGAAGTTCTTGGCAGCCTCTCTCGAAAAAAAGGTCCTGATGGCAGGCGATACGATCGACTTGTTCGTGACGGCAATTCAGGAAAATGGTCAGCTTACAAACGGCGCCGTGACGGTTGGCAATTGGGGCAAGCGCGGTATGGTCTTGCAGAACGCCGTTCCCGATGACGGCAAGTGGAACGCTTCTATCGAAAGTTTCCATGTGCAAATCCCGATTCCCGAAGATGTGTATCCTTCTGCTCGCGAAATCCAGGTGACGGTTCAGGGCTTGGGCGGCAAGGTCTCGGTGCTCAGGATTCCGTTCCGCGTTCGCGGCGCTTACCGTACCACGCACGTGATGCAGAACTTTGATAACGGCCTCGATGCAGTCGACTGGTTCCCGGTCGCTAACGGCGACAACGCAACGACTATCGGTGCAAAGGTCTTTAACGGAGCGCCTCCGCACGGTGGCTTTATCCGCCACGACTTTATGATCGAGCAGCCACCTACGCAGGGCTGGCCGAACTTTGCGGGCGCCTACTACGTGATTCCCGAAGAAGTTCACAATTCCGTGGGTATCGTGTTCGACTACGCCACGAACCATAGCAATCCCGATGGCTATTTCGAAGTGCAAATCGCAAGCGAACAGGTCAAGGATTACGATGAATTCATGATCCGCCTCAAGAACACTCGCGGCTCCTGGATGCGTGACACGCTCATCTGGGAAAATATGAAACAGGAAGGCTGGGGCAAGACTATTCCGCAACTCGACCCGAAGCAAATCAAGAACTTCTCTTGGCGCGCTCGCCATAGCGGCACGGGCTACATTAGCCTCGACAACATCTACCTGCTCGGCGAAGATGGTGAAGAGGTGCCGATGCCCCGCGGCCTCCGCCGGTTGAGATAATTGAATCCTCGGGTTAGGAATATTGCCCGATACAATTGATACATTGTTGCCTGTAAACGCGCTTTTGTAGGACCGTTTGCAGGCTTTTTTCTTTATATTACTCTTGCACGCGCGTTGGTGACGCGTTTTCTCGAAAGAGAGGGATGTCGTGGAATACAAATTTTTTGCTTTAGTCGCAGTTTCTGCGTCTGTTTTGGCGTCTTCGGCCTTTGCCGCTAACGCTTACATTAACCAAGTGGGTTTCCGCCCTTCCGATCCCAAGGAATTTTCGCTTGTCGGAGCCTCTGGCAATGTTGAAATCCAGGATGCCTCTGGCAAGACTGTGCTTACGGTAACGCCTGGCGCCGCCTCGTTCTGGGATGCAAGCGGCCAGAATGTACAGCTGGTCGATATTTCAAAATTGACCGCCGAGGGCAAGTACAGCATTAAGGTGGGCGGCCAGACACTTCGCCAAGATCTGGTGGTCAAGAACAATACCTTTGCCGACGTTTACAAGGCTGCTATCAAGTGGTTCTATTACCAGCGCGCCTCTATGGCTCTCGAAAGTGCATACGCGGGCAAGTGGGCTCGTGCTGCAGGCCATACGAATGCGACTGTCGAACTTCATAATTCTACGGGCGCTTCGGGCACTATCAATTCGAGCAAGGGCTGGTACGATGCCGGCGACTACGGACGCTATATCGTGAATTCGGGCATTACCACCTACACGCTCCTTTCGCTTTACGAACACTTCCCGGAATTTTTCAAGACGGCCAAGTGGAATATTCCTGCCGATGGAACTTTGCCGGATTTGCTCGCCGAAATCAAGTACAATTTGGACTGGATGCTTACCATGCAGGCCAATGATGGTAGCGTTTATCACAAGCTAACCTCTCTTGCTTTCCCGGGCGATGTGATGCCTGCGCAAGACAATGCAAAACTTTATGTTATCGGTAAGAGTGCCGAAGCCGCACTTGACTTTGCCGGTGTGATGGCGGTTGCTGCGCGCGTGTACAAGCCGTTTGATTCCAATTACGCCGCCAAGTGCCTTGATGCAGCCAAGAAGGCTTATAGCTGGGGCTCTTCGAATATGAGCTACCACTTTACCGCAAACCCCTCCGATGTGGCGACGGGTGCGTACGAAGGCAACAACGCGGCAGACGAAAAACTTTTTGCCGGCACGGAACTTGCCATTACCACGGGCGATAATTCTTACAAGCAGAATGGCTCTTCGGAATATGTGTCGTACTGGGGCGATCTTTCGGGCGTTGCCACTTATGGCAAGGCGACGCATGCATCTGTGTTTGGCGATGCAAACGAAGCCAAACAGAAAATCTTGGGCACTGCAGATGGTTTCGTGAACCGTACCAAGTCGGGCTTTGGCGTGGTGATGGCGAAAGATGACTTTGTGTGGGGCTCCAACGCCGTGGCCTCCAATCAGGGCGTATGGCTTTTGCATGCCTATTACCTCACCGGCGACGAAAAGTATTACACCGCAGCGCTCAAGGTGCTTGATTACTTGCTCGGCAAGAATCCGCTTGACATGTCATTTGTTACAGGTTACGGCACGAAGTCTCCCAAGATGCCGCACCACCGCCCGAGTACTTCGGACAACGTAGAAGATCCGATTCCGGGTATGCTTGTGGGTGGCCCGCAGCCCGGTGGCGAAGACGTTGGCTCTGCTGCCGAATGGAAGTGTGCCGATTACAGAACTGGCAATGCGGCGACCGCTTATACCGACCAACGTTGCAGCTACGCAACGAACGAAGTCGCTATCAACTGGAATGCACCTCTTGCTTACCTTGCTGGCGCTCTTGAAGCTCTGAACGCCGGTTATGCACCCTCGTTTGCCGCCAATGGTGTTGCAAGAAAGTCTACTGTATCTTCATCGAGCTCCTCGGCAGTTTCGTCTAGTTCTCAGGTGGCTTCAAGCTCATCTGTCGCTCCGGCATCCAGCTCTTCGGAATCGCTCGCTTCGAGTTCGTCGCAATGGAATCCGTGGGTTTCGAGCAGCTCCATGACTACGGCTATTCACGAAACTTTGCCCGCCGGCATGCAAAACAAGGCTGCTCCGCGCCTTCGCCAAAATGGTCATAAGCTCTATGTCGAAAAGAACGGCAAGTGCTTTGATCTTCTCGGCAACAGCATCCGTTAATCGGCGATTTTACAACACTCGTACTCCTAAATGCCGCACTAGCGAAAGTTGGTGGCGGCATTTTTCTATATTGGCTTGCGATGGAATCAATATTCAGTAATGTCTTGATGTTTGTGCTCGGCCTGTTGGGCTTGAGCTTCTTGGTGACCATTCACGAACTCGGCCACTTCTTGGTGGCCAAGTGGAATAATGTCAAGGTCAATACGTTCAGCGTCGGTTTCGGCAAAAAATTGATTCGTTACCGTCACGGCGAAACGGAATACTGCATTTCGGCAATTCCCTTTGGCGGTTACGTGGCCATGGCGGGCGAAAATCCGGACACGCTCAAAGAAGGCCAGGTCCCGGACGAACGTGATTTTGTGGCGAAATCGGTTGGCGCTCGTGCGTCGATTGCATTTGCGGGCCCATTCATCAACATTGTATTTGCCTTTATCTTGTTGATGGTTCTTTACATGGTCGGTGTCGAAGAACCGGCGACAAACGACTTGATTGTTGGTTTTGTGGCGAAGGATTCTCCGGCGCTTGCCGCAGGTATTGAACCCGGTGATACCATTACCGAAATCAATGGCAAGCCTACTCAGGGCTGGGACGATTTCCGCGAGCAGATTGGCGTAAGCCTTGGGGCGAGCGTTCCGCTTACTGTGCACCGTGGTGGCGAACCGCTAACGATTACGGTTGTCCCCGAAGAACTCGTGATTCCCGCGCAAGATTCTACTAGCTCCGAAATTGCGATGGGAATTGGCGACATTGGCATTTACCCGCGCAACCGCGTGATTGTACGCTTGCCTCCTGTAGCGGGCTCTGCAGCCGAAAAGGCGGGCCTTGCCGTGGGCGATACCATCTTTGAAATTAACGGCGAACATATTTCCCGCTACGAAGAAGTGGTGCGCATTATCGACGGCAGCAAGGGCGAACCCGTGAACATCACCGTTATTCGCAACGGCGATACGCTTACCAATTCGCTCACGCCGGTTTACAACGAAGATTACAAGCGCTACATGGTCGGCATCCAGATGGGCTATGTGCTCTTCCGCGAAACGAAGATTGTGCGCCGCGGCCCTGTCGAAGCCTTCACGAAAACTTGCGCCACCAGCTGGAAAATGACCACGAGCATCTTCCGCTATTTCAAGCGCATGTTCCAAGGCCATGTCAAGGTCGATGCCTTCTCCGGTCCGGTTTCCATCGTGGCCGTCATGGGTAACGTGTGGATGAGCGGCTTCCAGGACTTTTTGATGTTGCTCGCTCTTATTAGCATAAACCTGGGTGTAATGAACCTGCTTCCGCTCGCGATTACCGACGGCGGCCTCCTCATGTTCCTCGGTATCGAAAAACTGCGCGGCAAGCCGCTTTCCACCAAGACGCAGACGGTCATTCAGAATGTGGCTGCCGCGTTCTTCATCAGCTTCTTCGTGTTCATCACGATTCTTGACTTTAGCAAGCTCTCGCTGTTCTTGAAATAAGGTGGCCTTATCAAGTTCGGGCTTGTGTCTTACTTTATGAAACTAAAGAAATTGGATCACAAACTAACTGTCTGTAAAGTAGCGGACGTTAGTGATGTCGATACGGGTAAGGATTTTTATTTCATTGGCAAGACCGACGAAGAAATATCCCTCGTATGCAAAACAGATGATGTACCCCAAAATACTATTGAACGAGATGATGGATGGCGAGGATTCCGTATTCAGGGTGTACTTGATTTTTCTCTTATAGGTATCCTTTCGAAACTCTCGGCTATTCTTGCAGAAAATGGCGTTGGAATTTTTGCGATATCCACTTTCAATACGGATTATATCCTTGTGAAAGCCGAAAATTTCGAGAAAGCGCTGAAAGTCTTGTCTGATGCGGGATATGACGTGGTGTGATAAAGCCTCAAAAAGCAGGTTCCCGCATCGCATTACGATGAAAGTAAAATCTTTCATCTCCGCGGTGCTTATCGACTACACCAAGCTCGGCCTGAAACACCGAATCATGATGAAGCTTTTGTATTCGAAGGTCGTGAATCTCGACACCCTAGAACCGCTTGTGAAGGCGCTGTAAAAAAATATTTCAGTTAAACAAGCCTTTAAAGCATTTTGAAAAATCATCATAGTTGATTTTCCCGAGGGCCGTGTAGGTATGCCCTTCAATGGGTTCGTCAGGCAGGTTCTGTTCGGACAGGCATTCATCTTCCGTAGCGTCAAACAGTTCGGCGAGGAATGTACAAGACTTGCCGTCTGCAGTAACCTTAAAGGGATAGCTCATTTTTTTCTCATTGTGTACGGGATTGATTAGGGAGATTTCAAAAGATTTCCCTTTTCTCGTAAAACTGATGGAATTGTTGGTCCGCACAATATCTTCGCAGGGATCGCAGAATTCATACAGTTCATCATCGGTCAAATGGTTTTCGTGAAATTTGCCAAACATCAGGTTCCAATCGGGGGCCCAGGTGTCTCCTCCTTGATGGGGGTGTCTAGTTCCATCTTGTTCTGCGGCGATATCCTGCATCATCAAAGTTAATGCGTCGGTGCTCGTGACTGGAGCATTTTCCTTGATGGAATACTCCCATACCGCCGAGAGACCCGAGATGTTAAGATACTCCGGGGTGAAAATTTCACTTTCGTCTTCCAGCAAAATCCATCTGCCGCCGAATTTGCTTCCGTCGTTAGTTTGTCGCAAGTAGGTCTTCACGATTTCGGATGGATTGAAAAAGAACAGCGTGTCCCCCGAAAGTCGATAACTGTAATATTCCGTGTAATGGTCCATCTGGGGGTCCCATTTCAATTTTCCTTTTTCGATATAGCACATGCCGTTGAAATGGTAATACAAAACGGAATGGAGAGTGTCGAATACGTAATAGCGTAAAATGTCTTTCGTAATAAGGGGGCTGTTTGATATTTTCTCTTCATTCTTTGCTGGGGACCACGAATTTCCCGGTAAATCTTCTGTTTCCTCGCTTGAAATGGTGGGCGTTGAGCAACTACTCAGAAAAGCGCATGACAACGCTACGAGTGATAGAATGACAAAAATGGATGCGCTGTAGTGATTTTTCATAAACACCAAAAATATAAGTTTTGGTGCCGGGATTATTTCTCGGATTCTGATTATCACTGCGTATTTGCAATCAGATGGTCTTGTATGACAGAGCCCGCCACCGAAACCGCAGCCAGAAAGCAGTTGGAACGCAATGACGCCGCAGTTTTGAAAAAAAAATACGATTTAGCTTGACAAATTCTCTCAAATAGTATACATTTGTGCAAGTAAGCGAATAAAGGAGAACTTATGGAAATGAAATTTTGTCAAAGCTGCGGAATGCCGCTAACGCCAGAAATCCTCGGCACCAACGCCGACGGCAGCAAGAACGAAGAATACTGCATCTACTGCTACAAGGACGGCGCATTCACCGGCGACTTCAACATGGAACAGATGGTTGAATTCTGCTCGCAGTTCGTCGATGAATTCAACAAGAATACAGGCAAGAGCCTGACCCGCGAAGAGTACAAGGTAGAACTGCGCAAGTACTTCCCGACACTCAAGCGCTGGCGCCTCCCGGCAGATCAACTTCCGCACGCCACCTCGCCCATGAAGCAGAAGTTCATTGAAGAAGTCAATGCTCTCGGTATCAAGGACATGCCGAAAATCGACAACCTCTTTGTTCTGCAGGGCTCGTTCATCAACCAGGAATACAAAATCAACGGCAACAGCGTCAAGCTATTGGACGATAACGCAAGCTACTGGGGCAACCAGGTCGAAAAGCAAAACGCCGAAGGCCGCTGCTTCGGAATCGCTTGCGACGAACGCTACATTCTCGTGAGCGAATACGGCAAGAACGGAGCTGACGCCGAAATCGTCGTATTCAAGAAATGGAAGAGTCTCTAAAAATTCATTTTGGCGGTGTAAATCTGCAAATTCTGCTAAAAATGGCGGTATAAATTGCTGTATGGCGGTTTAAACTGTTGATTATGGCGGTATAAAATTATATATTAGGTGTATAAATCGAGGTTTTTCGATGATTTCACCGTATTTGAAAATTGCTGCCGATAACAATAAGGAACTTCTGTCGTTCCGCCCGATTCCCAAGGATACGCTCAAGTCTCTGCGGGAATTCTACCGCGTGGGACTCACTTACACGAGTAACGCCCTCGAAGGCAACAGCCTCACCGAAACCGAGACCAAGGTCGTCATCGAGGATGGGCTCACTATCAACGGGAAACCTCTGCGAGACGTGTACGAAGCCGTTGGGCATGCCAAGGCGTACGATCATATTCATAAACTCGCAAAAAACAAGACTCTCGAAGAATCGGACATACTGATGCTGCATCGGCTGTTTTACCAGCAGATAGATGCGGACAAGGCCGGTATTTATCGCAAGGTGCCCGTCGTAATTAGCGGGAGCCGTTACCCCGTTACGCCGCACTTGAAAATTCGAGCCGAGATGAAGAAGTTCGTCGCGTGGTTCAACAAGAACGAATCCAGGATGAATCCCGTGGAGTTCGCCGCGCAAGTTCACAAAAAATTCGTGTTCATTCATCCCTTTGTCGATGGTAACGGACGCGTGGCGCGATTGCTGATGAACCTTGCGCTGCTTCGCGGCGAGTACACCATTGCGCTGATTCCTGCCATTAGGCGCATGGAATACGTGTCGGCCCTGGAGGCGGCGCACATCGATGACAAGGTTTTTGTGGGCTTTATCGCCGATTGCGTAGTTGCGACGCAGACGGACCTGTTGCGACTGCTGCGGAATAATCTGAAACCGAAAAAAGGTGCCGTACGCCACCGCGAAACAGGTGAAAACCTCTCCGAACGAATCCTATCCGAAATCCGCGCGAACCCAGGGATTAACACGCCTGCACTGGCCTCGATGCTCAACCTGTCCCTGCGAACAACGCAGCGCCATTTACAAGCTTTGACCGAATCGGGTAAGATTAAATTTAGGGGAGCCCGGAAGAACGGTGGGTATTATTTGGTCGGGTAATTCGCTTCTGTTCCGTGCAAAATAACTATATTGTGTGCAAAAAGGGGAGAAGTAAGCCTGATTATGTATAAGATTATTGTTTCCATAATTGCCCTATTGGCTATGACGCAAACCGCCATAGCCCAATTCAATACTCACATAAGCCATAGGCTCATCAGCGGAAAGTCGGTGCAAACAGTAAAAGCGGGAGACTTCATCGAACCTGTCGTTTACGAAATTACGGAACTCAATCGAGTTTATGATTTTTATATCAATTACCCGGTAAATACAACGGTCAAGACGCTGGGACTGAAACTGGATTGCGGCACACTGCCAAGCAGTAAAGCCGAGTGCACCATATCCGGTCGCATTCCGGCTAACACCCCCGGGCACGAATACGAAATGTCATTTACCGCAGCTGGGAATTATGCCCATGAATACCTGCAAATCACAACCGGTATAAACGTCACCTCGTTAAATGAACAAGTGGAGCATGTCAGCGGAAGCCTTGACCAAACAGTTACCGCAAGCGATGAGATTGAACCCATTGTGTTCGGTTATACAGAATTGCTTAAAGCAAATCTTTCTGGCGTGCCTGAGGGAATTTCGGCAAAAATAGACGACGAATCTGCTATAATTACAATTTCGGGTGCCACGGGCCAGGACCATCCCGATGGCGATTTTAATTATAGACTAGCAGCCTACATTACGGAAAAAGATTCCATCGTCTTTAACGGCACAATTTCTGTCAAACACAAAAAGTTCACAACGACATTAGTCGCTATCGAAAACGAAACGCAAGATGTCGTTGCAGGCAACGCGATTAAACCGATCGTGTTCAGGTATGCCCACATGCAGAACGCGACCGTTGATGGGATTCTCGAAGGCTTCGAAGTCAATCAGGATAAAGAAAAGGATCTCGTCATTATCACGGGAACCGTTCCTCAAGATGTTGGTGACCATGTGCTGACCATAACCGTAACCGCACAAGGCAACGACAATAACGCCGAAGCTAAAGCCTCCGTCAACATTTCGGCAAATCCCGACTATTCTTCTAGCTCTGTCTCTAGCAGCAGCGAAGTTTCCCCAAGTTCGTCTTCTGTAGCATCAAGCAGCAGCGCCGCGGAGTCTAGTAGTAGTGAAGCTGCCGAAAGTTCTTCAAGCGAACACACGACCGCAATTTCTGTTGTGCAAAACGTCTTCAATGTAAGTTTCGTGAACAACGAATTGAGCGTCACTCTTGCACGTGTGCCCAGTGCGAAGTTGCAGATATTCGACATGATGGGCCACCTGCTCGAAACCCTCGATGTAGGCGCTTCGACTACAATCAACCTCGGCCACCTGCCGCGCGGAACACTCCTCCTTAGAATTTATGGCCAGGGTTTTGCCGAAACAAGACAGATTGTTGTCAAATAAAGTAAACGGACTGCCCGTATAATTAAGATATTACGCTTCTTTCCCGAGCACGGCGCGGGCGAGCTGGTCGGCGCACGATGTGGGCTTCCCGCCACAGGTGTTGCCCATGAGCTTTGCCGCGATATCTTCGGCGCTCATGCCTTCGCAGAGCTTTGCTATCGCCTTCAGGTTGCCGTTGCATCCGCCCGTAAAGCGGATGTTCCTGATTTTATCTCCGTCGCGCGTGAACTGGATCGTCGTCGCGCAAACGCCTCTGGTCTTGAAAGTCTCTTCCATAATAAACTCGTTGCAGGTTTGTTTGTAGTCATCCTCGACCGTCAGGGAGGGGATCCATTTTTTGATAAATATAGAATGTCTTGGCGCTGAGCGAGATGACTTGGCAATCTCTAGCTGTTTTTATAGATTATAGCAACAAAGCGCGTCAATTCAAAGGCCACAGAAATGTTTGATATTTCTAAAATGAAATGGGTCAGGGAACCCCGGAACTACAGCATCAATCAGGAATGCGTCGAAATTGTGACCGCCCCGCATACGGACCTTTGGCAAAGGACCTACTATCATTTCAGAAACGATAACGCTCCGGTTCTGCAGATGGAAACAGAAGAAAAGTTCTTTTCCTTTGTCGCCAAAACCGATTTTTCCGAAAGTCGTCATCGCTTCGACCAGTGCGGGGTGGCGCTGTATCTGGATTCGGAAAATTGGCTCAAGGCGTCGGTCGAATATGAGAATGAAAAATTTCAGCACCTGGGTTCTGTCGTGACAAACCGCGGGTATTCAGACTGGGCGACGACCGCGATTCCTGCAGATGTAAAATCCATGTGGTATAGGCTCAGTAGGCGCGAAGATGACTACTGCATAGAATGTTCTCGAGACGGGGTGCAGTTTTCTCAAATGCGGATTTGCCACATGCTCGAAGGAGCCGGAAAAATTCGGTTTGGCATATATGCATGCAGCCCGGAAAATTCCAGCTTCACGGCTCGATTTACGGATATGCAGGTGACGGAATGCGCATGGAAAGCGCACGACGGCCAACAACCGGATGCGTAAACGTAATTCGAAAATGCCCCCTTGAGGGTGTATGGATGCGCGCCCTTATTCCCCCTCTCGCAGTAGCCTCTCGAACAGTGCGCGATACACAACGATATCTTCCAGTTGCATGATGGTCGTGATCTTGTTGCCGGCATCTTTGGAGGATGCCCCGCAGTGGAAAAGTTTCTCGGTGTCGGTCCCGAAATCCAGATAGATGTACCTGTCGTGAAATACGTTCCCCGTGGCACGAACATCGCCAAGTTCAACATCCGGGCGTGCGGCCCTGAAGTCCGCCAGCATGCTCTCGGTCAGGCGGGCGCGTCCGTGCTGCTCGCTGAAAATCTGGACCGAAACATCCTTCGCCACGCACCGCAGCAAGTCGAGTGTTTTTACATCCAGGTAGTCGTCCACAATCAGCACCGACTTCTTCGCCATGCCGTAAATCTGCGTGTAGGCGACATCGGCCTCCAGCCGCTGCCCGTTCAGAATCAAAAAGTGTTTGAAAGTGCTCGGATCAACGAGATTTACCATGACCTTCTGGAGAAAACTCTCGTTTCGCTCCACCTTGTTCGAAAGCGTGCGGACATCTGTGGCAATCTCGGCGATATCCCGCGTGTTCTGGCTTGTCTGCGTCGCCAGGGCGACCATCCCCGCAGAAACATCCGGCGTGTTTTCCGCCGCAATGTAGTCCTTCATCTGCTTGAAAAGACGGATAAGGGCCATACTCTGTTGTACTGCCATATCACCTTTCAACACAGTCATAAGCATATAAATGCCCTGTTCTGTAAAAACGAAGGGATTGGAACGGCTCATTGTGCTGATATTTGCGGTGCAATTTTTGCACCGCAAATCTTTAGCGTCATTAGCGTCTGAAATTGCGGTAAATTTTTTTGACCGCAATTCCTCAACTTCCCTTTTGGTCAGCTGAAATCGGAAATCCTCCGCAAAACGTTCAATATTGTTCTTGACTTGTCTGTTAAAATCTTTCGTGCTATACCCGTAAATCTCCGCCAAGTCGGCATCGAGCATGACCTTTACCCCGCGGATGGTGTATATCCGCGACTTGAGCAAATCCTCGTCTATCAGGGAAAATTCGGGCTTTTTCGGCGCGACGGCCCCGGCCACACTGGCCGCAACATCTTTCTTCATCGTCAACTCCTCTGGCATACAAGCGTCAAAATGCCAAAGACTATACACTTGTGCACTGAATATAGATTCAAAAATCCAGTTTGTCAATAGACCCGCGAGTTTTTTTTTGAAAAATATTTTGGTGGGGGAGGTCTCCCCCTCGCTTTCCTTCGCCAACCATAGGTCCCAAGGTCCCTGAGCTTGTCGAAGGGCCGCTACCCCTTCTAGCGGGGACACCCCGCAACGCCCCGACTGCAAAAAAACGGGAAATGCCCCACAAAAAACGGGATTTGACTATCAAAAAACGGGAAATGCTCTGTAAAAACGGGATTTGCTCCTTAAAATCTTGGGATTCAAACGCAAAAACCTTGGCATTGGGGAGAAAACCTTGGGATTGGTTGAGTTTTACGTGCGGAATTAACTTATATTTCCAAATATGACGCCAGAAGCGAAGGCACGCGAAGAAATTGACAAGAAACTAGTCCAATCGGGCTGGGTTATTCAAGATGTCAAGGAGGTTAACCTCATGGCATCTCTTGGCGTTGCCGTGCGTGAGTTCCCGACCGATTCCGGGCCTGTGGATTACGCCCTGTTTGTAGATGGGATTCCCGTTGGTGTCGTAGAGGCCAAGCGCGAAGAAGCGGGCGAAATTTTGACTTCTGTGGAATCGCAATCTGCACGCTACGCCAACAGCACTTTTAAGTGGATCAAGAACGAATACAAGATTCGTTTTGCATACGAAGCGACGAACAAGTTGACCCGCTTTACCGATTATTGCGATGAAAAATATCGCTCCCGTCGCGTTTACAGTTTCCATCGCCCCGAGACTCTGCAACTGTTGTTGAAGCAGCCCGACACGATTCGCAACAACTTAAAGAAATTGCCTGCCTTGAATACGGAAGGTTTCAGAAAATGTCAGGTAACGGCAATCAACAATTTGGACAAGTCTTTTGCCGAGAATAGGCCCAAGGCTCTTGTGCAAATGGCGACGGGTGCGGGTAAGACTTTCACGGCAATTACTGCCGCTTATCGGCTTTTGAAATTCGGCAAGATGAAACGCATCTTGTTTCTGGTCGATACGAAAGGCCTAGGTGAACAGGCTGAACGCGAATTTTTGGCATACCGCCCGTCAGATGACAACAGGTCTTTCTCCGAGTTGTACGAAGTCCGTCGCCTAAAGAAATCCTCTATTCCAAAGAGTGCGCAAATTTGTATTTGCACGATTCAGCGTATGTTCTCCATTTTGAAAGGTGAAGAACTTGATGAATCTGCCGAAGAAGTTCATTTTGACGAATTTGCGGCTGCGGACAAAAATCCCCCGAAGGAAGTCATTTACAACAAGGAATATCCGCCGGAATTTTTCGATTGCATCATCGTTGATGAATGCCACCGCTCCATTTACAATGTCTGGAAACAGGTTCTCGAATATTTTGACTCGTTCATTATCGGCTTGACGGCAACGCCCGACAAAAGGACGTTTGCATTCTTTGATGAAAACATCGTGAGCGAATATACTCGCGAACAGGCGATTATAGACAACGTCAATGTGGGCGAAGATGTCTTTGTGATTGAAACCAAGGTCGGCAAGAACGGCGGACATATCCTGAAACAACAGGTGGAATGCCGTGACAGGATGTCTCGCGAAAAACGCTGGAAACAGCTTGACGAAGAGGTGGATTATCAGCCGTCCCAATTGGATAGGGATATTGTCAACTTCAGTCAAATCCGGACGGTAATCAAGGCGTTCAAGGAAAGCCTCTCGACGGTTCTATTCCCGTGCCGCAAGGAAGTCCCCAAAACCTTGATTTTTGCAAAGACCGACAGCCACGCCGACGATATTGTGCAGATTGTTCGTGAGGAATTTGGCGAAGGCAATGAGTTCTGCCAGAAAATCACTTGTCAGGCTGACAAGGCGGAATCCATACTATCGTCTTTCCGCAACAGTTATTACCCGAGAATTGCTGTAACGGTGGATATGATTGCAACGGGAACGGATGTCAAGCCCATTGAATGCCTCATCTTTATGCGCGATGTCCGTAGCCGTAATTACTTTGAGCAGATGAAGGGTCGCGGAACGCGAACCTTGAGCAAGGACGACTTGCAGAAGGTGACTCCGTCTGCTACGGAGAACAAGGACCATTTCGTGATTGTAGATGCAGTGGGCGTGACAAAAACCAAGAAGACGGATACACGCCCGCTAGAAAGAAAGCCGACCGTAAGCCTGAAAGAACTGATGATGAATGTGGCGATGGGCGCAAAGGATGCCGACACCTTGACTTCCCTTGCAAACAGGCTTGTGCGTTTGAATTCCCAGATGACTGAAGATGAACGGACTGGATTCAAGAAATATGTTTTGAAATCGGCAGGGAGTCTTGCCGAAAATCTCTTGAATGCGTTTGACGAAGATTACCTGCAAGGGAAAGACCAGCAAGAAGTCGTCCGCGAGGCGGTGAAACCATTCTACGACCCCAATGTCCGCCAATATATCGAAAATATCCGTCGCGTTCACGAGCAGGTCATTGACAATGTGAATCTCGATAGTGTAGAATTTGCAGGCTTTGATACGGACCAGGAAAAAGCCGCCGATATGGTGATTGCGAATTTCCGCGAGTTTATCAACGAGAATAAGGACGAAATCATTGCCTTGCGGATTATCTATGACCACGCTTATGCCGACCGCCCGATGGTCATTGAAAAACTCAATATGCTTTATGACAAGCTTACCGCCAAGCATGTGACTGCGGAGCGTCTGTGGAACTGTTACGCCATCAAGAATCCTGAAAAGGTGAAGAAGGGCGTGAAAGCGAAGATTGTAGATTTGATTTCCATTATCCGCTACGAACTGGGTTTCTCCGAAAACTTGGCCCCGTTTGCCGATCGCGTCAATTACAATTTTATGCAGTGGACTTTAAAATGCAATGCCGGAAATATTCACTTTACCGATGAACAGATGAAATGGCTCCGTTTAATCAAGGAACACATCATTTCTTCGCTGAGTGTTGAGCCTCGCGATTTGGATTATAGCCCGTTTGACGGAATGGGCGGCTTGGGCAGGTTCTTCGAACTGTTCGGCGAAAATTACGAAACCGTATTACACCAAATGAGTATTGAATTGGTGGCATAGGAGGTTTAAATGTCAATTCCAAGAGTGTTTATCAGCTCCACATATTATGACTTAAAACAAGTCAGAACTATTATTGGCGATTTCATTCGAAATATAGGTTATGAACCTGTGATGCATGAGCGATCCGATGTCGCATATACGCAGAATGTTCCTTTAGAAAAAGATTGTTATACAGAGCTGAGTTCATGTGACATTGTGGTTTGTATTGTCGGAAATCATTTTGGATCAAAATCGCTTGCAAATGATTTTTCAATTACAATGAATGAAATTCGCCATGCAATAAAAACACAGAAAAAAGTATATGTTTTTGTTGCCAACAATGTTTATATTGAAAATGAGACTTATATAAAGAATAGGGAGTCTGGTAATTTTAAGTCTGCTTATACGGATGATTTGAAAATTCATGAATTTTTAGCTGATTTGCGGGCGAAAGTGACAAATCATGTTATCCTGCCTTTTGATACAATTGACCAGATTGTAGAAACCTTAAAAAAGCAGTTTGCAGGATTGTTGCAGGCTTTGCTTCAGAAAGAAGCCAGTTTGACGGAAGGAAAAACGATATACGATTTGCAGGAAACAGTTTTGCAGATAAAAAAATCAATTGCCGAATATGATGAGAAAAAAGCGGAATTCTTTTTAAAATTTGATAGTTCCATTTTTTCTTGCAATGGAGTCTTGTTTGCCATAAAACGGTATCTTGGCTTGTCTCAATGTTCTTTCTTTGCAAAAGATGTTAATGCTTTAGATGAATTTATGACGTTAGTCGGATTCACAACAGAAAGTCCTATTGAAGTATCCTTTGACTGTAATCGGTATTATGTAAAACAAGAGGGGAAAATAAAGAAATCCTTAAAAATTTTGGATGGTGCTGTTAATCCTGATGGGACATTCAAGGATTTGAGGCCTTTATCTGAAGTGGAAAAGTTTGTCCTGTGGGAAGAGGATGACGAGGATTTGCCGTTCTGATATATGAATAGAATGAATTGGACAATTCAAAAATGGAAAGATGTTTTATCCATTGTTAATGGGAAAAACCAAAAAGAAGTTGTTTCTGATGACGGAGCCTATCCTATTATTGGTAGTGGCGGCGAAATTGGAAGGGCGACAAATTTTTTATGTGAAGCTGGTTCGACTGTTGTAGGTAGAAAGGGGACAATAAACAATCCTTTTTTTGTTGAAGAACGTTTTTGGAATGTTGATACCGCATTTGGCATTCAACCTGGAGAAAAATTAAATCCAAAATTTTTGTTTTATTTTTGTAAATGTTTTAATTTTAAAAACCTAGACAAATCTACGACTATTCCAAGTTTGGCGAAGACTGATTTGTTGAATATAGAAATGCCTGTTCCCTCTCTAAAAGAGCAAAGGCGGATTGTAAATAAGATTGAAGAGCTTTTTTCTGAATTAGACAGTGCCGTTGAAACTCTTAAAAAGACCAAAGAACAACTAGCCGTCTATCGCCAATCCGTCTTGAAAGAAGCGTTTGAATCTATCACAGAAACTTCAATCCTAGTAAATCTTGCAGAGCGCATCTTTGATGGACCTTTTGGATCTAATTTAAAAAGTATTGATTACATAAATGAAGGAATTCGCGTTGTCAGGCTTGAGAATTTAAAAGAAGGCTGGTTTGATGATAGTAAACAGTCTTTTGTTTCTAATGAAAAATATGAAACAATAAAAAAACATACTGTTTATCCATCCGACTTAATTATGTCAACTTTCATTTCAGATTCCATAAAAGTATGTCAAATGCCGGAATACATAAAATTTGCAGTAAACAAGGCGGACTGTATTGGAATTCGTTTGAAAGAAGATGTTGTTGAAAAAAAGTATGTCTTGTATTATTTATTATCAAGAAAGGCGTATGTAGATTTGGAACATCAAATCCACGGAGCAACAAGACCAAGAGTAAATACAACACAAATAAAGCAACTTGAAATTCCGATATGTTCTAAAAAAGAACAAAAGAAAATCGTATCTCAAATAGAATCAAAGTTTACCATTTGTGAAAATATTGAAAAAACAGTAAATGACGCTTTAATCCAAGCCGACGCAATGCGTCAGAGCGTTCTCAAAAAAGCCTTTGAAGGAGACTTATAAGGAGGTGAATATGTCCGAACTTATGCAAATGCCTATAATACAATTTTTACTTCTTGTTGGGGGGATAATTGGCATTGTTTCTTTTATTTACGTTCTAAAAACTAATCCAAAAAAGCAAATAGCATACACGCGAAAGTATATGCCTATTATAAATGCAAATTATGTAAAGAAAATACCTTTATTACACATATATTATATGTCTAATAAAATTGAAAGTCTTGAAATAACAAACTTTATTTTTTGGAATTTAGGAAACCAAACTATAAAAAGAGACGATCTCGCTAGGGCGTTGACGATAAAAAGTTCTAATGGAATAGAAATTTTAACTGCGGAAATATTGTATGGCAATCATAAAGAGAATCAAGTGAAAATAATATCACAAAACAAAGATGAAATTGAATTAGATTTCTTTTTTTTGAATGTAAAAGATGGTTGCGTTGTTAGAATTGTTCATACAGGAGATTCTAATAACTTGCAATTAGATTGTGACTTTGTTGGTGACGCGAAAATAAAGTGCATAGAATCTGAAAAAAAAGACCTGCTGGATGATAATGGGCTGTTTTTTAAATCTCTAGAAATTGCATTTCTCGTGGGAATGGTTTGTATGATGCTTTTTTGCTTTTATAATGCCTATATGTTTTCTGAAAAGTATTTGACGGGTTATCAAATTAATAATAGCGAAAATTTGGATAAAGCAAATGTAGTTTTCAATTTCATATATAGCACTATTATGTGCTTTATGTATGCGTATGTGGTTAATTGTCGATATGATTTAAAGATTCCTAAAGAATTAAAGAAAAACGCGTCTCAAAGGGTTTAGTTTTTATGTCTGAACAATCTTCTTCTATCGTTTCCAAAGTCTGGAGTTTGTGTGGCCCGTTGCGTGATGACGGTGTTTCGTATGGCGACTATCTGGAACAACTTACATATTTGATTTTCTTGAAAATGTCGGATGAGTATTCCAAGCCGCCTTACAAGCGCGATACGGGTATTCCCAAGGGCTATGGCTGGTCCGATATGGTCTTGCTGAAAGGTTCTGAACTTGAAAACCAGTATAAGCTCACGCTCGAAAAGTTGGGTGAGCAGGGCGGTATTTTGGGCAAGATTTTCAAGGGTGCCACGAACAAGATTAGCAAGGCCGCGATTCTTGCCCGTGTCGTGTCCATGATCGACAGCGAAAAATGGGTTTCGATGTCTTCGGATGTGAAGGGCGAAATTTACGAAGGCCTGCTCCAGAAAAACGCAGAAGACGTCAAGAGCGGTGCGGGTCAGTATTTCACGCCGCGTCCGTTGATTCGTGCTATGGTTAAGTGCCTCCGCCCCGAACCCATGAAAACCATTGCCGACCCCTGTTGCGGTTCCGGCGGATTCTTCCTTGCTGCACAGGAATTCATCGCAGACCCGAATAATTACACGCTTGACCGCAAGCAGAAGGAATTCCTCAAGAACAAGACTTTCCACGGCAACGAACTGGTGACGAACACCTTCAAACTTTGCCTGATGAATCTGTATCTGCACAATATCGGCGACATCTACGGCGAACTGCCTGTAACCCAGGGCGACGCCTTGCTTACCGATCCCGGCATCCGCGTCGATTACGTGCTCACCAACCCGCCCTTCGGAAAGAAGTCGTCCATCACATTCACCAACGAAGAAGGCGAAAACGAAGACGAAGATTTGGTCTATAACCGCGAAGATTTCTGGGCGACAAGTTCCAACAAACAGCTGAACTTTATCCAGCATATCAATACTATTTTGAATGCAAACGGCAAGGCCGCCGTCGTGCTGCCCGACAACGTTCTCTTTGAAGGCGGCGTTGGCGAAACCATCCGCCAAAAGTTGCTCTGGACAACCGACCTGCACACGATTCTTCGCCTGCCCACGGGCATCTTCTACAAACCGGGCGTCAAGGCGAATGTGCTATTCTTCGACAAGAAACCCGCCAGCAAAGAAATGCAGACCAAGGAAATCTGGATTTACGATTTCCGCACCAACATCCATTTCACGCTAAAGCAGAATCCGCTTTCCGACAAGGATTTGCAGGACTTTATCAAGTGCTACAATCCTGAAAACCGCTTTGAACGCAAGGAAACCTACAACGAAAAGAAAAATCCCGAAGGCCGTTTCCGCAAGTTCAAAGTCGAAGAAATCCTGAAGCGCGACAAGACAAGCCTTGACATCTTCTGGATAAAGGACAAGTCTTTGGCTGACCTCGACAATCTCCCTTCTCCCGACGAACTCGCCGACGACATCATCGAAAACCTCCAAAGCGCCCTGCAAAGCTTCCAGGAACTGAAAGGGAAGTTGGGGTAGGCTATGAATATTTTTGAAATGCTGGCAAAAAGAAATATTCGTCCTACGGATGAGTTTAGGCGACTTGTAAAGTTGTTTAATGGCGAATGGGACAAAGGTTTATATAGAAAAGAATCGCTTAAGGATGTTGTTAATGGTTGTTTGCCGTTATTGCCTATTCGGCAATCTTTTTTAACTGTAGATGAGGTCTTGACAGAACTGAATATCTCGGAAAACACCCCATATGGTGTAGAATGGGAAACACTTTTTAAATATTGCGAATTACTAAAAAATTTAATCAATCAGGCTCAAATTTATATTAGAAAAAATGAAAATGCTCCATCTATAGCTCGAGTTATTGTTGATAACATCAAAGTAATTCTAGAAAAGACGAACCACGAATGGGCCCAAATAAAAGAAGGCTATATCATTGTTGATAAGAATCCAGCAACGACAGAAGCCATCGAATGTCTTGAAGAGAAAAATGCTGATTTAGCCCTAAATATGATAGAGTATAACCGCGTACTACTAAAGGGAAATCTTCAAAGAAAACGTGAAATTCTTGTGGCTCTTGCGGATTACACGGAACCAATGAATAACGATTTTAAAGGAACTCAGTATGCTGCTTTGTATAGTGATTCTAAGTTCTTAGTAAATGCTATTGACATAAGACACAATAATTCTGGTAAGGGTGATTTGCCCGAAAAGGCCAAATCGTGGACTTCGCAGGAAAAAGAGGATTGGTACGATAAAACGTATCAAGTGCTTTTGACCGTGATTTTAACTAGAAAGCACATAGATGTGTCAAAAGAAATTCAGGATTTGAAACTGGCTAAAAAATAAAAAATCTGATTAATACCTTAAAAGCGAATAGGGAACTACAAATGCCCACCCCTAAATTTCCCATATCCCATGTCCTTGTGGATTGCGAAAATGTCGGGCTGAACGGCCTGACCGACCTAGTCGTGAATACGGACGGCTCTCCGCTGAAGTTCGTGCTGTTCCACAATTCCACGAACAAGATAAACCTTTCGCTTACGCAGCTGAAGGATTTCGGCTACGCCCTGAATGAGGGCCGCGTCGAACTTGTGGAACTTGCGATTCCCGAGAAGATGACCAAGAAACAGGCCGAAAACGCGCTCGACTTCTACATCGCATTTTACATGGGCCAGGTGATGCCCCGCGAACCGTTCAACAGCCATTGCGTGATTCTTTCGAAAGATCACGACTACGACCCGCTCGTTCTGCACGTGCAAAAGCAGTTCGGAGAAGACCGCTGCGAACGCGTGGAATCGTACGAGGAACTGGCGAAACGCCTGGGGCTAATCGCGAAGCCTCAAGAAGCGAAAAAGGTCGCTGCGCCTAAGAAGCCCGCTCCGCAACCGGCGAAGCCCACGAAGAAGGCTGTGCCACAAAAGGCATTTGACTTGCAAAATGCTCTTGAAAAGGCAAAGGCAAATCTGAAGGGCATGTCAAAGAATCCGCCCACAACCAAGGCTAAATTGCAGAAGACGCTAAAGAACTGGTTCACTGCAGAAAAGCTGACCGACGCAAATGTCCAGAGCCTGATAGACTCCCTCCAAACCGCAGGCTTCTTGGAACTCTCGAAAACCAATCAGGTCAAGTATAAATGATTGCGGTAAAAAAACATGAATAACTCATTTTGTCACTTTGTGTCAAGTCGATGGAGCTATATTTAGGTGGAATAGAAATCCTGAACGGCGATAAATTCAAAAATCGGCGATAAATCGGCGATAAATACTGAGAACGGCGATAAAAGTGGCGATAAAAAATGATGTCTGATGTCTTTATCATAGGTGCCGGTTGCAGTGTCCCGTATGGGTTCCCTACGGGCGCTATGCTGATGGAGAAGTTGAAAAATTTTGACTATGGAACGAAATTTCCTAGAAAAAATTATAGCGATGGTGATATTTTCCTAGTTGACTTGTATCAAGAACATTTCGGTTATTCAAGTACAGATAATAAGATAGAGTATCAAAGCGACTATGCGAAAGTTTTGCCATGTCCAGAGCATGAAAAATTATATAATCAATTGATGGATGCGATTGTTCTTCCGTTTTCTCGAAGCGTTCGAAATTCAATGATGGTTTCGACAGATGAATTTTTGAAGAATCGCTTAGGTCAAAAGCAAAACGAACAAGCTGATTTCGGAAAACGTCTGATAGCTTACGAAATCTTGAAGGCGGAACAAGCGTCACGGCTTTGGAACATTGACTGGATTCAGCATTTGCTTTCTCGAATTGACCAGCAACCCAATTGGAAAGAAATCCTGAAACAAACTGTGTTTCTTACCTTTAATTATGACCGCGTCTTGGAATATTGCATCTTCTTGTATCTGACATCCGACAAGCAATATGCTGATGCTGACGCTCATGCTTTCATAAAAGAAATGCAAATATTTCATGTCAATGGCTTTATCGGCTCTCTTGAGGAAATTCCCTTTGGTGCTGTAGAAAATGGCAAGTATCAAGAAATTGCCAAGGGTATGGAAACTGTCTGGGAAAAGCGCCAGAATCGCGATGAATCCGAAAAAGAAAAGTATCAAGGATTCCTGAAAAATGCGGAGCGAGTCTATTTTATGGGATTCTCTTATATTCCGGATAATCTGGAATCTATAGGAATTCCTCGTGGTGCAGAGATTATTCGAAACGCAAAGGTCTATGCCACGGCCATGGGCTTGTCTCCTCAGAACCGTCTAAGAATTTCGTCGTATCTGGATCTCAAGGACTTTGAAAAAAGAAATGAACCAGAACCAATGCCCGAGATAGAAAACCGAATCCTCAAGGACGCAAGTGCGGTTGACCTGATTCTTGATTATTATACGCTTGCGTGATAAAGTGCAAATCAAAAGTAAAACCAGATGTAAAATTTCCTTAAGCCCCTTGCCAACTTTGGCAATATTAGGTACATTACACTCATGCGCGTCATTCCGTAGAAAGGAATGATGCGCTTTTGCTTTATCTGGCTTTGCCGTAATGCGAGGGCGTTCCTAGTAAAAACAATAAACGCAGGAGGCCCTATGGCTAAAAAAGAGGTTATCACTTATTCTCAGCAGACGTTCGAGAATATCAAGCACACCGACGAAAATGGAACTGAATTCTGGTATGCAAGGGAATTGCAAAAAGCCTTAGAATATACCGAATATGGCAAGTTCTTACCCGTGATAAAAAAGGCTATCGAAGCATGTCGGAAAACCGGCTTTGATGAAGAAAACCATTTCGCCCACGTGAGCGAGATGGTCAATATCGGAAGTGGTGCAGAAAGAAAAATGGATAGCTACAAGCTTTCCCGTTACGCTTGTTACCTGATTGTGATGAACGGAGACCCCCGCAAAGAAGTGATTGCCCTGGGTCAAACATATTTTGCTGTTAAAACCCGGCAGAAGGAAATTTCGGACTCTGCGGCACAGCTTTCGGAAGACGAAAAGCGCTTGGCGATTCGTGACGAAGTGACCATTCGCAACAAATTCCTTGCCAGTTCTGCAAAGGCGGCCGGTGTTGAAACGCCCGTGGATTACGCCGTGTTCCAAAATCGTGGCTACCAGGGACTTTACAACGGGTTGGGAATGAAGGATATTCACAAGCGCAAGGGACTCAAGAAAAACGAACAGATCCTGGACCACATGGGGGCTACCGAGCTTGCGGCGAACCTGTTCCGCATTACCCAGACTGACGACAAACTCCGTCGTGAAAACATCAAGGGGAAGGAGCAGGCAAACGAAACACATTATGCCGTAGGTAAAAAGTCCGCCAGACGATTGCTGAACTTGGCGGAACAATGCCTGAAAATCTCCCCACGCCCAAAATCAGTGCCAAAAAGATGAAGCAGGAACGCAAAAAAGCCATTGTGAAAAAATGAAAAACTACGGCTCCCATTTTGTTGGCGCCAACAAAATGGTTATGTCATTAAAAACAGGGATTTTTGCTAAAATTGGAAAAATGGGCAAAAATGTCGTAAAAATAGTTGGAAAAACGGACAAAATTAGTTGTTTTAAGGTTGGATAAACGGAAAAACTGACCATCACTGAAAAAGGTTGACACTTTTTAGGTGATTTTACTGACCGGGTTGACAGTTTCACTGTTTTGGTTTACACCATTTTCCCGGTACAACTGATCCGGTTTACAGTTCAACCGACTGGGTTGTCACCGCCGACCGGACCTCCTTCCTCCAAAGATATCTTTTTGCCTGCCTCGCGACGTTCGCGTGGCGT
>NZ_FRBA01000017.1:0-42641 GCF_900142495.1 Fibrobacter sp. UWOV1 | reverse complement strand
TGAAACGGGAACTGGAAAAGAGCGGAAAGAAAGGAAATGTAGCCTAAATCTGATGTTGGAACAAACTATTTTTGCGAAAAACCCTTGACACTACCACAAAAATATCGTTCATGTGGCGATTTCGGGTGGCCCGGAAAAACCGTATTATCTAAAAAAGGCGGGTATGACGCCCGAAGGTTGCTTTGTGCGTGTGGGAAGTTCAGTCCATGGAATGAGCGAAAAGATAATTCTGGAGACGTTCGCCTCTCGTGCAAAGATTTCTCTTGCCAAGATTCCAGCTCCGCGGCAAGACCTGACATTTAGCCAGCTAAAAATCTACTACGAAGAGAGCAAAAAGCCCTTGAACAGTCAGTTTGCCAAGACGCTGGAGTTGCTTACTCCCGACGGAAAATACAATTACAATGCTTATCTCCTTGCTGATGAAAACGGAGTATCCATAAAGGTGGCGCGGTACAAAGGCACGGACAAATATGACCTTATTGAAAATGAGGAATTTGGTTATTGTAGCATTATAAAGGCTGTAAAATCGGTACTCACGCGATTGCAGGTGGCCAACATTACGCATGCTAAGATTACTCCTATGGAGCGTATTGAAAAGCCCCTGGTCGATCCGGTTGCCTTGCGCGAGGCTGTAATCAATGCCGTCGTTCATAATGATTACACGAAGGAGGTCCCGCCCCTGTTTGAGATTTTCTCTGACAGGATGGAAATAACGAACTACGGCGGGTTGGTGGAAGGCCTTTCAAAAGAAGATTTCTTCAACTGCTGTTCTATGCCGCGCAATCGCGAACTTATGCGTATTTTCCATGACTTGGACATGGTCGAACAACTCGGGAGCGGCATGCGGCGTATTCTGCGTTCCTATGACAAGAAGGCGTTCTCATTTACGGATCATTTCATGCGGACTTCGTTCTATTTTGAAGGATTGCAGCGGTTGGGTGATAGGATAAATGATAGGATAAATGATAGGATAAACGATAGGATAAAACTTACGGAAACGGAATCGCTGATTTACGCAGAAATAAAGCGGAATCCATCTATTACGACTCCCTTACTTATACATGAAACAGGTTATTCCGAACCGACGATTAATAGAACTTTGAAGTCTTTACGGGAAAAATCGTACATTGCTCGCATTGGCGCTCGAAAGAATGGACGGTGGGAAGTGTTGAAACAAGGGTCTTGACAAATCTGTTCCAGAAATATATATTTAGTGCACAAGTGAGTAGAAAATGGTGAAGGTATGTCGAACGAACTAGCCAAGCAGATATCGTATATTCTTTACAGTAGTCCTGAAGAAGATGTCAAGGTCATGGCCTTAGTCAAAGACGAGACCATCTGGTTGACGCAGAAGGCTATGGCCGAGCTGTTTGATGTTAATGTTCCGGGCATTTCGAAACATTTGAAAAACATATACGAGGAAGGAGAGCTTAGTGAATCCGCAACTGTTTCCATTTTGGAAACAGTTCAAAATGAAAATGGTCGTTCCGTAAAGCGCAATGTCTCTTTTTACAATCTCGATGCAATTATTTCCGTCGGTTACCGTGTAAATTCTGCGAAGGCCACAAAGTTCCGCATTTGGGCTACGGGAATCCTGAAGGAATACATCAAGAAGGGTTTTGTGCTCGACGACGAGCGCTTAAAGCAGGGTAACGCTGTTTTCGGTAAGGACTACTTCAAGGAACTTTTGGAAAGAGTCCGATCTATCCGTGCGAGCGAACGCCGCATTTGGCAGCAGATAACGGATATTTTTGCCGAGTGTTCCATAGACTACGACAAGGATTCTGAAATAACGAAAAAGTTTTTCGCCACGGTTCAGAACAAGTTCCACTATGCGATAACAGGGCAGACTGCTGCGGAAATCGTGTACGAGAGGGCCGACCACAAAAAAGAGCACATGGGGCTTACGACCTGGAAAAATTCTCCGAGCGGCCGTGTGCTGAAAAGCGACGTGAACATTGCCAAGAATTATTTGTCAGAAAAGCAGATCCGTCAGCTGGAACGCGCTGTGAGCGGTTATTTTGACTACATCGAAGACTTGATAGAGCGGGAGATTGCTTTTAACATGGAGCAGTTTGCTGCAAGCGTGAACGAGTTCCTGGAATTCAGGCGCTACGATATTCTTGATGGCAATGGAAAAGTCAGCCGGGACCAGGCGGACGAGAAAGCTTTCGGAGAATACGAGATTTTCAACCGCACGCAAAAGATTGACTCTGATTTCGACAAGGTAATCCGGAAAATAAAGAAGAATTAAGGGGCTTTTTGCCTCAAAAACGCCATTTTGCCTATTGCGCAGAAAAATAATGAATTTATTTTTACTGCATGGCGTTCAAGGAAGCCGACTTAGAGAAAGTGTTTATTGACCTCCTGGTTCAGGAGGGCTGCAAGTATGTGCCCGGCGAGGCGATTGACCGTGGCGAGGGCGAGGTCTTGATCGAGCAGGACCTGCGTGACTACTTGTACCGTCGCTACGATTCCGAGGGCATTACCGAGAACGAAATCCGTTCGGTTGTTCTGCAGTTGCGGAATCTTTCGGCGAGTGCGCTCTACGAGAGCAACAAGAAGTTCTGTTCCTGGCTTTCGGACGGTTTTATGCTCAAGCGCGAGAACCCGAAGGACAAGGACATCCTCATCGAGCTTTTGGATTTCAGGCCGCTGGGTGAGCATAGAAAGTCGGGATTCGGTGTTGATGCCGATGAAGAGCCGATGCCGCTGGCGGCCGATGTGGCGGCGAAATACTGCGCCGACTGCAATATCGTCAAGATTGTAAACCAGTTTGAAATTGTCGGTTCCGAAAAGCGTATTCCCGACGCAATCCTTTTTGTGAACGGGCTCCCGCTTGTGGTGTTCGAGTTCAAGAGTGCCGTGCGCGAAGAGGCGACGGTTTTCAACGCCTACGAACAGTTGACGGTTCGGTACCGCCGCGATATCCCGCAGTTGTTTGTCTATAATGCTTTCTGCGTGATTAGCGATGGCGTGAACAACCGGGCGGGCAGTTTCTTTGCCAAGTACGATTACTTTTATGCGTGGCGACGTGTGGAATTTGGCGACAGGCGAATCGAGGCCGAGGGCATCGAAAGCCTGTACTCCATGATTCAAGGGATGTTCAATCGCAAACGCCTGTTGGATATTTTCAAGAACTTTCAGTATTTTCCGGACAGTAGCAAGAAAGAGCAGAAGGTTCTGTGCCGTTATCCGCAATATTATGCGGCGCGGTCTTTGTACGAAAACATTTGCAAGGCTCGCAAGCCGTATGGCGACGGCAGGGGCGGCACGTACTTTGGTGCGACAGGTTGCGGCAAGAGCTTTACGATGCTTTTCTTGACGCGACTGCTCATGAAGTCGCTAGAATTCAAGACGCCGACGATTGTGCTGATTACCGACCGCACCGATTTGGACGACCAGCTTTCGGGATTGTTTACGGCTTCCAAGAAGTATATCGGCGACGAGCGTGTCGAAAGTGTGGAGAGCCGTGCCGACTTGCGTGAAAAATTGCAGGGCCGCAAGAGTGGTGGCGTGTTCCTCACGACCATCCAGAAGTTCAGCGAAGATATCGAACTGTTGACCGACCGTGATAATGTTGTCTGCATTTCGGACGAAGCGCACCGCACGCAGACTAACCTGGACCAAAAAATTACCGTGACCGATAAGGGCGTCAAGACGAGTTTCGGTTTTGCGCGCTACCTGCACAATTCCCTGCCCAATGCGACTTACGTGGGCTTTACGGGAACGCCGATAGATGCGACGCTCGATGTGTTTGGCCCCGAGGTCGATGTTTACACCATGACCGAATCGGTAAAGGACGGCATTACGGTGCCCATCGTTTACGAAGGCCGTGCCGCCAAGGTGGTGCTGAACAATTCCGTTCTTGAAGAAATTGAAAAGTATTACGAAGAAGCCGCAGAAGCAGGTGCCAACGAATACCAGATTGACCAGAGCAAGCAGGATGTGGCCCAGATGGGCGTGATTCTCGGCGACCCCGACCGGTTGAAGGCCGTGGCGAGGGATTTCGTGGCGCATTACGAGGCTCGCGTTCAGGAAAAATCGACCGTTCGTGGCAAGGCGATGTTCGTTTGTTACAGCCGCCAGATTGCATATGCGCTGTACAAGAACATTTTGGAACTGCGCCCGGAATGGGGCGTGGCGAAAATTTGCGACGATGCGGAATTTGCAGGCGAGGCGACCGAACTTACCGACAAGGAAAAGCGGGAACTGAAGCCGGTTGAAAAAATCAAAATGGTCATGACCCGCAGCAAGGACGACGAGAAAGAACTTTACGATTTACTCGGCGACAAGGACGCCTATGCCAAAGCGGAAGTAATGAGAAAAGAAATAAATCAGTGAATGTGGCTGGAGCCCTTGATTTTATTGGGTTTTCTTTTCTCATTTAACCCGAAAAATGTGTGTTTTTTGATTTTGCCGTTTTTTCGCTATTTTCGCGGTTTCTTCATTTTGCGGAAAAAGATGTTTCACTTTTCGTGAGACATTTTTTTTGTGAATTGGCGTTTTTAAGCCGTTAAAGGCGTTTTGAATTTTTATTGAAAATTGGGGTGCGGACATTTGGTGCGGACATGTTTTTGAGGCGTGACGCATTTCGTGAGATAAAGTATATTTAAAATATGATAGATGAATTCGTAGAATGTAAATTTGCCGAAAAGGCTGAATCTGATGATTTAAGCATTATTGAAATTCTTGGAAATACATTCAATGGAGTAGCAGCTGGAAAGGCTTATTCTCCAGATCTTATGTCGTATTCAGAAGATGTAATGAAAAATAAATTTCGACAAATGATTTATGGTCAGGATATAGCTAGTAATCTATCTAAAGAAGAATTGAAGGAATACTCGGAAAAATTCATCGGTTTAATTATTGCATCTACATTTGGTGATAAGGTGATTTTAACAGAAGAAGAATTCAAGTTTTTCAAGAAATATGCTGGTATGACTCCGAAACAATTTATTGAGAGCACCAATCGCAGAATTGACAAATTGAATGTAAGTATTGAATTGAAACTATAAAAAAAGGCAGGATTTTGCATCCTGCCGTTAAATTTTTCGCGGTGTAGAAAATCAGCCTTCGGTTTTATCACCTTTTTTCTTCTGGAATATGGCGGCGAATTCTTCGATGGTTGGCACCTGGAGCGTTCCCTTGCCGTAGGGGTTCGGGGAGCGCATCTGCGGGCATCCCGTGCCGAGTTTCTTGCTGGTGGCGTATTTCTTGACCATTTCGTGGACTTCGAAAACGTTGAAGTTATAATCGAAGCGGTCGAAGCCGTAGAACTGGAGCACGGTGCCGATGAACGGATCGTGGAATACGAGCTTTTCTTTCTGCTTGGCGAGCGATGCCGTTTTCTTGAGCAGCATGGGAAGCAAAAGCTCCAGCTGGCTGTCGGTTTCAGCCTGTTCAGAGGTCTTCTGTGAGCCCTGGAAGTCCTTCCAGTTCCTGAGCGCGGCATGCCAGTCAGAGAGCGGGAGCCCGGATTTCATCTTCCAGCCGGTCATCGAATAGTAGTTGTAGAAGCGCCTTGCGCAGTCTGCGGACTTGCCAAGCTTCGCGGCATACTCGACGGCTTCGTCTTCGCTTGCGGGGCGGTTGCCCACGTTTGTGCGGGTGTTCTTCCCGGCGCGTTTGACGGAAACGACGCAGTAATCGTCCTTGATGCCTACGGCGTCCTCTGCATGCATGATAAAGGTGATACGCACGGTAAGGCTACGGCCTGTTTCATTGCCGCCTTCGGTCTCGAAGAGCACCAGGCGGTCGCCGACGCAGTAGAACTTATCAACCTTGTGGATGACGAAGGTCAAGTCGCCGTTCATGAGCGATTCAAAGTTCCTTTTTCTGATTTTCAAGACGTATTCCATAGCGTTTACCTCACGAATTGCCAGCTTTGCGGAGCCCTTTTGATGTGCAAATCTTCGGGATAGAGCCAGTCGGGACCGTATTCATCGACGCCACAAATCTCCCAACCGTAGAGCTTACCTCTGCCTTTTGCCTTGTATTTCTTGATTTCATCGAGAGAAACGCACGAATTTTCGACAATCTTTGGCGTTATTTCGGTGATTTCATGGCAAAAATTCACGTATATGACGCTAGTGATGCTTTTCAGTTCGGTGTCGTAGAGGTAAACCTTCAAACCGTCGCCGTCCAATGCTTTCGGGGCTGTCTTGCGGAGTTCCAGTGTCTTTTCGCCGCTGTAGATCAGTTCTGCCCACTTGTGGTGGATGCTCATCAGGATTTCTTTCATCTTTTACTCCTTTACAGCAGGGCGTTCACCTTGGCGGCGATTTCGAACATGCGTTCTTCCAGGTACTTGCCCGGGCAAGCCTTGTTCTTGAACCACTTGTGCAGCGTCATGTTCTGGATGAGTTCGCCGTCGCTGTTCTCTTGGCCGACCAGGGCCTTTTCGTTGTGCCAGCGGAGTTTGGTGATGCCGTTCCTTTTGCAGATGTCGGCGACCAGGTAGATGAGGCTTGAAAATGCAGCGTCGGTTACACGGTAGGGTGCTTTTTCGTCGCTCGACACCTCGATGGTGACTGCACGGTGGTCATTGACGGCGTTGCTGCTGCACCAGCTGCGGTCGGATTCATCGACATAGAGTGCGATGTGGCCCTGGTCATCGATGCCGTAGTTGGCAGACGCCATGCGGGCCTTGGCTGCGAACAGCTTGCCGAGTGCCCGCACGTTGATGTGGCCTGCGGTGCAGTGGATGGTGATGGTGTCGATCTTGTGGTTCCGGGGCGTAGTCCTGTTCGGGCTTATCTCGGCGTGGGATACTAGCGGACTGTTCATTTTGACTCCTATAGTGATGAGGCTACCATGTAGAGTACGGTTATTGCGAGTGCGACAAAGGCGACGCAGTAGGCCGCCTTTGCCGTGGTCTGTATGACCTTGAGTATGCCTTTTCGGGTAATCATCTGAATGCGTTTGCGGTGATTGCCCTGCCGTTGAAGCGTTTGAGCGTGAAGCCCTTGCTGTCGAGCCACTGCATCTTCACGAGGGTCTTGTTGTGGTTGTAGATGTCGCCCTGGTCTTCGTCGAGCGTGTTGTAGTGGGAACCGGCAAAGAACTTGACCGCGTAATAGACGGCGTTACGCTTGACGGTGCCCATGCCTGCGTGTTCCAGCATTTCGCGCAGGAGCAGGTCGGCATATTTCTTGCTCAAAAAGCCGTGGTAGTTGACATCGTGGATGAGCCAGGCGAGTGCAAGAAGGATGTCGCCTATTTTCGGGATGAACGGGTTCACGACGGAAGGGCCGCTCCTGAAGTCGGTCATGTAGCCCGCCATGATTTCATACACCAGGGTTCCCGGAATGCAGTCGCACTGGATTTCGATGCGCAGCTTGTTCACGATTTCGTAGAGTTCCAGGTTCTTCAGGCTCTTTTTCCAGGTGGGGACTTGCGGCCTATACGCGATGTTCACGGTCAACTCCTGCGGGGTGGGTGGTGTCGCAGGCCTTGCAGACCCACTTGCGGTCTTCGAGCTTGCAGTATTTCTTGTGACCGCACCAGCTGCAGGTCACGTATTCGTTGTATATTCGGGTGTCTTTCATTTGGCCTCTGTTGTAAAAGGGTTGCCTGCGGATGCTTCGCGGCTGCACCCGCAGGCGTCGTTTGCTGCTTATTGGTCAGCTTTGCCGAGTTTAGGGGCAGTGCGGGGACTCTAACCCCGCCGCCGAAGGCTTCACAACTCCTTCGACGTGGCCAACCGCAACCGCCCGGGGACTACCGCCACGACAATGGCTTAAAACGTGACGGTAATCGTGAGGACTGCCGCCGCTACCCAGTAGACGATCTTGCGCACATTCATGTCCACCACTCCTTAGACGACGGCTGCCAAAAGGTCGAGGATGATGAGTACCAGCGGGAAGATTTGTTGTTTGGTCACTAGCCCTTCTCCCACGTTTCGGCAAGGTCTTCCATCGCCTTGTGCGGGGTGGAGCCCACGCCCCGGAGGAGCGGCTTGCCTTGGTTCTGCCTGAGCACGACCGCGTAGCCGAACTGGGAGTCGGCTTCGAGTTCAAGCTGGTCGCGGAAAAGGTCGAGTGTCCTGTAGGTTTCGCTATTCGGCATCTTTCTTTTCCTTCTTGGCTGTTGCTACGATGTCGTTGAAGTTGAGCACGATGGTTTCCCACACTTCGCCGGAGTCCTTCTTCACCTTGCGCCTGAAGTTGATGGACTGCTTGGAGGACTTGACGATGATCGACTCTTTCAGCATGCGCATCGCCTTCTTCCACTCGGAATCCTCGATTTCGAGGTGCAAAAGCTTCATGAGCATGGCGGTGTTCACGCGGCCCTGCTTATCGACATTGAACGCCTGCGTGATGACCTTGCCCAGGTTCTCGTCGATACCGTCAAGACGGTCGTTGAGCCACTTGTCAACGATGGTTTTCACCATCTGGAGCTTTTCGTCGAAGCCGATGTGGTCGTCGATGCGGCGCTCGATGACAAGCGACTTGTCAAAATTCTGGAGAAGGATGTTGCCCTTCCAGTTCTCGCGGACACGGTTTTCCTTCGCGATTTCGTCGAGATACTTGTCGATACTACCGACGATTTCGACCTTGGTTTCCGCAATCTTTTCGGCGAGCTTCACGACCTTCTTGAAGGTCGCTTCCACCAGCTTGTCGCGCTTCTTGTCGATAGCGGGAATGTACTGTTCGGGCACGGGGCGGCCACGGTCGTCGAGCCAGTTCCCGTCTTTGTCTTTCTTTGCCATAGGGTTACCTCTGGTTGTTGTTCTTGTTTCGGTTAAATTCTTCGGGGCTCTGCGCCCCCATGGCGTGTATCGCCTTGATAAGCACCTTCGCGTCGTCCTTGCAGATCCATGTGACCACTTCCACGCTGGTGAGCCGCTTGCAGAAGGCGTTCAGGGCCTTGCGGCGGTCTTCGGAAGTCTCTGCGCGGCTGACCTGCGCCCACATCGCCTCAATGGCGCGGAGCTGTGCGGGGCTTGCCTTGTGCTTGGCCCTGCCGGAGAGCTCGTTGAACTTCTGGGCCTTGCCGTGGACCTGTTCGCGCAGGCTCTTGATGAGCGAGCTGCGCTGCTGTGTCGAGAGCTGCTTGGAGCTTTCGACCTGGTAGCGGTCGCGCAGCATGTCGCGATAGGCTTCGTCGTTCATCCCGAGCAGGCGCACAAGGCCGTGGATTTGCCTGTACTGTTCGGCTCTCTTGTCGGCGGGAGTAGTCATTAGCGTGCCACCACGAGCATCTGCGATGCGGATTCAAGGATTTCGTTGTCGAGGGTTTCGCGGTCGTTGTTGCGCATGAGTTCCTTGCTCCACATCACGAGGTGCGAGAGCAGGCGGAAGTTCCTGCGGCAAATCTGGGCGGCGCGTTCGATGCAGTTGCCTTCGTACTTTGGAAACCGGCTCTCGATGAACGCCTTCACGTCGGCATTGTCCAGGAGCTTTGCACGGCACGGTGCGCTGATACGGCTGTTCAGCTGGGCGTAGTGGTTCTTGTCGCCCTGCACGTTCTTTTCGAGCCTGGGCATGCCGCAAAGGGCGATTCCCACGCCCGCCTTGTCGTGGACGCGGCGGATGAGTTCGAGCGCACGGTAGGGCAGGTGCTCGGCCTCGTCGATGATTACCAGACGGCCCGAGTCGTTCAGCTTGTTCACGACGCGCACGAGCTTTTCGTGCAGGCTTCCGCGTTCGTCGAGACCGAGTTCTGCGCAGAGTTCGTCGAAGAGAGCCTTGGCGGTGTAGCCGTGGTCCGCCTCGATAAGGATGACGCTCGGGTGGGCCTTCGCGAAGGCCTTCAGCGCGGTTGTCTTGCCGCAGCCCGCGTCACCCGTGAGCATCCCGCAGATCTGGTGGCTGAGGACCAGCGAGCAGAACTTGTGAATGGTCTTGAAGCACTTGGTCTGCACGATTCCTTCGTTCTGCTTGATAGTCTCGCGCTGGGCTTCTACTTCGAGGAAGTCCTTCACCTTCTCGCAGATGGCGTCGATGTCGCCGGTATAGGTGCCCTTGCAGAAGTAGCTGAGCGTGGCGGGGCTTATGCCCATGGCGTTCGCCACCTTGGTCTGCGATGCCCCGGTGCGGGACATGTAGTCCTTGAGTTGCTTGATGATTGCGTCCATATTCTATCCTTTATGGTTGCTGGGTTAAAAAGGGGTGCCTCCGGGGGCGGTTTTCAGGGAGACAAGTGTTGTGTTGCGGCAAAGTGTGCCTGCCCCCATCGGCTAAGTTCTAGAGGAGTCCCGCCTTTACCAGGCGTTCCTTGATGCGGTACCAGGTGCGTATCTCGTGCCGGTCCACATCGTCCGGGAACCGTCCGGCGCGTCTGATGATCATCAGCGCCTTGTCCACGTTGTTTTCGGCAACGGGTCCGGCGACCGCACGGTAGATTTTCAAGAGCTGTTCGGAGTCCATTACATCGCCTCGCCTGTCAAGAGTTCATCCCATAGGTCGGTGCTCGGCTTTTCTTCCACTTCACCATCGACGATGTTGTAGAAGTCGGCGTTGCCCACCTTCTTTTCTGCCTTGAGCTGTTCGGAGTCGCGGTCGTGGCGCGTGAGGTGCGTTGGGCCTTGCGGCACGAAGATGTCCTGCGGGCCCACGGCGGTGCGCATTGCGCTGATATACTCTTCGGCCTGTTCCTTCGACATGTCGGGGCAGATTTCCTTGAGCATCTTTTCTTCGTGGCGCTTGCGGGCGACACCTTCGGCAATCTGCGCCTTGCCCACCGCATCGTCATCCTTGACCATGGCACCCACGGCGCTCTGCAGGGAGCATTCGCCGATGAGCTTCTTGTTCTGGTCGTAGCACCAGGCGGTGCGCATGTCGTCGGGGTCGTAGCGGAAGGTGACCTCGCGGCCCTTCCACACGGGCATCCATTCGGCCCAGTACCAGGTGTCGAGCTGTGCCAGGTGGAAACCCATGTGCATGATGCGGCCCGACACGGTGCGGCTCACCAGCATGGAGAGCGTTTCCTTCGAGACGCGGCGCATCGGTTCGCGCTTGACGATTTCTTCGTTCCAGAGCTCGCGGCGGGTCATGCCGTTGTGGTGCTTTCCCTGGCAAGGGAGCCCCGGGAAAACGTTCGTCATGTATTCCTGCGCAAGGCCGTAGAACTCTTCCCAGGTAAGGAAGTTCCCGCTCTTGAGCACGCCCTTCAGGGGCTCCGGCTTCTCGACAACGGTGCCGCCCTTGAAGCTGTTGAACATACGGTCAAAGCCGTTTTTGATAATCAAGAAATTGCGTTCAATGATCTTCGCGCGGGCGTTACGCACGATGGCGAAGTGCATCTTGATACCGAGACGGCTTGCCATGGATTCGGCATACTGCTCGTCTTCCACAATCTGGTGGCCACGGCTTTGGCCGGAGAAGTCGCGGTTGCGGTATTCGCGACCGTTGTCCACGTAGATTTCTTCCGGCAGACCGTAGCGTTCGATGCCGTGACGCATGGCGCGGAGCGTGTTCTCGGTGCCCGGGGCGTCGTGGTGCAGGCACCAGCCCATGGGCATGTAGGTCTTGAAGTCCATGAACAGCGTGATGTAGCAGGTGGCGGGCTTTTCCTGCCCCTGCACCTTCACGAACACGTCCCACGTGCGGGTATCGCCCACCCACACCTGCCCCGCCTTCAGGTCGGAGTAGTCGCGGTCCAGGTGGAAACCCTTGTTGTCGTAGAACTTCTTCTTGCCTTCGCGGGCAAAGTAGATGACATCGGGCGCGAACTCGCTCTTGAGCCTGCGATTGAAAGCCGACTTGCTCGGGAACTCGCTCTGGTCCTTCACGTCGCCGCGTTCCATAGCCTTGCCGAGCGCAATCATCCAGCTGGAGAATACGCTTATCTTGTTCGCGGTCAAGTAGGCGTTCTTAAAATCCTCGAACCAGGCGTCGCGTACGGTGGAGTGCATCACTTCGCGGTGGTTGATGAGTGCAATCTTCCCGCACTCGCCGACCTGCGAACGCTGACGGTAGATGCTCTTGATGCTCGTCTTCATTTCGGGGTGGGCCTTGTTCCAATCGTCCACGAAACGCCCGAGTTCCTTGGTGCCCGTGATGCCTTCGCACTTGAGCAAAATGAGAGTCCACTTGTCGAAGTTCTTCTTTGCGCGGTCGGTGGCGCGGTCATAGCTCCTGATGACCGTCTCCACGTCCTCTGCGCGGGTGGCGACTTCGGGGGCTTCTGGCAGGGTCTCCTGGACATAGCGGTTCGAGGCCTCGGCGGGAAGGCTGCGGACATCGATTTCGAGAACCTTGCGCCCGTCCTTTTCGCTCCAGCGGTAGTTCCACATGGAGACGCTACGGCGAACCTGCCTGTCGGAAATCCCGAGAAGCTCCGCTGCCTTCGTTGAACTAATCCAGATAGGTTGCATTAGCGGCTGGCCTTACCGAGGAGAAACGCGCGGACACGGCGGGACTTCATGCAGTCGCCGCAGAAATGGTCACGGTTGATGGTGATGCGGGCTTCTGCACCGCAGATGTCGCAGTGGCGGACTGGGGCGACGAAAGCGGGACGGGCGGGGATAGTTGCGGTTGCGGTAATCATGGAAAACTCCTTGGTGGTGTGTGGCGGTGTTGTTTAGTTCATCAGGCTGTCGATACCCTTCTTGACAAGGAACTTCAGGAAATCCTTGTTGGAAGGGAAGGTCGTGCCGTGTTCGAAAAGGCTCTGCTTCGCGGCGTTGATTTTTTCGGTCAACGGCTTCGGGAAGGTCATCGACGGCATCATGTTGGGGAACAGTTCGCACTGTGCGGACTCTTCGGCAGGGGCGACCGTCGTGGCGTCGGTAGCCGCCGCGTAGTCGATTTTGCGCTTGACGGTGTACTTGCCCGTCTTGCGGATGGTTGGGAGCACGTCTTCCACCACCCAGCGCTCGAACCTGACCGCGTCGGGCATGCGGCTGCGCATGATGAGGCGGTAGAGGTCGGGCTCGTTGATGGCGATCATCGCCTGCTTGCCGCCCTTGGTGTCCACCGTAATCTTCTTGGCGAGTTCGTTTGTGCCGTCAAGGTCCTTGCTGTCATAGACCTTGTTGCAGTGTTTCTTGATGACTGCCGCCGTGTCCTTTGTATAGCCGAGAATCTTGCAAATGTCGTCGGCGACGAACCACGCGTTCTTCTGGTCATCGAGAACCATGCGGATTGCGGTATCGTTGAAGATGCGATAACGGAGTCGCAGGGCCCCGGACATGGTCGGGTCAAGGTCGTCTTCCTTGACGCCGGTTTCCCTGGCGATGCAGTGGGCGGAACTGCCGGAGTATTCGGCGGGAACGATGTCGCCGGACTGGGAGTCCGTGTCAATAGTCGGGGTTTCCACTTCGTCCAAAGGGGCAACCGTTTCGGTTGACCCTTCGAGGGTGGTTTCGGGTTCTTCGTCGAAAATTTTCTTGATCATTATGCTACTCCTTTGGTGGTGAGTCCCAGGTCCTTGAGGATGGGGGTAAGCTGGTTGTTGGTGCGGTAGCCAGTGGCTACTTCCCTTATGTATTGGGCGCTATAGGGCTTTCCGGCGATTTCGGAAACCCTTTCGGCGGCCTTGCGCCATGAGAATTTCGTCACTGTAAGATTTTTATCCATTTGGAAAAGTTCCTCGTCTTTTTTAACTTTTGTAGTGGTGGTTAATCACTACTACATTCATAATTTAAACAATAGTTTTATCCTTGTCAAGATAAAATTAAACAAAAAGTGAATTTTTCTTATGTTCGGCGATAAAATCAAGGCTTTTGCGCAAAAAAAATATGGTGCAGACAAGCATTTGGCGGCTGCATTGGGTATGTCTCCACAGCAGTTGGCTGCATACACGGCTGAAAAAAGAAAGCCGGGTTTTGAAATTCTGCAAAAATTAGCCGGTTTGGGGTGCAGTGTATCGTGGATTCTTGACGATGATAAAACTATTGATGAATTAAACAATAGTTTCAACTTTGTCAAGGGGGATTCCGAAAATAAAGGTATTCTTGACCTTTCAGGCGCTCTTGAGCTGTCGAACACGCCCGCAAGCCGCCTCGCCCAGCTCGTGGGGGTAAGCCCCGCCACGCTCGACTCCTGGCGGCAGGGCACCGCCACGCCCACCGTCGAGGAACTCTCCCGCCTCTTCAACCAGGTCGTCGCCCTCGCCCTGAGCTCCCGCCACGCCGCCACCACGCCCGAAGCAGAGAACCCACCCACCCAAGCTACCGCGTAGCGGGGAATATTATTGAACTTTTTTAGGACATAACCAATTATGGCAACAAAGACATCTTCAACAAAGGAAATTACACTCAGTCTTTTTGCTCTTACAGAGACGAAAGACGTGAATATTACCGAAGAAATCAAAAAGGAACTTAAGGGCAAGATTACGGTCGAAAGTAGAATAGTTTCGCTTGAAGACGGCAAGGGTAAAGCATGCGCAATGAATGTCACGACTAAAGGAGACATTGTTTTATTGCATATAGCAAGATATGAAGAGGGGGCTCCGATTGATATCATAAGGCGTGCAACCAGCGACTTGCAAAAGGATTCTATTGAAGTTGAAGTGAAGGCTCCTGAAAAGGATTCTGATTACCTAAAATGTCAAGCCATGGCATTGTTCTGTGGTAATGCCGCTATAGCAATGGTTTCCGACGGTCGCGAATATTCCCTGGTGTGGAATTTTGTTCACAAGCTTCTCGGCAAAGCGAAATTCATTCCTGTTCAAGAGCCTTCTCGCGCAATTCAAGAGGCTATCGAAAATCACGGCATCAAGTATGTGCGATTGAACGGTTTTGCACAACCAAAATCTGTTCAAAAGGCGATTAGAAGTTCCGATATGAGTAAACTTGATTTTTGTACTTCTGAATGCAGAGCTGAAAGCAAAAATGATGCAGTAAAAGTTGAGCTTAAGTTTATCCCTGAAAAAAATGTCAAAGCGTTTTTCGGTTCTTTTTTGTCGGTGGGAGCACGTGGAGAAACAGTGTTTGATTCTGACGATGGAATGTTCTCTGTAGTTGCTGAAACTAGTCAAGGAGAAAAAATTAAGAAAGACGGTTTTTGTCGTACAAAAAAAGTTAAATTTGAAAAGTACGGATCTTTTGTTTACAAGAAAGAAGCTTTTGCGGAATTGACAAATTGGTTTAAGGAGCTTAACGTAAATCATGATTGGCCTTCTGAATAAAATACCGCCTAACGCCAAGCACTCTTTTGTTGCGATACTTGGCATTGTGTTGGGATTCATGGTTTCACGGCAAGAACATTTTAATATCGTCTTTGAATCAATGGACGGTGCTCTCACGTATTTGAGCATTATGTCTTCCGTGTCCTTTGCAATACTTGCCGTTCTTATGCAGATGTTCGACCATAGCATTTCTGGAACATGCGCAAAGGAACTTAAAAAGAAAGCCATTAAAACAAATAACGAAATGAGTGTAGAAGTATGGAGAATTATATTCATGCTTTTACCTGTAGTAGCTTATTCAGCAATATCCTTTTTTGATGTTCGTACTCCGGAGAACGCCGGTTTCCTTGTTGGTATAACTTTTGTTGCGTTTGTATTTTCGTTTATCCTCCCTTTCAAATACCTGAATTTCATCAGGAACCAGATGGTGAACATTGTCGAGGAAAAAGAAGACGAAGAGATTAAAGAAAATCTCGATAACGCCGACGAACTCTTGAAACAAATAGACTGCATGTCAATTCCAAAGGATGAATCTGAAACCGATGCTGGCGAAGACGCAAAAGGCGAAGAAGAAGGCAAGGAATCTTAAACAAAAACGCTTGGAGTCTTTGATTTCTTCACCGAGTTTATCACTAGTGCTAGAAATGATTTTTCCAAGGATAGAGAGTTCTTCTCTATCCTTTTTTGTTTGAGCAAGACATTCGTCAAGTACAAATAAAGAGTTTATACCTGATTGAAGTTTCCCATTCATTTTTCATTTCCTTTTTTTACGTTGTTGTTTTTTTTGCGTTTTTTGATTATATTTGGGATACAGAATGAGCTTCTGGGATTCCCTGACAATCGACGACCTTCCGAATGACGACCTGAAGTGGGTGGCAAACACCCTCGGGCTCGACATTGCCAAACGTATCTGGAAGAAGTTCGCGGGCAACCATGTAGCCTGCCCAGCCAGGATGAACCCGACAGCAGTGCGCCGCTATATGCGCGACAACTTCGACAAGCCAGTTCACCAGCTTGCGTTTGAAACCGGAGTCAGCGAGCGCACGATCTACAGGTACATGAACGTGGTTGAAAAGAAGCCTGAAAACAAAGGGCAGCTTAGCCTGTTCTAGCATACACTTTATTCCTTCATCCATTCGCCGGTTCTTGCGTGGTGCAGATAGTTTTCGGCCTTGCGGATATCGTCTTTCCAGTCGTTGTCGGGCTTGAGTCCTGCGCGGCATTGATACTTGACGGCGGTGCCGATGTCGTAGGCGGCTTCACGCGGGAGTTCTTCGCGCTTCACGATAGCGTGGATAATCTTGATTGTCTCCACGGGCATTTCGTTGTAGTAGGCGCGTTTGGGCTTGTTTGTTTTGGGTGCGGGTTTTGTCATTTGAGACCTCCTTTCTTTTTCATTTCATCGACGATTCTGTTTGCCAGAATATCCTTGATCTTGGTTTCGTCCTCTTCCTGGAGAAGCATGTAGGGGCGGGCGGGAATGTTCGCACCCGGGTGGTGGGCGCTCTTGCGGTAGAATACCGTGCCGCCCACTGTGAAACGGAGCGCCCTGCGGTTCTTGGCCACGATGTCGTGTGCTGGGATTGAACCGCCGAACTGATGGATGTGGGCATATTTTTGGGGGCCGGTCATTACGGTGACGGCGTTGCCGTCGCTGTCGAGCTCGTAGTGGATTCCCTTCATGAGCGCCCCGGTGCCAACCAGGGTCTTTCCCTTGGGCTTTTTCGAGCTGGGCCACCGGACGGGGCGGCCACCTTCGCGGAAGTTCTGCTTGACGCTCTTTGTCACAAGGTTGCCGATAGCCGCCATGGCGGGCTTCAAATCACTGGCAGTCCGCTTCGCGATATCGATAATTTCGTTGAATTTATCGATTATTACGTCTGCGTTGATAAAATTTGACATGGGGTTGCATTTCCTTGGGTAAAATGGTATATTGTCCTAAAAGAGGTTAATATGCAAGGTCCAGAATTTGAAGAACTTTTCGAGTTGTGTTACGAATGGTCTAATCACGATGCACCGCGTTTTCTTGAATGTTCTCTCAAAAAGAATACTCCTGATCATGTAAAAAAGGCCTTTGAAAAACTCAAGAAACTTCAGAAAGAATATGATGATGCTGGTGTTATCATTTAGCCATTTATTACGTTTTTTCTAATCTCCTTTAGTTTTCCCATTAAAGCTTTATAGACTGCCTTTGATTCCTCGACTGCTTCTGAACGGTTTGTAAATACATCCGCCATTGCTTCTGCAATAGTTTCCCTGTAATTGGTTTCGGCATAACGAGAGATCTTTGACCTGAATTTTAAAATGCTGTCATCATTCAGTGGAATGCCTTTGTCTTCTATAGCTTTTTTTACAATTTGTTCAGCAACGCTCTCTGCTTTAGTGTAAAAAGAGAAATAGTTGACTTGTGTTATCTTGAAGTTTATAACATGTCCCATTTCGTGAGCGGCTGTGGAAAACGGGCTGCCGTTCTTTGGGTGATATCCTGTATCCTTGTAGGGGATTCCGTCTTTGCCGAAATGTTTTTCGTTTAATCCGATGGATAGCGGAGAATTTGGAATCTTTTTGTATCCTGTATAAGCACGCTCTCTTTTTGGTGGCTTGATAGCCTTTTTTAGTATCTCAATTTGAGCTTCGGGAAAAACTTCCATTACAGAATCAATACCTTTTAAAATTCCTTTGATATTGTCCAAGTCAAATTTTTTGAGTTTTTCATCTATTTTAAAACCCCGTTTGTTTTCCATATATTCAAACAGTTTTTGGTGGTTGTTGAAAGAATCAATTTTTTCATCAATTACGAGCTCGGGAATATTACCTGCAATAACGTCCTTTCTTTCGTCGATTTTAGCTTTAGCGACAGTTGAATTCTTTTCCTTTGCAAGTTTTTGAATTTCGATATCTTTTTCAAACAGCTTTTCTTCTTTCTCTTTCGTGTATTCCTTTAGCCTCTGGTTTTCGGCATCGGCGTCGCCGATACTGTAATCCCAGTTCTCGCCGATGTTCCTGGTGTCGTTTGCGGCGGTCGGCGCTCTGGTCACCTTCTCGTCGCCACGGTCCATTTCGTACTTGCTGATGAACTCCTTTTCGCAAAGACAGCCGAAGCCGTTGGGCGGGCTGTGCTTTTCCCACCAGGGGTCATTTACAGGGAGCACGGTGCCGTTCCAGTGCTTGTGTTCCTCGCGGCTCCCGGGGAGCATCATGCACACGTACTTGGCATGGGTGAACACTTCGGGCATGGCCCTTGCTTGTCGCTCCTGGGCTGCCGCCGCTGCAGTGAGCATATTCGTCTGGTAAATGACCTTGGAACGCCATGCACCGTATTTCGGCTTTTCCATCTTTGCATCAAAGCTGGGGTCTGCTGCTCGCCACTTGCTTGCAATCTTGTAGAAGTTGTCGCGGAAGTCTTGCAGGGAGTCACCCTTTTCGATGGCCCTGTCAACTGCGTTTCGGAAATCGAGCAGGATGTCGGCGCGCATTGCGCCGGCAACGGTGAACGCCCTCGTGTGCATTGCGCCCTTGAGGCTGTTCCAGCGTTTTGTAGGAATGTTGATTTTCTTCTTGAAGTAATCGACGGCTTCCCTGTAAGCGCCCTGCTTGAATCCGAGTTCCTTAGCCATTGACGATTCCCGCCTTTTTCAGGATGGAGAAACGGCCCGCAAGATCTGCGGCAATAAAGGCCTGTTCCATTTCGTCAGCAATTTTGTCCATGGGCATTTCGCCATAGCAGCCGCCCAGCTTGTCGCGGACTTCTTCGAGGCTCTTTGCGTTTTCCACCAGTTCCCTGATGGGAGCGAGAATATCCACCTTTTCGCATTCGTCTTCCAGGAGTTCTGTGAATGCATTCACCTGGTTTCGGAGTTCGTGGGCGGTCTTTCTGACCTTGCCCTTCTTTTCGGGGCCTTCGGCGAACATGCCGCCTTGCTGAACTTCGGTCATCTCGAAATACTTCTCGTCGATTCCGTAGATGTCGCTGATGTATTGGGCATTGAACTTGACTCCCAGCTGCGAGAGCTTTGCGTCACGTTCGAGGCGTGCCTGCTGCATGTCTTCCGGGAGAATGATGTTCATCCACGGTATGACCTTTTCGCCGGGCCAGTTGATTTCGTAGATCCACCTGATAAGCTGATTGAAGCTGGATTCAATCATGGCGGCATCGTCAAGGGCCAGGTCCAGGCGCACGTCGTTGTGCACGGTGGCCATGGCCTGGGTGCCGCCCGAACTTGTTTGCTCGGTGGTGAGCGTTTCGCCGAGCCACGCCTTGCTGATTTCGGAATCCGCCCAGGCCACGATTTCGCTGTGGGGGTTGGTGCCGCTCATCTTGGTTTCCAGGAGCTCCACGGAGCCCGTCTGCGGGATGACCGCCACGGCATCGCGCACAAGCCCAGAAAGCATCCTGAGGAAGGTGTTCTGTTCCTTGTCGGTCGCTCCCGGAGGAATCTTCCCGACGGCCTTGGGCATGCCGTACTTCTCGACGAATATCATCCAGAACTTGAGACCGCCTTTCTTGAAGGCCATGGGCCAGAAGCAACGGGCATAGACTGGCTCGCCATAGGGATTGGTGGCCGTGGGGCGGTTGCGGGTCACAATGAACTTGCGGTCGGGTACGGGAACCTTCGCGTCGAACTTGTTCTGGAATAGCAGCTTGCCTTCGTCGTCGAAGCGGAACCATTCCTGCGGGCGGTCCTTGATGGCGACAGGCAGAATGAGCGTTCCGTAGGCCGTGGGGACGGAATCCCACACGATTTCGTGGACGGCAAAACCGAAGCCAATGGCCTGGAGCATCTGCGAAATGGTGTTGCGCAGTTCCAAGTTCCAGAAGTATTCTTCAAGCATCTTCGCTTTCTTGGGGTCGCCCTTGCTACCGTCGATTGTCCATGCGCGGCTTGTGATGGATGCGAAACGCTTGCTCTTGACGGAATCGAGGTGTCCGTCCACGAAGTTTCGGTAGACCTTGATGTTTCCACCCTGCGCCTTGAGGATAGGGTCGGGGTTTGGCAGGTAATCTTCGCCCGTGACGAAAGTCGCTGCCGCCCGGGTGGCAACTTCGGTCGCCAAGCGGAGTTTTTCACCGCCGTTTTGGGTGTTTTCGGTCTTTTTCTTACTCTTTTTGCTCATGCAATCCTCGGTTGTTTTCTAATCTCGTTGAATGGCCGTTCAAATTCGTTGAATTTTGATTTTCTAAACTCGGATGACCGTTTACTAGTCCAAAACAAAAACGGGCTAGAAAGGGCCTTTCTGTGCGATTTTTAGAAGCCGTTAAAATTCATGCTTTCCCCTTTGAACGGATTGGCGGTCTGGATGAATACCGGACCCGCGTCACTTGCGTTTTTCGCATGGTATGCAAGTGCGGCTCCCCAGAAGAAGTCGCCGTGGCCCTGCTCGGTGCTTGCAGCGTCGTAGCGCACGTTCCCCGCACTCGTGACAATCTTTCGGACGGCGTGGATGCTTTCGGCCTGTTCGTCCTCGATTTTGGTGTCGATGCCCGGGAACTTTGGGCATTTCTCGATGATGAGCTTCTGGTCTTCAAACGCTTGCAAAAGGGTGATGGCAAGGTCGGCCTTTACCGTGTTGGAGAAAAGTACGCCCTCGACCTTGACCGTGCCGAACTTGTCCTGGGCCCGTTCGGTGAACTGGTCGCCGCATCCGGTGCGGTCGATACAGCCGCGGACAAGGTTCGGGAGTTTCAGGAACTTGTAGAGTTTCTGTTCAAGGTAGCTCCACTTCTTGTTCTGATAGGCTTCTACTGCACGGCAAATCAGGCGATCACCGATGTCTTCGAACACGTAGATGACATAGAGGTGGCGGTGGCGGGCCACGTCGCAACCCAGGTAGAGCGGGCCTTTGGCCTTTTCGAGCCCGAGTACTCCTAGGCGCTCGCAGCTGTGAATCAGGTCGTAGCTGATCATGGCCTTGGATTCGTCCTGCGGGTTGCAGCAGTATTCCTCCTGCCAGATGGCTTCGGTAAGGCAGCCTTTGTGTTCCTGCTCCAGCCATTCTTCGCGTTCTTTCCTGGAGAGTTTTCGACCGCAGATGCGGTCGGCAACGCCTTCCTCTACTGCGAGCTGGATTGGCACGGTGTGCACGCTGTAGTCGAGTTCGCCTTTTTTGCATTTCTCGATGAGCTTGTAGAAAAGGCTGTTTACGCCGTTGTGGGTTGACAAAATGCGGATGGGATAGCCCCACATGGCGGCAGGCTTTGCGGCTGCCCACATTTTCTGGTCGTTTTCGTGGTGGGCGGCTTCGTCCCACACGATTTTACCGCCCTTGGAGCGGAACGCCTTGGGGTTGCTGGAGAGCACGTAGATTTTGGAGCCGTTGTTGAACTCGATAATCTTGCTCTTGATTCCCTTGTCCTCGTCGGCAAATTCGCAGTCCTCGATGTCTTCGGAGTTGATTTCGGCCAGCGCCTTGGCGATAGCGTTGAGCTTCTGAATCCACGATTCGCAATAGTCGATGTATTCAGCTGCGGCGGTCATGTCAGCTGAGCTGAAAAAGACCTTGAGTCCGGGCTGCTCGATACAGTCCTGCACGTCTTCGAAGCTTTGCACCCACGTGCCGCCGATACGGCGGGACTTCTCGAAAATCTTGACTTTCGACTTGTCGGCGAGCCACCGCTTTTGATACGGAAAAAAGAATTCGTCTAGTGCTGCCATTATACGCCCAGGTGTTTCTTGATTTCTTCGAGCGCCTTCTTGGCACGTTCTTCCGGGGAAAGCTCGGACTTGTTTTTCTTGGGTGCCACGGCCTCGTACTTGCGGGCGTGTTCGGCGGTGTCTATGATTCGCTGGAGTGCGGTGTAGCGTTCGGCTGCAACCTTTACGCCGTCAAGTTCATCCTGCTTGATCTTGCGGGCCATTACTTCGCCCAGCTCGAACAGCTGCGCGTGAAAGTTCTTTTCGCTGCCGCTGATTTCGGCACGTGCTTCGTCCCAGTGTTCTTCAGATTTCCAGTTCTGAAGGGTGCGCGTGGAGATGTTGAGCCGGCGGCTAATGTCAGCTAGGCTCATCTGGTGAATGGTGTAAAATTCTTTCGCCTTGGGCTTGAGTTCGGACTTGCTCACGGTTGCCTCCCTGTCGTATGCGATTCCATGCAACAGGCCCGTATCGCGTCAAGCGCCCTTTTCTGGTCGTCGCTGTACTGTTTCAGAACCGATTCCCAGCGCACCTGGTCATTGGCGGCGTTCTTTTCCCACTTGGCGTTTTCGTTCGTGTAGAAGATGGCAAGCATCAGCGCGAAAATGACGCCGATGCCGAACTGTTTCAATGCTTCCTGCCAGAAAGTTTTATCCATGGTATATACCTCCTCGCAAAGTTACCCAATAGGCTCTGACATAGGGCATGACAATGTCATGTCCTCGTTCGCTTTTATTCGGGTATCTTTGAGGCCATGAAAGACAAAATTCTGAAATCGGAAGATTTGAAGGAACCATGGGTCGAGGCGTTCAAGGTCGGCAAGGTCACTGACATGGCTGGCAATGAACACGACTTCAGTGAAGCGGACCTCAATGACCTCAACGAAGGAATCCATGACCAGCTTGCAGCCGGTTACCAGCCGCCGATGGTCAAGGGCCACCCGAAACTCGACGATCCGCGTGTAGCCTCGATTGTCGATTCCAAGGTGGAAGACAATGTGCTGAAAGTGAAGCTCGACGATGTGAACCCGGACTTTGCCGAAGAAGTGAAGAAGGGCGGCTTCAAGTATCTTTCCGCAGCCATTTACAGCAACTTGAAAAAAGGCTTGCGGCATCTGGGCGCTCTCGGTGCGGTTGGCCCTGCTATGAAGGGTATGGCCCCGCTGTGTTTCGGTGAAGGAATGTTTGCTGAAGCCGACAAGGGCGTTACAGAGCAGGACGTGTGCGTCTTTGCAGAGCCTTTCGCATGGGACCGCCTGGTGCCTCGCAGTGTCTTTGAAACGCTTGTGTACAAGCTGAGCGGCATTGGACGTATGTTCCGCAGCCAGCGCGAACAGCTTATCGAGAAGGATGGCATTGAGGCTGCCGACAAGGTTTTCCCGGAATACGCCATCAAGGACATCGAAGAAATCGAAAGCGTCTTGAAGGACGCAAAGGACTTCCCGCAACAGCCGAAGCCTGTTGTGGAAAAGCCTGCGGAATCTACAGCTTCTTTCGGTGAACCGAATACCGACGGTTCTGATTCGCTGGAGAACGGGAATCAGAATCCTCAGCCTACAACGCCCCCTCGTAACGAACCGACCGAATCTATCCCGGAAGGTAATTCTAGCGAGGCGACGCGGTTGAGCGAAGAGAATGCCGCACTCAAGGCTGAAAACGAGGCACTCAAGGCCGACAAGCTTGCGGCGCAGCGCCAAAAAGCCGGTGCGGCGTTCTCTGAGACTTTAGACAACGCCATTGCCGAAGGCCGTTGCAACCAGGCGATGAAGGATTGCTTCATGAAGGTCTTTGGCGCTATGCAGGCCTTGCCTGTTGATGGCGAAGGCTGCTTTGGCGAAGGCGACGAACGAATGAACCCGATGCAGGTTCTGGGCGACACGGTAAAATCCTTACCGAAGATTGTCCAGTTCGGTGAATTTGCGCCCGCGGCAGCTCCTAGCTCGGAGTCTGCGGCGGTACGCATCAGCAAGTATCACGATGAACAGCTGGCAAAGGGGCGCAAGCTCAGTTTCGCCGAAGCTGCGGAAGAATGTTACAATCAATAAGGAGTACCTGATGAAGGGCAATATCCTCAACTTTACGGCGGAAACCGCCGTCCCCGCTTTCCGCTTCGTCAAGGCTGGCGAAGCCCAAGGCAATGTTAAACTTGCAGGTTCCGGCGATGCCGTGCTTGGCGTGTCCATGGATGTGGATGTCAATGAAGGCAACCGCGTCGATGTGCAGCACGACGGTATCGGCCATGTGGAACTGGGTGCCGACGTGACCTACGGTCAGGCTCTCGCTTCCGATGCCGAAGGTCGCGGCGTTCCTGCCGAAGGTGCGTCCGGCATCGTGGCCCTTGATTCGGGCTCCGAAGGCGATGTGGTCCGCATCAAGGTGGACTGCGCCGGTTCTGCTGCGACGGCATCCACTGGCGACGAAACGCCTTCCACTGGCGATGACACTCCCGCTGGCGACAACGACGCCCCGGCAAACACCGAAGGTGGCGAAACGCCCACCGAACCCACTGAACCTGAAACCAGTGGAACTGAAGGTGGCGACACCAACGGCAACGAAAACGAATCTTCCAACGAAGGAGCATAACCCATGAAGAAAATGACCAAGATCGCTCTTTTCCTCATCACCTTTGCGCTTACCGTCTGCGCCTTTGCAGGTGGCGACGCGCTTACCGCCTGCGGCGTTCCGCAGTTCATCGTCGATTCGCTGAGCTTTGGTAGCGCAGGCGCAAGTTTTGCCACCATCCTGCCCATTGGCGAACAGCAGACCGGCCTTGTGACCGCATTCAAGAACGGTCGCCTGATTGCCGACGAGGTGATGCCAATCAAGCAGCTTGACGGTAACGAACTCGCATTCAAGTATTTCCGCAGGAACATGGGCGATGCATTTGGTGCCCAGGATACCCAGGTGGGCCGAATGTCCGCTCCGAATGTCGTGTATTTTGGCGGTGAAGAGATTCCGGGGCTTGCCAAGGCTTACGGCTTGCAGACTCCCGTTCCCTACGAAGACCTTGACCAGGTGAAGAACAAGGACCGCTTCGTCAACAAGACCATCGAAAACCTGATTGACCGTATTCTCCTGGACAGGGAAATCCGCATCGCGAAAATCGTTCAGGATGCAGCCAACTATGAATCCTCGCAGGTCAAGACCCTTTCTGCTTCTGAAAAGATCGGTGCTGAAGGTTCCAACATCTTCGAGCTGATTATGGATATGATGGAATCCGCCCTTGTGCGTCCGAACGTGCTTGGCATGAGTTCCAAGGTGTTCTACAAGCTGCGTACCGACAAGTCCGTGATTAACGCCATCTGGCCCACCAACAACGGCTCCGGTGTCGCTACCCGTGAACAGATTGCGGACCTCTTCGAAGTGGACCGCATCATCGTCGGTCAGGCCCGCGTGAACACCCGCAAGAATCCGAAGAAGCCCGATCTCACCTCTTGCTGGGGCGAAAACATCTTTGCCCACTACCAGGAAGAACTTTCCGACTTGAAGGAAGGTCTTGCCTGGGGTATGACTGCCCAGGTCGGCGAACGCTACGTGGAAGTCATCGAAGACAAGAATATTGGTCTCAAGGGCGGCGAAATCGTGAAGGCTGGTTTCTACCAGGCTGAACTGGTGACCGCCCCGGGCGCAGGCATTCTCCTCAAGGACGTCCTCAAGACTGCCTAAGGTAAGCCGATGAACTACTGCACTCTCGACGATATACGGGGGCACGTGCCTGATGCGCGCTTGGTGGAGGTCACCGATGACCTCACACCGAATGCCGACGGTGAAATCAAGGAGAACATCGTGGTCAAGGCCATCGAGGAAAGTTCTACCCTGATTGACGCCTACATCGGCAAGCGTTTCAGGTTGCCGCTCCCGCGTATTCCGAGAGTGCTTCGCATGATTTGCGTTGACCTGACGATTTACAATCTTTACGAGCGCCTGACGGAGATGAATATCACCGAAGGGATGAAGCTCCGCTACAATAACGCCATAGCCCTTTTGAAGCGAATCGCCGACGGTGAAGTTTCCATAGGGATTGACGAAATAGGCCCCGTCGATGAATCCGGATTCAAGGTGTCTTCAAGAGTCGATGGCGGGCCTGCCATTTTCTCGCTTGAATCCATGAGGTCCTTATGACCGATTTCGATATCGAGGAAAAGATAAATAAACTCTTTTGCGGTGAGAATGGCAAGACTCCTGCGAAGGAAAGAGATGCCTTTTGGTTTAAGGCTGTTGAAATTGGCTCCGTCGTAACGGTCCTTTCGCGCCCAGGTTTTTCTGCCGCCGTCGTATCGGGCAGCTATGAAAAGGAAGACTCTACCGACAAGCTGAAAGTGACTTCCAAAATTATCGTTTACCTGGTGTTCAAGAATGTTGCGAACGAAGTTGAACGCCGCAAGCTTTTGCACCCTGCAGTCAAGTATGTGGTAGGCAAGCTGCAAGGTAACAACCTTGGTCTTGACATCGAACCCCTGAATGCCAAGAACTGGAAAGAAACGACTACTCCAGAACATCTTATCGACAAGATCCTGGAAGCTGAAGTTGAATTTGAAACGGCGTACACGCTGACGCCTGAAACAGAAGAAGCAAGCTACCGCAACCTGCTTTCTATATGGAGTTCCTTCAAGAGCGAAGAGGAACCGCACGAGGAACTCGCTACATCCAAAGTGAACTTTGATAACGGAGAAACACCATGACACTGACCAACAACATCCCGGAAACCATGATTCCGGGCTCCTACTCGGAATACAACTACTTTGCCGGCCCGAACGGACTCCCGGCGAACATCCAGAAGGTGCTTCTGGTCGGCGACATTGCCGAAGGCGGCACCCTTGCAGTGGCGAAGCCCACGGCGGTCTACAACGAAAGTGAGGTCCTCGCTCTCGCCGGGGCCGGTTCGGTACTCCACCAGATGTACAGGGCCGCAAAGAATGCCTGGAAGTACGCCCAGATTACCCTGGTGCGCCACAAGGCTACTGCGGGAACCCCCGCCACCTGGACCATCACGCTTTCCAACCCCAGCGGCGAAACCGCTGCAACCGTTGGCGGCCTTGTCCGTGTCGTCTATAACGGTAAGAATGTCAATGTCGGCGTGAAAATCGGCGAAAAAGCTGCCAAGGTTGCTGAAGACATTGCCACTGCTTTGAACGCCGAAGCTGCCGCACCGTTTATCGCAGAAGCCGCATCGGGGGTCGTGACCCTTACAGCAAAGGCAAACGGTGCCTACATTTCTGCCGCCAAGGGTGGCGTGAATGTCTCGGTCGAGGTCGTTTCCACCGATATCACGGCAGCAGACCCGATTCTTACTGCGGGAACTGGCGAAATCGACGTGGAAAGCGCCCTTGCTGCGGCCTTCCCTGAACGTTTCCACCTGATTGTGCTCCCTACGGCCGATGCGCCCAATTTGACCCTCTTGAAGACGCACTTGATGCAGGCTGCCGAACCGCTTGAACAGCGTGGCCAGCGTGGCATTGTGGCTACAATCGTTGGCGGGGCCGGCGACGCCATTTCCCTTGCAACCGACTTCAACTGCGAACGCCTGCACATTGCCGCAGTCAAGAACGCCATTCCCGCCACTACCTGGGAAATTGCCGCAGGCCTTGCCGCCATCTTTGCCAGCAATTCCCAGCCCAACAAGCCCATGAACGGGCTTCCGATCCCTGGCATCGGTCTCCCGGATATCGCCGACAAGTGGAGCGGCGAAGAACAGGATGCCCTGCTTTATGGCGGAGTGATTCCTCTGGTGGAAACCGACAGCGAACTTTGCATTGTCCGTGCCGTGACTACTCGCAGCACCAAGGACGGCGTCCGCTTCCCCAAGCTCATTGATACGGGTGTCATCGCCTCGCTTGACTATTTCCGAGACTCCATTCTCGCCATGCACAAGGTGAAGTACAAGAACAAGGTCATCCACGAGCTGTTGCCCGATGCCCTGAACGAAGACAACATCGCCGTGGCAAAGAGCCTCGAAGGGGTGCAGATTCTTCGTTTCATTGACCAGTATGCAGACCAGTTCATTACCGAGGAATCGAAGGATGAACCGGGCCGTATGCTCTGCCAGATTCCGGCTCCTGTCGTGCCTGGCCTGAACCAGATCTATTCCACCATCGACCTTTACCTCAACTAAGGAGTGAACCATGAAGATTTCCCAAGTTACAGTTGTCCTTAACGGCGACAAGATTACGGGCTTCAAGCAGTTCAAGGAGAACGAAATCGAAGAAGCCCAGACCGTGGAACTCGCCGATGGCGTAGATGTGGTGGAAGTACCGCCCAACTATGGTTTCCTGCTTACCGTCGTGCCCGATAGTGGTGCCGACCGAGACTGGACCGGAACCAGCGACGCCACTGTTGTCGTGCAGTACAAGGGCGGCAAGAAGGTGGTGTTCACCGGTTGCCGTCTCCTGAAACAGACTCCGGGTGACATTGACGGCAAGACCGCCAAGGAAACCCAGCTCGACTTCTATGCCCGCGCTCGCAAGGTAAGCTAATGACGGAACTCGAAAAAGCCATTCGCGACGACGAACCCGACGAACTCATTGCCCGCATCAAGGCATCCCACGATGTCAAGCGTGTCGTGAGTTGGCCGGGCAGGCCGGACATCAAGATTGAAATCCGCCTGCTGACGCTTTCCGAAACCCGCAAGGCTAAAGTCGATAACCAGCTGGAGTTCAAGCACGACGGCATTGATATCGCAATGCACAATGTTACCGACTACCGTGAACAGGAGGCTGCTCACGGTATGTGGCGGGCTTTCTACAACGTCGATACGGGAAAACGCATTTTCCGCTCTGCGGAGCACCTGCGTTCGTTCTGTACCCCCGACGAACTGAAGAAACTCTGCGACGAATACAATGCATTTGCCGAGGAATGCGACCCGAGCCTTGACGAAGTTTCGGACGAAAGTATCGAGACGCTCATCGAAACGCTAAAAAAAACGCCGGACCAGGTTCAATTGAAAGTCGTAAGCTTGAATACGGCCTGGAAGCTAGTGCGTACTTTGGTTGCCCGGTTGCAAGCATAACTGACGCCCAGTGGCTCCTTGTCTTTGCGATGAAGGGGCTTTTGGAACCCAACGAAAAAGATAAAGGATGGCAGACAATTGGCGAATAACGAAGTCACATTGCGAATCGGTGCGGATGCTACAGGTCTCCAGAATGGCCTGCGCCAGTCATCGACTGCTGTCTCTTCTTTCGGGACGAAGGCACGGGCGACCATTGCACGTGTCGGCGGATCCATGCGGGGCCTTGCCGACAGCCTGGTGACTCCGTTCAATTCGCTGGTCCTTGGGGGTGGCCTTGGCATGGCCGTCAAGAACGTGGGCGACCTTTCCGAATCGCTCATGTATTACGGCTTTGCGGCAAAGAAAAGCGACGCGGACACGAAGGTGTTCCGCGAATCGCTGCATAAGACGGCAATCGAGACAGGTGTCGCCGCCAATGAAATCCTGAACGGTGTTTCAAAGATTGGCGAAATTACAGGTGATTTCGATTTTGCTGAAAAAATGAGTGAAAGCCTGGCTAAAGCGTCCAAAGCATCTAAGGCTTCTGTTGAAGATTTGGCCACTGTAGCGTCTTCCATGAAAGGTTCTATGGGGTATAGCGCCGACCAGGTTTTTAAAGCCTTTAATGCCTTGATTATCCAGGGAGAAAAAGGGTCCTTTACTTTACAGGGCTTCGCCACCGAAGGTAAGGCTTTGCTGGCGTCTGCTTCTACTTTTGGCATTAAATCTACGGATCAATTTGCCAAATTCGGGGCATTCCTACAAATTGTCAATGAAAAAATCAAGAGCCAGGCGGAAACGACGACTTCCGTTTCGACATTGTTTTCGGAACTTATTGACAAGGCCGCCGATATTAAGAAGAAATTTGGCGTTAGTGTTTTTGACAAGAACAATGAACTTCGCGAATTTGATGTAATTATCAAAGAAATCATGAAAAAAACAGGCGGAAGTCTTAAAAAATTGTCGCCTGTGTTTGGCGCTTCTTCGATGAAGGCAATCAACCCCCTGATCGGGGAGTTCCAAAACAACTGGGAAAGAATGGATGAAATTGCCCAAGCTGGTATCGAAGGCATGAAAAATACCGATGTTTTGGAAGATTATTATGAAAAGGCTTCCAATTCGTTCAACAGCAATGTTGACAAGATGAAGAATGTCGCCCTGCAATTTGCAGACACGAACCTTACAGGGCCTGTTGAACAGCTGACGACCGCTCTGGGCTTTCTATCCCGCCACCAGGGAATAGTTACGGCGGGCTTCAAGATGATGGCCGTTGCCGCTGCAGCTTTGGGTGCTGTCAAAATTGGCGGTCTCGTGAAAGATGTGGCCGGACTCGCCAGGGATATCAAGGGTATCTGGAGCAAGAAGGGCGGCGCAGGGGCATCTGCCGCAGGGACGGGCGTTTCCGCTTTGGATGCATCTGTCCAAAAGGTATTCGTAGTCAATATGCGCAGCGGTTTTGGCGGTGGTTCTGACTACATGGACGATGATGCGCCTATGTATCAGCCTGCTACCCAGAAGGCGGCCCAGGCTATGGAATCGACCACAAAAGAGGTCGGCAGATTCCGCCAGGGCCTTTCCACCGCACGTGCGGGGCTGAACAAGTTCGGGAGCAGTGTCATTGGCGGCACATTGATGACGGCTGCCACAGGCTGGGCCATGAATCAAATCTACAACTTTGGCCAGGCCTTTATGGAATGGCGTAATGTCGTCGCCGATGTCGAGGCCAACAGCCGGGCCATGGTGGACCGTAACCAGGCAGAATTTGAAAAAAGATATGGGCCTGAAGCGGCAAGGTGGAGCAAGAAGCATGGGGACACCCTTCTCGAAATCCAAAAGGAAGAAAACAGCTTCTTGCCGTCACAAAAGAAACTTGACAAGCTTTATGGCGATTTACGGCTATACAATCAGCTGACGAAGAATGCTGTCGCGGCTCAAAAGGGCGATAAAATGATGTCGCCCCAGGAATACATGCAGGCTTTGAACCAAAACATCATTATCAATGTGGATTCCAACGGCAAGGCTGTCGTCGAAACCGACAAGGGTAAACCGCCTAAAGTCAGCGGACGAAAAACAACACCGGGATGGGGGGCATAAATGGCAGAAGAAAAAATTCCAATGCTTGGCCCATGGAAACTTCGGCTGGAGTCGATTGGCGACGAAATCTCTCACGCTATAGCCGAAACTAAATACCCTTACAAGAACGGAGCCGATTTCGAAGACATGGGCGTTGATCCTGAAACGCTCAAGTTCTCTGGTGTTTTGATCAATGACGAGTATGACAGAAATTATACCGAGCTGAGAAATTGGTTCCTATCGATTTTCAAAGCGCCAGTCTTGCTGGTACATCCCAAGCATGGCGCGGTTACAGGCTATCCCAAAAACGTATCATTCAGTAATGACCGTCGCAAGAGATATGCCGCATTTACATTTGATTTTGTGGTAGCGCATGTTCAGGACGATATCCAGAGCTATACGGACCCGTATGACGCCAATTTCGAAGAAACACAGGCTCTCAATTTGGAAGTCCAGGAGAGTGTCGCCGTATCGATGCAACAAACCGGCGTTCCCGATATTCCCGGTTCTTCGGACTGGTCGCTTATCGATGTATGGGCATCTCTCGGAGACGCTGCCAGAAGCTTTGGCGAAGCGACAAACAAGGCCATGGGGCAACTCCTGGGAACAATTGAATCCATAAAGGCCCCTGTCGATGCAATCAATACGACCATCGATTATATGGACTCGCTGTCAGGAACCTTGACAAAGGCTATCCAGGAATGCTGCGATTCTTTCGTGACACTTGCCAGAAAGGCCGGTTCCAACAAGGGCAAATCCAGGGCATCTACCGCCACCTTGGTCACCAACGCCTCATCGATGTTGGCGGCTCTTTATGGTGCCCCCGCAAGCGTTCGGGCTGCATTTGCAACCCTTGCTGCCGCTACTGTCGCTACGGAGACCGCCAAGCAAATATCCGATGATGAGAAAAAGATGGGCGAATCTATTGCGGCTGAACGAGTCGCCATTGACGATGCCGAAGGCCGCGAACTGGCTTCGGAAAGCGAACCGTATCTGCTTTCCCCCGATGAACTTGAGGATACGTTAGCCTTGGCAAGGGAGTTCATCCAACAGGTTCTTCCGCAGGCTGTAAGCCCCTACAGGCTCAAGAAAATGGCGGCGACGCTGTCGGATGCGGTGCTTCGTATCAAGCTGGAATACATGACCACCAAGACAATCAACGTGACCCACGAAACACCGCTCCACAAGATTGCCCTGGACAACAAGCTGAATTATAAGGCGGCTGAGCGCCTTTGCGCATTGAATAACGCCAAGAATCCCACGTTCATGAAAGGCGAGGTGCTTGTCTATGCAGAATGATGAAGTCGTCGTGCTTGTGGCGAATGCCAAAGGGAGAGCTCGGGTGGACAAGTTCGTGAGCTACACGATCGATGCGGACCTCTATTCCCCGGAAGGCTCATTCTCGTTCGAATGCGATTCTAAGTACGATATGAACCGCGGCAACCTGTGTCAAATCTTTGTGAACCGCAAGTGCGTCATGGCGGGGATTATCGATACCGTGCGCCGTTCCCTTTCTCGCAGCGGGCCCAAGATGGAAATCGAGGGGCGATCGGTGGCGTCGGTGCTAGCCGACTCCAGCGTGACAAAGTTTGGAACTTTGCCAAGGACGCTTCCCCAGCTGGCAGAACGGCTTGTGAAGGACCTGCCGTTTCTCTCCAGGAAAGATTTTGTTTTCAACTCGGGTTCAGACAAGGATAAAATCAAGCGCAAGTTCGTCGAGCTTTCTCCGGGAGACAGCGTCTTTGATGTCCTGAAGAAAGCGGCCAATTCGCTCGGTTTTCTATTCTGGGCATCTCCTGACGGCTCCTTGGTCTTCGACAAGCCTGTTGAACGTGGCAAGGCCGATTTCAGAATCCATGCCTTTGAAAATGGCGAGAAAATGGACTATATCGAGGGATCTGTCACCGAGACATTGAACGGTCAGCACTCGCTTATCAAGGTTATCGGCGAAAGCCAGGACGATAGCGACATCAAGTATGTAGCCGCCTCGGTCAAAAATGACGATTTCCCGTTCTATCGCCCTCTTGTGGTAAACTGGAACGAGAACGAGGGCCCTGCCAAGAAGACCGCAGAACTTCAGCTGGCAACGGAAAAGGCTTCCGCAATCCAGCTCGAATACACGATGCCCGGGCACTCGCAAAACGGTATTCCCTGGACAATCAACGCCTTTTGCGACGTAGAGGACCATTACAATGGCGCTGTTGACTCGTATCTGATTAAACGCCGCATGTTCACGCTCTCCAGGAGTGAGGGCAAGCGCACCCGCCTTGAATTACAGCCCGGAGGCTCGTTATGATGAAATTTTTCACCAGTTTGGTTACCAGCTGCAAGGATGTGGCAGGCAAGCTCCGCAGTATCAGCGGCAAGGCCAACGGTATCGAATTTGAAGGCCGTCAGATGATGCAGCATTATGGTTTTATCAGCATTCCCAAGGCCGGAGAGCGTTGCCTTTTCTTGCAGTTTGGCAATGTGGTCATTGCGGTTGCAAGCGACGGCAAAGAGCGTCCTGCCGTAAAAGAAGGCGAAACGGCCCTTTACCGTGCTAAGGACCACTATATCATCCTCAAGGATGATGGCACAATTGCCATCAAGGCCGAGAGCGGTCTTGATATCGATGGCGACGTGCGTGTCAATGGCGAAGTTAAGGATAAGATCGGAAATCTCTCAAAACTTCGCGATACCTTCAACCAGCACACTCACGTGGGCAACCTCGGTGCACCAACCGCACCGCCTACACAGCAGGATACGGGGGTCTAAATGCTTGATCTGGACACTCTCGATTCCGAATTTTCCCGGATTGTCAAGTCTGCCGATGGCAAAACAAGCGTGGCCCCTCAGCTTGCCAAGGCCTACGATGACTATGCCAAGGGCGGCATCATTCTCGGAGCGGACCTTTCGGCGGGGGGCGACAAGTCTCTCCTGGAAAGCGCCTTCTCGGTGCTCGACCCGTCCAGCGGGACGCCTGCCAACATGGCCGCCAGGCTCTGTGCCTATTGGCAGGGGCTGCCTAAGCCTGGAATCCCGTCCCACGGTGGCGTAGCCGTCGTGTCAGTCATTCCGACTTTTACAGCGGCACAAGCGGGCGTTTTGGCGGTCATCGCGAATTTGGTAAACGCTCAAGCGGTTTCCAAGCAGGAAGTTCAAAAGCCATACAAGAAGCTTTTTGGGGCCATTGAAACGGTCTTGAAAACCGCTATTTGTACCGTGACTGAAACCATGCCCACGACACCGCCCAGCCCGTCATCTTTCCCGGAGACCTTACAATGACTACAGACCAGATCAAAGAAGAAGTTCAGCTTTCGCTTACCGTGGCAAAAGGTTCATTTTACAAGAAACCTGAATTTGGCCACCGTTTCAAAGAACTTGCCCGTGAAGTGGCATCCGAAAACACCAGGAGCAAAGCCGAAACTTATGCCACCGAGGCACTAAAGTGGATGCTGGACTACAAGCACCTTAGAAGCGTAGAATCGACGGCAACCTATGCCGATTCCGACAAGCTCCTGGTGCATGTGGTATGTGTCGCATACAATGGCGATGTGATTGAATTTAAGCGTTTTGTGGAGGTCGGCGATGTCCGTAACAGTTGATCAAATCTTACAGCGCATGATTGTTGATGCGAAGAACTACAACCCGACAATCAAAATTAGCCAGGGCACGGAAACCTATATCCGATTCGCGACTGCTGCGTCTGCCATCTGGGGCCTCTACAAGCAGATGGACTGGACCCTTGACCAGATTTTTCCGACCACGATGAACCAGGAAAGCCTGGAACAGTGGGCGAACGATCGTGGGCTGGACTACAGCAACCTGACCGCAAGCGAGCTTTTGACGTTCATCCTGTCGTATCTTCGCAACCCGAAGAGCGGCGGCAAGCCTAGTGATTACGAACGCTGGGCCTTGGAAGCGTCTTCTACCGGCAAGGCTATCGGGCTCGAATCCTCGATGATTTCCGGCAACATGCCCGACCTGAACGCGGCCAACGCTGTCAAACCGCACGACCGCGAAAACATCGCCTTTACTTGCGGATCCAGCGACACTGAAAAGAATGTCGTGATTGATTTGGGCAATTCGAAGGAAATCTTTGGAATTGGTCTTGGTTTCATTACCAAACGACCGGCTACTTTTGGAATTTATACGTCCGACGACGCCCAGACCTGGACCAAGCAGGGCAAGGTCGATGCCGCCTACTGGTGGGCTATGGCCACCTTCGATTCTGTTTCTACCCGCTATGTCAAGGTTGAACTCGAAGAAATCGAAGCGCTCGAAAGCTGGCAAACCGAAGCTTTGAATACCGTCAAGTGTTTCGGCGTCGAAATTTATGTGCCCAGTGACTCAAATGAGGCCCCGACATCATCCCGATGCCTCAAGAACCACTATGGCGTGGGAACGGTTCTCATGCTGATGGGTCCGAGTTCACTTTCGATGCGCTGCTGTGAAGCTATCCGGGCAAAATGCGAATACGAAGGCCCCGTTGCCCCGCGTGAAATTTGGGTCAATGTTCCTGTAGAAATAACTCTTTCTCTACGTGTTACGGTGCGAAATCTGCAACAATTGGACGAAGACGGTTTCCGGGAAGATGTCAATAAATATTTCGCCGATTTAGAACCAGGAGATCTCTTTATTCCTTCACAAATTGTTGTATACGCAATCAAAAATGGTGGCGAGAATGCGACTACTATCGAAGTGTCGAAAAATAGTGGGGAATATCAGGTTGAAACAGATGCTATTGAATCGTATCCCACTGAAAAATTCGTTCTTGGCAATCTGGTGGTACAGTAATGGCAGTCAATCCCTTTGAAAGCAGACACTACAGGGCCCTTACGCAGCTCTATCCGCTCCAGATGGATGCGGAAGAATATGCCGTAGCCAAGGAGCTTGACAGAGCCCTGGAAAGCGCCGATGCCGTCTACCGTGAAATCTTTCCTGGTTCAGCAGTAACGACTCTCGAACGGTGGGAAAACCTTTATGAATTAGGCCATTCCGGCTCCTTGGAAGTTCGCCGCCAAGCCCTTTTAGAGGCTATCAACAGGGATTCAGGCATTGCGGAACGTCATTACAAGGCGCTTGCAGCGGCAATCGGTTTCGATATCGATATTGTAAAACCGCCCAGGATGCTCCGTGCGGGCCTTGGCCGAGCAGGCTTTGAAGTATACGACCAGGATGAACAATACACCTGGACGGTTAAATGTGATAGACTGAAATCTTCTTGTACCAAATTGATACAGACATTGGAAGCTCAGAAAATCCCGTTTACTCAAATTAAATGGAAATTCCAACAGCCACCTGCAGGTCGCTTGTTGCTCGAAGATGGCGGAGCCCTGCTTCTTGAAAACGGACATCAACTTCTCCTGGAGAACGAAACATGAACGAAGAAACCTTAGACAAAAAAATGTCTCAAATGGGAACAAAAACCTTGGCTCAGGCCTTGGCCGCAAATGCATCTTTGGCCGGATTTGCCGGACAGGAGAATTTTTGCATTCTACTTTCTGAACTTGCAGGACTAGCAAATGGTAAAATCAAAGTTTCTGACGCAGATGCTGTTCCTGGGAATCTTTTTGATAAACTTAGTTTTGGCTCCGGGCTATCTGCGGAAATCGTTAATCGTCCTGGTTCTCCGCAAGAAAACAATGATCTTATCATCCGAATTACTAGAGATGATGACGGAGAAATCTTGCTTACCCCAGCGGTTCCTTTTGACGAGGTTTTGGCAGATACCGAGGTGAATGCATCGAATGTTCCAGCCGGACAGATGCTGGATGTAAGGTTCGCGCCAATCAAGTTACCTTCGGGTAGTATTGGCTCTATCGCTTTTTCTCCTATAGCAGGAAGCTCGTATAGCGACAATCGCGCTAATGTTGCCATTTTTGGCAATGACGCAAAAACGTTAAACGGAGCAACAAAGCTGTTGTCTTGTGTCAACCAAGAGCTGGGCGAAAACGCTATAATCGTATTCGACAATCCTGTAGAAATTGTCAGAAAGAAGTTCTATTGGGTATTTGTTGCAATCCATGGACAAGGTCGATTTCTTGGAAAATCGGTTAGCAGCGTAGTTCCAGCGAGTGGTGATACTGCTGTTTCCGGAGTTATCAACAACTTCATTCAGGATGGTGCCGAAAATTGGCCCGATAGTGTTGCCGGAACAACGCACAACAACGGTTCCATTCCATACATCCAATTCAACATTGTGAGGTAAGGTCATGATTAGCAAAATTTACAGTATTGACGGGAAATGCATCTGGATGGATGCTGAGTTTTATTCTAAAGACGAAAATGCTGTCCCAAACCCAGAAGCAACCTACACAGATGTTTTTGGCGATGAGATTCAACCACCTAAAGATTTTAGCTTCGAACGCACTTTCGTTGCCGAATCTGTCAATGGCGATAACCTATCTAGAATACTCTACAATCAAAAGTTGGCATCTCATATTATCGCCATTTTTAGGGAAGATTCAATGAGATTTGGTGTTTCAGGACAAGGAAGGGAAATCCTTTTAGCGTTATCAGAGGTTTTTTCCTGTTTGTTGGCGGGAGCTTTTTTCGAAGCAACATTGGCTCTTGCCGAAATTCCTGAAAACGACTTTTTGACCGAAGAACGCAAGAACCGCTATATCAGCATGATGCAGTCTTCTGATGCAATAAACTACCATTCAAACGAGGTTGAACATGAATAAAAAGACCTTTAAAACCGGTGATATCATCACCCCCGAATTCTTGAACGCTCTCCAAAATCCCTCATTTGAAAAAGGCGAAGAGGAGGTGGGACACCTTCCCACTCCCGAAGGAATCGAATATTTAGGTAAAGCCCGCGTAAATGAAGAAGACTCCAACCCTAGATTCCTAGCACAAATCTTCAATCAAGCCACCCATCCAGCATATCGTATTGGCAACCTAGTCTTTACGGTAAAAGAGACCAGAGGGGGATTGATGTTTGCAGGAGATGTTATTTCTGGATGGGAACCAATGGGTGTTGGCGAGGCAACTACTTTAAATTGTAATTCGGACAAAGATTACAATATATATTTTTCGGGTTCTGGTTACACCGTAACCATTGAATCTCCTTTTTTGGCTGGTTTGAATGGAGCCGAGGGAAACCATTTGGCTATTTTGCACAATCGCTCAATTGGCGAAATTACCATAAAAATGAAGTGCTCTGCTAATGGTAATACTTGGTATGATGAAATAGATTTGCCTGAAGGCGTTAGTTTTCTTCATTATATTTCGGGCGATGGGTTTGGCGTCTATCGATTGCAATCATTTAGCGCGGCAATTGAAGATGCTTTGAATCAGGCTACAGTAACTTTTTTGGCGAAAACTGGCGGAAACATCAACGGGTCTTTGTTTATTTCCCAAACTTTAAATGTTAATAAAATCTTCACTGACTATCTATCTGTAAGTAGAATCAACAGGAACATTGCTATTCCTGACACTCTTACAACCAATGACCTTCAAGATACTCTTGGAAAATATTTGACTCATTACGAACCTAAGTCACTTGATGTGTTCAGAATTCCTGATCATTACAGCCACCAGGGAGGGGATGTTGGGATGAGTACGGACTTTTATTTAACTGAATACACTCCTACAACTGGTGACGAATTGATTGTTCATAATGTGGGTAATGACGATTTAACAATTCATTGGACTGGTTATGGCGGCACCCAAAGTGCAACTATTTCACCAGGGTATAGCAAAAAATTTGTCGCAATTTCGACAACACTATGGAATGCTATGGCTTAAAAAAAACAAAATCATCTTTCGTTTTGTCTCACGAAAGGTGATTTTTTGTCTCACAACAACCGCGCCGTTATAACGCCCGCAAGGAACTGGACCGCCTTTTCAAACAGGAACGCTCCAACTTCAAGATTGCGATAGTCGTGGATATGTGGCTCACGGGTTTTGACGTTCCGTGCCTCGATGCCATTTATATCGACAAGCCGATACAGCAGCATTCCCTGATTCAGACGATTTCCCGCGTGAACAGGACGTTTGCGGGCAAGGACAAGGGAATTGTCGTTGATTACATCGGCATCAAGCGCAAGATGAACCTGGCACTAAAGCAGTACGGAGCCGGTTCGGAGCAGAATGTAGAAGACATTACCGCAGCGATTACGGAGTTTCGCAACCATCTGGATTTGCTTGACAAGTTGATGTACAAGTTCGATGCGTCGGCGTATTTTAAGAGCGCGGGCAATGGCGCGGAACTGAAGAAACTGGATTGCCTCAAGCAGGCGCAGGAATTCGTGCAAACCACGAAGGAAAAGGAAACTCGCTTTATGGGCCTCGCGAAACGCCTGAAAGCCGCATACGATATTTGCGTTGGCAACGAAGGAATCACGCAGACCGAGCGTGACCGTGCACATTTCTACTTCGCAATTCGCTCCATTTTGCATAAACTCACAAAAGGCAATGCACCCGATACCGCGCAGATGAACGCCCGCGTGCGCGAGATGATTGCCTCGGCGCTCCAGAGCGAAGGCGTGGAAGACGTTCTGCAGTTGAGCGATGCCGAAGCCGACCAGGCAAAACAGAACATCTTTGACGACGAATACCTGCAGCACATCAACCGCATCAAGCTGCCGAATACGAAAATCAAACTGTTGCAAATGCTCCTGCAAAAAGCCATCGGGCAAATCCGCAAGGTGAACAAAGTCAAGGGCGTCAACTTCACGCAGAAAATGCAACAGCTTGTGGAGCAGTACAACGACCGCACCGAACAAGACATCTTGAAAAGCGAAGTCTATGAAGAAATGGCCGAAACATTGACCGACATGATTGTCCAAGTCCGCAAGGCGTTTACCGAAGGTGAAGAAAAAGGCCTCAGCTTCGAAGAAACCGCGTTCTATGATATTCTAAAATCGCTCTGCGTCAAGTACCACTTCACCTATCCCGAAGACAAACTAATTGCCCTCTCGAAACGCGTCAAGATTCTCGTTGACGAACAAGCCGCATACCCCGACTGGGACAAACGCGACGACATTAAATCCGCACTGAAAGTGGACCTGATAATCCTTCTTGATGAATTCGGCTACCCGCCCGTCGAACGCGACGAAGTCTATGGGGAAATCTTTGAACAAGCTGAAAATTTTAAGAAGAATTTGTAAGAAATGTTTAATTTAAAGGATGAAATATGGAAACGCAATTAAAAACTGTTGAAAGTCAAGTAGTTCCTCTCAAAACGCTTTTTTCTGAAAAGTTTGATGTTGATTTCTATCAACGTGAATATGTATGGCAAAGGAAGAATATTGAAGATTTGGTAAATGACTTATCAACAGAATTCTTGAAAAATTGGCGCCCAGAACATGACTTTAAAGAGGTTGCTAAATATGATCCCTATTATATGGGTGAAATTGTTTTGTCGGTAAAAGGAGATGATAGAAATTCTATTATTGATGGGCAGCAAAGAATAACATCATTAACATTGCTCTTGATTTATTTACTTAGAAATTACGGAACTGTTGATAAATTTCCTGCAAAAATCAGTACTTTAATTTCATCTGACCACTATGGAGAAGACCTTTTTAATTTAGATATCGAAGAACGACGCACATGTATGCAAGCGTTAAAAAATGACGGCTTATATATTCCAAACGAAAAAGAACCATCATCTGTTAAAAATCTTGTTGAACGATATAATGATATAGAAGATTGTTGGAATGAAAAAATCACTAACGAAAATGTTGTTCATTTTGCATATTGGTTGATGGATAAAGTTTCTTTTTCAAAAGTCTGGACAAATAGCGATGATTTTGCTTATGTGATTTTTGAAACAATGAATGACCGAGGTCTTTCATTGACGCAAATAGAGATGCTTAGAAGCTATTTGTTAGCGAATATTGATGATGATAATTCTAAAGATAAAAACAGAGATGCGGCGCTTAAAAAATATGATAATCTTGTCAATCGCCTTGCGTCAATAACTTTAAGCTCGAATTCTAAAGCTGAATTTGATTTCTTTAAAACATATCTACGTAGTCATTACGCACAAGATATGTCCCAAAGCAAGGGGTCAACTTCTGATTTTGTTAGAATAGGTAAGGAGTTTCATCGTTGGGTTCGAGATAATAGTGTGGCTCTTAATTTAAAAACATCAGATGATTTTTTTGATTTTATTGTTCAGCTAGATTACTTTGCAACAAAATATGAGAAAATTTATTCTTTAATACAGCAAAGAAAAACAGATGAGTTCCTTTACTTAATTGTTAATAGTGATTATAGTTTTACTTTGCAACCCGCCTTGATACTCGCTTCAATTAATTATCAAGATGATGACAAGGTTGTTGAAACAAAAATAAAAATTGTTTCTAAGTATTTGACAAAAGTACTATCGTGGCGTGTATGGAATCATACAATGATTTCTCAGAGTTCTATGGAAGCTAAAATTTATGATTTATGCAAAACTATTCGAGGAAAAACAGTTGAAGAATTAAAGCCATATTTGGATTCAGACCCTATTGAAAAAATAGAATTAGATAATTATCCTACTTTAAATCAACAGAATAATAGGAAATTGAAAGTACTTCTTTCTTTGATTACTGAAATTGTTTCTGCTGAATCAGGTAAGCCAGATTATATGATGAATCATAAGGATGATCCAACTGAAATAGAACATATTTGGTGCAATCACATTGAACTACATGCGGACGAATGTGGTTCATCGGCGGAATTTTCTGCTGCGAGAAATTCAATAGGTGATTTACTTGTTTTGCCAAAGAGCTTTAATGCTTCATATGGTGATGATAAGTATTCGGATAAATTAGTTCACTACATTGAACAAAATGTTCTGGCGCAAAGCTTGCATTTTAATAAATATGAAAATAATCCTGGTTTTATCGGCTTTATCGAACGAAGCGGATTAAAATTTGAACCTTATGCGGATTTTAAGAAAGAGCAAATCCAAAAGCGAGGTGATTTATACAAAAGCATATTAGAATGGAATTGGAGAAAATAAGATGTAAAGTGGTTTCGTTTATGGTATAATTATTACCTCTTCCTCATCTTCCCGCCAGCGATAACCACAAGCAATGCACCAACGGCCACGCCGCCAACCTTCTTGACGTCGCTCCAGAATTGCCGACGTTTGGCCTTGCATTGCTCGCAGAGCTTTTCGGTGTCTTCGGGCTTGTCGCAGCCGCACTTTTTGCATTTATTCCAGAGTTATTGAGTCATCGCGGAATCTCCTTGGCGTCTGGATTCTAATATACACTTTTATTCCGACATTAATCCGACATCATCGGCCAAGTAGCCAAAATTTTGCGGTCGAAATTTTCGTCCGCAAATGAAACGAGACGGCGGTTGGGTGATGAGTTGGGCAATAAGTTGGGTGATAGGATAAAAAAAGATTCGCTATGTAAAATTTTCTTGCTTGATTATTCCGGAGCGGCGGAGCCGCCAGTCCGGAGAAGTGTGAGCCACTAGTCCGGCCTGACGGAGCCACCTGTTTTTTGCCCTACTGGGCTTCCGACGGGTTCAGCCCATACACTTCCCTCATGGACTTGTCAACCGACTTGTCGATGTACTCGATGTTTATCTTGTACGAGTCGAACGATATCCGGTCCATGATGGCGTCCGCAAGGGTGCTTTCGCCGTCGCATATCTGGTTGTACCAGTCCTTTTCCTCGTACTGGGAACAGAATATGGTCGACGATTTCTTGCGTCTCTTGTGGATTACCTCCAGCAGCAACCTGGCCTCGTTCTCGCGGAGCTTGAACAGCAGCCATTCGTCGATGATGAGGAGCGTCGGCTTGGTGTACTTCTGCAACGCGTTTTCGAGGGCGTGCCTGTCTTCCGCGGCGGACAGGTCCATCAGCAGGTCGGGTAGTCTGGTGAACCTTACCGAGTAGAACCGCTTGCAGGCCTCCATCCCGAACGCGCAGG
>NZ_FRBA01000010.1:0-119364 GCF_900142495.1 Fibrobacter sp. UWOV1 | reverse complement strand
ACGCCACGCGAACGTCGCGAGGCAGGTAAAAAGATATCTTTGGAGGAAGGAGGTCCGGTCGGCGGTGACAACCCAGTCGGTTGAACTGTAAACCGGATCAGTCGTACCGGGAAAATGGTGTAAACCAAAACAGTGAAACTGTCAACCCGGTCAGTAAAATCACCTAAAAAGTGTCAACCTTTTTCAGTGATGGTCAGAAAACCGAGATGCTATTTTATATTTTTGTCATTTACGTCAAAAATATTACGCAAATTATTGCGTTCATAGGAATTTTTGTTTATATTAGTGTACATATTAGGCAATTAAGAAAAAAATATTAAGTATGAAAATAAAAAGACCAAGGTACATAGAATCTCTAAAAAACCGCATGGGAAACGGGCTGGTGAAAGTTATCACGGGCATTCGTCGTTCTGGAAAGTCGTATCTACTTTTTGAACTTTTTTACGGTTACCTTTTAGAGGCGGGCGTGGAGCGAGACTCCATTATTTCCATCGCGCTGGACGACGAGAAACTGTCTGAACTGCGAGACCCCTCTCGACTCCTGGAATTTATTCAACAGAAAACCCCTGACCCTTCGCAAAAATACTACCTGTTTCTGGATGAGATTCAGTACGCCATCAGCGAAGATGAATTGAAGCATCCGAACAAGCCGTTACGCATATACGGGGCGTTAAACGGGCTGTTACGGAACCACAATATCGACATATATGTAACCGGTTCCAATTCCAGATTTTTGTCGACTGATGTGATGACCGAGTTCAGGGGACGCGGGGATGAGATCCACGTCCTTCCGTTTAGTTTTTCCGAATACATGCAGGCGTTTGATGGCGATATATACCATGGATGGGCCGAGTATGTTACATATGGCGGGCTGCCGCTTGTACCCTTATTGAAAACCGACGAACAAAAGTCAACTTATCTAAAGAGTCTTTTTAAAGAAACCTACATCAAGGATATTATCGATAGGAATAAAATCCGGAAGAGTGCTGAACTAGACGACCTGGTGAACATACTGGCCTCTAGCATCGGCTCGTTGACTAATCCTCATAAATTAAGCAGTTCCTTCAAAAGCATTTATCATTCGGATGTCAGCGAACAGACTATCGCCAATTACATTTCTTATTTAGAAGACGCATTTATCTTGTGCAGGGCCAACCGGTACAATGTCAAAGGACGGAAATACATAGGAACCCCGAATAAGTTCTATTTCGAAGATGTCGGGTTGCGTAATGCGCGCCTGAACTTTAGACAAATGGAAGAAAACCACATTATGGAAAATGTCGTTTTTAACGAACTGCGTTATCGGGGTTTTAATGTCGATGTGGGTGTAGTTGAAAAACGTTCAGTAACTGAACGAACATACTACGAGATTGACTTTGTTGCAAACAAGGGTAGCCAACGCTACTACATCCAGTCTGCATTTGAAATGAGCGATGCAGAAAAACGGGAGCAGGAAACAAAATCTCTCGAAAGCGTATCAGACGGATTCAAGAAGATAATCGTGGTAAAAGATGTCGTAAAGCCTTATTACGACGAAAAGGGTATTTTGACCATTGGTCTATTTGATTTTTTAATGGATTCGTCGTGGATGTAATTCCCTGCTACCGTTACGAGATTGTGCTGGTGAACGACTGCAGCCCCGACAACGTGTGGAGCGTCATCGAGGGGTTGGCACAAAAAGAGAAAAACATCTACATCAATGATTCCCCGCAGTATGTGATTAAAGAAATTAAGGGATCAATCACAAACAAGCCACAATTGTAAGCGGATTTTCCCGTGCAAAGTCGCTGTATTCGTTTAATTGTACCGGATTCGGTACAATTATTGTTTTAAAGTACAAGAATTGTTTTTATGGAAAGTTCAGTCCATTTGGCAAGCGTAGGCAAGTCAATTATTTTTGCATCTCTGCATTTTACTGCTAATTCATAACGATATTGTAATGACCCTTGGGCTTTGCCCAATGCGTGAGCCTCTTCATAGCTTAGTGTAGGGTCTATTTTTCTTTTTCGTTTCATTTATACTCTTTGTTGGCTAGCAAATTGTTGTTTCCATTTTTCATGTGCCGATTCAACTATGGTCGTATTCTGCAAGAGAATTTCCATGGCTAGAGTAAGTCCAAGACTGAAATTTTCAGAGGAATCGCCTCCGAACATATGACACATCTCATGGACATAGGTGGACAAACCGTCATAGAATTTATCCGATTCAAAAATTGTTCGCTTTAGATAGACGCATTCAATTTTATTCCTGACACAAAGGTGATGTGCATTACTCTGTTTTCGCTTGTTTTTCCTTAGGGTAGCCATTCCGTGATATGTAGCTTTGGGATTTGTTATAACCTTGTGCTGTGGCCAAGGATCCGCGATAAAAAAGCCATTAAACATTTGTTTGCAGACATCTTCAAGAATCGTGAAACAGTTACTTTCTATTCCAGGAGCAACATTTTTGTCTATGACAAGTCCTCCATTGCGCCTACACTCGTCTTCAAGAGACGGGTAGCCCAATACAGAAAAAGGTTCCCCGACTAGGGTGTATTTGTCGCGGTAATTATTGTACCAACTTCTTGCTTCTTGCCGTAAATTCATTTGCAAACGATTTAGTTTGGGTTCAAGAAACAGGAGATTCGGATATTTCTGCTTGAATTCTGAGCAGCAATTGGATGAGTACAATATGTTAAGCAATAGCCGTTGTAATACGGGGCTCCAATTTTCAAAATCAAATCTTTTTGTTCTATTGGAGAGCCAAACGCGACGCATTTTTTCTAACATACGAATAGACGCAGCGGCTGTTAAATGGACGCTGATTCTTTTGAATATCGTGACAACCTCCATGTTCAACAAGTTGTCGCGTTCTCGGTCATTCTGCTCAAAATCATGTAAACAGATTACCAAGTCAAATGGGTTTGATCCTCTTAATTGGTAGCCGCAAAATACAATTCCCTTTCGTCCATAGTCGTAATTATATGGAAGTTTTATCTCGTATTCTGCTTTACTGCGTGTATAGACGGCGCCTTCTGAATCTTCCCAAATCTTTTCTCCTAGGAGTTCGTTTTCGGGATAGTAAAAGCATTTTAGGACGGTCTTAAAAAGTGTAAAATCATCTTCGGAAACGCCCTGTAAAATGAGCTCGCTCTTTTGGTTAGGGGCGGTTGTTTCAGATACGTCGTATGCGAGCATTTTTACCGTTTGACCATCTATTGTTTGGTTTGTACAAATCACGTTGAGACTCCAGTTGCCGGAACGCATTTGTATTGTCCAATTCTTGTCGCGCAATGCACATAGGGAGGCTATTTTGAAACCTTCACCGAAATAGCCTGCATGTTTTTCTGTAGAGCTGGTTTTTGTTGATGCTCCGATATGCAAAAGCCATTCGTAACTGAAAGTTGTGTTCTCGATGCGCATCGCCAATGTCCCGTCGCAGAATTCGTACTGAAAGCGTTGCGACCATTGATCAACGGGAACCGAGTCGTAAAAATTCTGAACATAATCCCGTAAAATGTGGAATGAGTCCCAATGAACGGGATAGGAGTATACAATGTTTAATGGAATAATTTTGGATGTTTGGCTCATTTTGCCTCTGGTTGGCCTCCTTTTCCGGGGCCAATGATGATTAATTTCCTTTCTCCAAAATATATAAAATATTTTATAAAAATGATATACCTATTGATTTATTTAAAATTTTAATGTATATTATAAGTGTATTAAAATAATGAGGTGGTGGGTGCAAGTAGTATATGCAGATAAAGAATTGGCTCGCTGCGCAGGTGACAAGGCCTATGCAGTGAGGAAAATGGGGCAACGTCGTGCGGAGATTTATTTGGATAGGATAAACGACCTTCAGGGCGCCGCTGATCTGGACTCCTTAAAGAATGTTCCTGGACGATACCACGAGTTGGTAGGCAATCGCGCTGGACAATGGGCGTGCGATTTGGACCATCCGTATCGGCTTATCTTTAAGCCGGTTATGAATAGTGCTGGAAATATTGTTGGATTGATTGTCGAAACTACAATTTCTATTCTAGAAATTGTAGATTATCACAAGTAGGAGCGTTTATGCAGGTATATAGATGTGATGAATTGGCTTATGTGACTCCGCCAGGCAGAACTCTGTCGGAAAAGCTTGAAGAAATGGGCCTTGACGCCAACGATTTGGCTGCGCGTATGGGCTACACCCCCAAGGCAGTGAACGATATTTTGCAGGGCAATTGCCGTATAACGCCGGAAGTGGCGTTTTCGCTTGAGGTAATAACCGAAATTCCTGCGAGCTTCTGGCTGCGCCGTCAAATTGCGTACGATGAGTACCTTGCCCGCGAATATGTCAAAGCCTCCCTTGACAACCAGCCTCTCTGGAGAAAGTCTTTCCCCGAAGAACTAGACGTGCGCGGTTGGGTGCGGCGCGGTAAAATCGAGGGTGACGACAAATCGGGACTTTCGCTCCTCAAGTTCTTCGCGGTGGCGTCTCCGCAGGCGTGGGACGGTTACTACAAGGATGCTAAGCTTAAGGTGGCTTTCCGTATCTCGCTGGCCGAGGTCAAGGATCCGTATGCGACTTCGGCGTGGATTCGTCGTGGCGAAATTCTTGCGGACCTGGACCCGATGGAAAAGCAGGAACAGATTCCTGTGCGCAAGCGCCTAAAAGTTGCTCTCCCCGAAATCATCGCATTTGCCGCGGCGAACAAGACTTTACCGAAGCACGAAAAGAGAATCACCTACTGGACGCCGGAAGCCGAAGTGGTGGACGACTGCATGACGGGCCTGCAGGAACTGTGCCGCAAAATCGGAATCCGCGTACTGTTCGTGCAGAACTTCAAGTGCGCGCCGATTCACGGCATGTACCGCTGGTACAAGGATGTTCCGCTAATCCAGTTGCATGACCGTTTCAAGGACCGTGCGACCATGTGGTTCACATTCTTCCACGAACTTGCGCATGTGCTTTATCATGGCAAGAAGGGAATTTGCCTGCAAAACATCGAAATCACACACAACCACCCCGAAAAGGAAGACGAAGCAAACTGTTTCGCGCAAAAATGCATGGTGGATGCAGGTTTTGAGATGTAGCGGCAAAAAAACGCCGTCTTATTAATATTTTTACTCCAACTTGGAATAAGAAAAAAATCATATTATTGTTACAAATCATAGACTCGTGTAAATTTTTGTTTTATATTTACAGCATGGAACCTCAAGAAGGGGTAATCTTATGCTGACTAAGGTATTAAACAATATTCGCGAGTTCTGCTCGCTGCAGCCACCAAAGGGAGCATCCAAAAACCACTGGAAGGGCGGCTTTACGCTTGTTGAATTGATGGTCGTTATTATTATCGTCAACCTGCTTTCGGGCGTGGCTATACCGAAGCTTACAGATTTTATTGAAAAAACGAAACAAAAAATGGATTTATTGAAGCTCTATTACCTCCGTGATGCTGTAAATCGCGCATTATACGAAGGCGATGTCCACAACATGCAAGAAGGTAAACATGGAAAAGACTGCGATACAATTAGTGTCAGCAATCTAAATAAATGGCTCACGGACCAAAAGGGGGTTTCTTATTTTATCATGGAATTAAACGAATCCATGCCCACTAGCTACCAAGGAACACATGGCACCATGAAAAATCATAACATGTGTGGTCTGATGTATTCGGCAGGCTTTTGGAACACAGCCTTAAAAGACGCCGGTTTTGGCGCTATTGCAGACATTGTTGCAGATAGAGACGAACATAAAAACTACAAAACTTACAAACCCACAACATATACCGCCGTCGAGAACACGGCCGACCCGGGAAAAGGTTATTATCGAACGTATCCCAACACCCCTATATTCAAAAGTCGCTTTATGACTTATGATGGCGCGGCAAAAGGAAAAGACAACACACGAATTGCTATGAAAATGATTTGGACTAATTTAGACTCCAACAGCCATTCTCTTGAGGTCTTTTTGGGAGGACAACACGACACATACCGAAAAGCATTGCTCAGTCGTCAAGGAGTATGTTTTTCAACAATGGGAATGGCCGGTTGCAAAGAATCAATAGCCCGATAGCCCCCCCCCCTAACCCTTCTACCCTCCGCTGGCCGCCCGCTCCAAAAAACGGGCGGCCTTTCTTTTTACTACTTTATAGTCACTATGAGTGAAAACTGTCTTTTCTGCAAAATCATCAAGGGAGAAATCCCTTCCAAGAAAATCTACGAAGACGACGACGTGTTCGCCTTCTACGACATTGCCCCGCAGGCCCCGGTGCACTTTCTGGTAGTGCCCAAGCGCCACATTTCGACCATCATGGATATGCAGCCGACCGACTGCGAACTGGTGGGCAAGATGCTTTACCGCGCCCAGCTGATCGCGAAGGACCTCGGTATCGAAGAATCGGGTGCACGTTTTGTGTTCAACTGCAAGGCCGACGCGGGCCAGACGGTGTTCCACATCCACCTGCACGTGCTCGGCGGCCAGGTCATGGGCTGGCCCCCGTTCCCGGCAAAGTAAATCAACCGCCAGCTGTCATCCCGCACATAGATGCGGGATCTCCTCTTGTGTCTGCTGAAAAAGCATTCTTTTTTCTCGGTTAGGAGAGGAGGTCCCGGGTCAAGCCCGGGAAGACATTTCTGCAACAAATGGTCAAAACTCAGGCGATAGTTCTGCACCGGTTTGCGTACAGCGACTCGAGCTTTATCGTGAAAGCGCTCACGGAAGAGTGCGGCGTGGTGAGTTTTATTATCAAGGGGGCAAAGCGCAAGGAGTCGCCCTTCAAGGGGGCGCTCGACCCGCTGGCGCTTTCGGAGGTGGTGTTCCGGCAGAACCCGAATGCCGAGTTGCAGTTTATTAAAGAGGCGTCGATTATCGACTGGCACGGCGAGCTGCGGAATTCCCTGTTGAACCTGGCGGTTGCGCAGGTGATGGCAGAGATCGTGTTGCGGTATGCGCCGCCGGCCACCCCGATTCCCGAAGAATTCGCCTTGCTAAAGCAGGCGCTTGCGGAGTTCGACTCCCCCACAGGCACCACGAGCGACTCTGCTGTTACGCCGGGCAACACGAGTGCCGACTCGGTATTCAGCCGCTGGTTGTTGAATATTTGCGACTTGTGGGGCTACCACCTGGAACTTGGCGTGTGCAGCCGCTGCGAAAAGGTGCTCACGGAACCTGCGGCGGACTTTTTCCCGGAATCGGGCGCACTCATTTGCAGGCATTGCCAGGGTGTACAGAGCGCACGTGCCCGCGCAGAGACGTTGCAGGGGCTCTGGGAACTGAATTTAGCGCAAAACAACCCCGAGCAGGCTCCACAAAAGCTCACGGGTCGCGTTTTTGTGGAGAACGCTTTGCTATCTTATCTGCGCAATCACATCGGATTCCTGAAAGAAATCCATTCCCTTTCATGGCTACAGGAGGTTCGTAAGTTATGCTCAGCCCAATCGACATAAAGAACAAGAAAGCTAAGGGCGAAAAAGTTTCGATGATTACCGCCTACGATTACGCTTTTGCCCAGATGGCAGAGGCGGCAGGCGTAGACCAGATTCTGGTAGGCGACAGTCTTGCTAACACCATGCTCGGCTACAAGAGTACCCGCGAAATCGGCATGAACGAGATGCTGATTTTTGTGGCTGCGGTTTGCCGCGGCGCCCCCAATACCCACGTGGTGGCCGACATGCCCTATTTGAGCGATAAGGATCCGCAGACAGCATACGATAATGCGCGCCGCTTTATGGACGTGGGTGCTTCTTGCGTAAAAATCGAGGGTACCCCCGCTGGCGTGCACGAATACTTGCTGAGCCACGACATTCCCATTTGCGCTCACCTCGGACTTTTGCCGCAGACGGCCGAAAACTTCAAGCAGAAGGGCCGTACCGAAGAAGAAGCGGCCGCAATCATCGAGGCTGCCAAGTACGTAGACAGCCTGGGTTGTTTCGAGATGGTGCTGGAACACATTCCCGAAGAGCTCGGCACCAAAATTACCGGCATGGTGAACGCGGTGACGATCGGTATTGGCGGCGGAAAGTTTACAGACGGGCAAGTGCTCGTGATGCACGACGCCCTGGGTATGCACCAGCGCAAGCTGCCACCGTTTGCAACGAAGTTCGTCGACATGTACAGCCTAGGTGTCGAAGGCTTCAAGAAGTACATCGAGAGCGTGAACTCACTCTAATTGTAACGTCGGCGTCGTCTTTGTAACGTTGACCATGTCATCCCGGGCGAAGCTCCGGGATCTCTTTTTTTCTCGTCAACAAGAAAAATTCGCGCGAAAGAAACCTAACGCGTTGAGTAACAAGCATTTCCAAATTACATACAAATTAAAAATTCAATTTTTCGAAAGTGAAGGGCATCACTTCATAATCTTTTTTTTGTAAAAAAACAACTTTTTTTTAATTTTTTTTGAAAAAGGTGTTGATTATTTGTGAAAATAAGTTATTTTATACACAGCTAATTCACAACATAACCATAAGGAAGAAAAAAATGGCTACTACAAAGACTGCAAAGAAGCCGGCTGCTAAGAAGCCCGCTGCTAAGAAACCCGCTGCCGCTAAGAAGCCGGCCGCTGCTAAGAAGCCCGCTGCTGCAAAGAAGCCGGCTGCTAAGAAGCCCGCCGCCGCTAAGAAGCCGGCCGCTGCTAAGAAGCCCGCTGCAAAGAAGCCGGCTGCTAAGAAGCCCGCCGCCAAGAAGCCGGTTGCTAAGAAGCCCGCTGCTGCGAAGAAGCCGGCCGCTAAGAAGCCCGCTGCTAAGAAGCCGGCTGCCAAGAAGCCCGCTGCAAAGAAGCCGGCTGCTAAGAAGTAATCTTCCAGATTCTCCTTTGTTAATGAACCCTGGACCCGTTCCAGGGTTCATTTTTATATATGCATAGGCGCCGTTTTCTATTTTTGGGCTATGATTTCTGAAAAAGACCTTGCTGAACTCGAAAACATTCCCTTTGAACAGCGCATCGAGCGCGTCGAAAAACTTTTAGAAGGCAAAAGCGAGCCCCGCGCCTTTGAACTCGGGCTTTTGCTCGCCTTAAAAATGGGCCAAGAGATTCGCGAGGGCAAGGAACTAGGCAGCACTTCGGGCGAGCTGGTTGCCAGCTGGAGCGGAAAGCATCCAGATTCCGTGGTGGAAGAAGCCATTGCGTTCGCCAAGGAATTCTTGATGAACCCGGCAAAACTCGCGGAGAAGATTAAGTCCGGCGTTCTCTCCTCGGACAACGAGAGGAGATCCCGGGTCGAGCCCGGGATGACAGAAGGCACGGAGCCCGGGATGACAGAAGGCACGGAGGCCGGGATGACAGAGGGCGGCGAGCCGCATGACGCAGGCGACGAGGCGCAGAATGGATAACAAGCTGATAGCGACGGTCGACATCGGGAGCCACAGCTGCATTCTCTTGATTGCGGCGTTTGAGGAGGGGGTGCTGGTACCCAAGCTCCAGAAGGTGGAAGTCTGCCGACTGGGCGAAGACATTTACGAACACGGCGCCATTACCGAAAAGCGAATCAAGGAACTCGAAGCGATCATGACGAAGTTCCGCATGGACTTGCACGCGCTGGGCGCAAACCTCAAGGCCGCGGTGATGACCGAAGCCATGCGCAACGCCGAAAACCCGGACGAAGTGATTGCCGCCGTCGAAAAAGCCCTCTGGGTCAAACCCAGAATCATCAGCGGTGAAGAAGAAGGCAAGCTCACCTACCGCTCGGTCAAGGAATGGCACGGCGAAGGTATCGTGACGATCGACATCGGAGGCGGTTCCACGGAACTCAGCAACGGCGACAACACGTTCTCGATTCCGGTGGGCGCCCTCAAGATGTTCAAGGCGATGGGCCCGATCCCTGGCCCGGAATACAAGAAATTCGTGAAGGAGACCTTCAAGGAAGTCAGCTTCAAGGGAATGACCAAGAAGCCGGTGTACCTGATTGGTGGCACGGGCACGGCGCTTGCCATGGTTTACCTGAACAAGCAGCAGTTCGACTACAAGGCCATCGAAGGCCTGGAACTTTCCATTAGCGACCTGGATGCCGTCACGACGCGAATCTCCAACTTGTCCAAGGAACTCCGCGCCATGCTTCCGGGCCTTGAAAACGGCCGCCACGAAGTCATTATTTGCGGGCTGTTCTGGCTGAAGTCGCTCCTGGAAAAACTCCGCGTCGAAACATTTAAGATTAGTACAGCGGGTCTACGATTCGGACTACTTTATGAGGATAAAAAAGCTGATGCCGGAAAAAGCTGATTCCGGGTCAAGCCCAGAATGACAATCAGCCTGGATGACCTAATCACTAACCACTGCCTACTGTCTACTTCCTACTGCCTACTTTCCTATGCGTATCAACAAATACATCTCTCTCTGTGGAATTGCGAGCCGTCGCGCGGCCGACGCCTTGATTGAAGAAGGCCGCGTGCAAGTGAACGGCGACGTGATTAAGGACTTGGGCCACCAGGTCGACGAGAACGCCGACAACGTTGTTGTCGACGGCAAGCCCGCCCGACTCCCGCGCAAGACGACGACCATCATGTTCCACAAGCCGGCCGGCTGCGTGTGCACCAAGACCGACCCGCAAGGCCGCCGCACGGTGTACGACTACTTGCCGCCCGCCTACCAGAGCCTTAAGTATGTGGGCCGCCTGGACCTGCAGAGCCGCGGGCTGTTGCTGTTCACCGACGATGGCGAACTCTTGCACCGCCTCACGCACCCGAGCTACGAAATTCCGCGCAGCTACTACGTGTGGACAGACCGCCCGCTGAGCGAGCACGCCGCGCAGAAGCTGGTAGACGGCGTTGACATTCGCGAAGAAGGCGCCGAACAAGAAGAAATCGCATTCGCCACCGACATTTATTTAGAGAAAGGCTTTGCCGAACTCGTGCTGATCGAAGGCAAGAACCGCGAAATCCGCCGCATGATGCGCGCCGTAGGCTACGAGATTCGCGACCTCAAACGCGTGAGTTACTGCAAGCTGACTTTGGGCGACTTGCCCGCCGGCGAATTCCGCGAACTCACCGCCGACGAAATGAACAAGCTAAGGCAAGCGGTTCACGTAAAATAATGTGAGATGTATGATGAGGAATGTGAAATGAAAAATAGATCATATCTAATCTCACATTACACATTTCACATCACTCATTTATTAACCAGTAACGAATAACTCTTATGTCAAGGACTCTCTACATCGGTGATGTGCATGGCTGTGCCGACGAACTCGAGCGCATTGTAGACGCATTCGGCTTTGTACGCGGTAAAGACACGCTGTACCAGACGGGCGATATCATCAACAAGGGTCCCGACATGTTGCGGGCACTGCAGTTCGTGAAGGACAACGGAATCCTCACGGTGCGCGGCAATCACGAAGAGCACTTGATTCGTGCGCTGGAACTGCCCGAAAGCGGCTGGACCGAAAAGCAGCGCGCCCGCTTCGCCAAGCTCCCGATGGAAACCTGGCACGCCATTGCCGCCGAGGTAAGCACCTGGCCCCTGTGGCGCGACACTCCACACGCGCTGCTGGTTCACGCCGGTTTAGAGCCCGGCAAGGTCAGACTAGAGGACATGGACCGGGAAGTTATTTTGTCCGTAAGATACTGGAATGATCGCCCGTGGTTTGAACAAATTAAATGGAACAAGACGGTGGTATTCGGACATTGGGCTAAAATGGGATTCGTGAACCGCCCCGGATTCATCGGGCTTGACGCGGGTTGCGTTTACGGCAAAAAACTGATGGCCTGGTGCCCCGAAGAAGACAAATTCTACGAAGTGCCCGCCGCCCGCGAATATTCGCCGGTCAAAGACAAGGCGAAAACCTCCATAGACGCCCCTTGCATTGTACCAGGTGACCACTTGCCCGAAGCCAAGCAGCCCAAGTCATTCGAAGATATTAAGGCGAAAATTGCAAGCGGCGATATCGCACTCGCCGACGACAGCGAACACGCCAAAGAAATCCGCAAAGCCTCGCCCAGCGTTGCCGCCGAGTGGGCCGGATACTAAAAATCACAATTCTTGACGCAGCGGTTTTGAACAAATTCCGCTTCAAGCACTTTGACGCCCTTGTTGTAGCGGCGGTACGGTCCGTGCCTTAGGCCATGCTCCAAAGTCATCTCTTCTTTGAGACCACCCAGATCATCGAAAATTTTTGCGACCCCGTGCAACTGTCCGCGCATGTACGGCAGCTTGCGGCGCAGGCGCCCCTTGTCGTCCCACTCTTCGGTCATTCCGTCGAGCAGCCCGTCACGGTAAACTTCCTTGCTTTTCTTTTTCCCGTTTTCAAAGTACGTCGTCGAGATTCCCTCTTCGATACCTGCCTTGTAGCCGATAGTCTGCCACACCTTGCCGTTTTCGAAATAACTCCTGAACACCCCGTCGAGCTTGCCGTTTTTGTACGGAGCCTCAATAGCGACCTTACCGTTCGGGTGATAACTGTAGGCTATACCTTCACGAATGGAAGTCCCTTTTTGGACCGCGTAAAGGCGTGAAAGCGTACCTTCGGCGTAAAATTCTTTTATCGTATCAAGCGCCACCGCCGGCGAATTTTGCGCCAGCGCAATCGAGCACAGCCCACATAGAGAAATACACAACGAAATCAACACTTTCATCGAAACCAAATGTAGCTTTATCTCCGATAATTATGTATTTTGCCATTGCTTATGCGCATTACTTTTTTAAATCCCCCGTTTCATCCGATGTTCAGTCGCGAGTCGCGCAGTCCGTGCGTGACCAAGTCCTCTACCCTTTACTGGCCCATGTTTTTGAGCTACGCCGCCGGCACAGTCGAAGCCGACGGTAATGAGATTCAGCTCATCGATAGCCCGGCCATGGAACTCGACCTCGCGCAGACTCTGGATGGTATCAAGAAGTTTGACCCCGAGCTCGTGGTTTGCAGCACGAGCACGCCGAGTATTCTGAACGACCTGAAGGTGGTGCACGCCATTAAAAAAGCGCTCCCGAAAACGAAAATCGCTATCATGGGTACGCACGCTACCGCCGAGCCGCTCGAATCCATGGAAATGGAACCGAGCCTCGACTTCGTGATTATCGGCGAGGCGGACTACACCGCCAGGAATCTCGCCCGCTACCTGCGCGGCGACATCAAGGACATTTCTAGCATCGCGGGCCTCGCCTTCCGCAAGGCCGACGGCACGGTAGATTTCCAGCCGGAAGGCCCGAAGATTGAAAACCTCGACGAACTGCCCTGGGTGTCCAAGGTTTACCGCAAGTACCTGTACAGTTGCTACAAGAAGTATTTCTACGGTGCGAACCTGAACCCGCTGATTGTGATTTTGAGCGGACGCGGTTGTCCGAACCGCTGCAGCTACTGCGTGATTCCGCAGACGCTGAACGGCCACAAGTTCCGTCGCCGCTCTCCGAAAGATGTGGTGGACGAACTGCAGTATATCAAGGAAAACTTTGACGACTTGGGCGAAGTATTCTTCGAAGACGACACGTTTACCGCAAGCCACGAACACGTTCGCGAAATCTGCAACTTGATTCTGGAACGCGGCCTCAAGATTACTTGGAGCTGCAACGCCCGCGCCGATGTGCCGCTCGACTTGCTCAAGCTCATGAAAAAGGCCGGCGCCCGCGAAATGTGCGTGGGTTTCGAAAGCGCTTCGCCTGTGGTTCTCGAAAACATCCACAAGGGTGTCAAGAACACCGACAAGGCAATCGAATTCACCAAGAACGCCCGCAAGGCAGGCCTCTTGGTGCACGGCTGCTTTATGGTCGGCAACCCGGGCGACACGCCGGAAACGCTCCGCATGACGCTCGACTACGCCAAGAAGTTGGACCCGAATACGGCTCAGTTCTACCCCATTATGGCATACCCCGGCACCGAGGCTTACAAGGAAGCCTTGGAAAGCGGCGCGCTACAGACAAAGGATTACAACCAGTGGCTGGACAAGGACGGTTTCCACCGCACCACCATCCAGCGCGGTGAACTCACCAGCCAGGCTTTGGTCGACTTCTGCGACAAGGCCCGCCGTGAATTCTACCTGCGCCCGAGCTATATTCTGCGTCAGGGCATCATGGCGATCAAGAACCCGCGTGAACGCTACCGCGTGATGCGTGGATTCGGCACGCTCGTGAAGCACCTGTTCCGCAAGCACGGACAGCTCGCACCCGTCGCCCGCCAGGCCCCGACTAACAAGTCGTAAAGGGAAACACGAGGTTTCCCTCTAGACTCCTTTCCTTAGAGCATATTAAAAAGCCGCAGTTCATCACTGCGGCTTTTTCGTCATCTGTCTTCCCGCACGGCCTCGCCATCTGTCTTCCCGCACGGCCTCGCCATCTGTCTTCCCGCACGAAGATGCGGGATCTCCTCTTGCAGACTGAAAAAAGAATCCACATGCCCACGAATAAAATTTTACAAGAAAAACCATATCAACTGCACTAAAAAAAGCGTGTATAGTAAGAGACACTTTAAACAGAGAGGGCAATGTGAATTACAACTTTTACGTCTACATTCTCACAAACAAATACCACACTACCTTTTACACCGGCGTCACGAACGATTTGTTCCGACATATCATAGAACACAAATTAAAAGTCAACGAAGGCTTCACAAACGATTACAACGTCAACAGATTGGTTTACTTCGAACACTACTTTTACATCAAAGATGCAATAGCAAGAGAAAAACAGTTGAAAAGATGGAAACGTCGATGGAAAATCTTTCTTATTGAAAAGACCAACGCCGAATGGAACGACCTTGCAGAATCTATCGGTGTAACGGAAAAAATTCTTGAATCCGCAAAAGCAAGCGCTCCTTCAGGCTAATACAAAGGAGATCTCCCCGTTCCGAGGATTGTGGGCACATAAGCAATAAATTGCAAGTGCCCACTAACCGGCTCAAGGCCGGGAAGACAATCCGGAGGTTCATTCCCCAATACGCCAGAGGCAGGGGCGGGTGGGCGGGTAACGCAAAAAACGGCTTTTCGCCTTCTTGTCTTCCCGCACGGCCTCGTCTTCTGTCTTCCCGGCGAAGGCCGGGATCCCCTCTTGCAGACTGAAAAAAGAATCTGCAGAAACAAGCGTTTCTGCAGACTAATACAAAGGAGATCCCACCTTGGTGGCCATGCGCACTAAGCACTTCCCCAAAGAGGATAACTCTACTAAGGTGCTAAAGCACCTAGTATCGTATAAAAGTGCTAAGTGCTGTCCGCCCGGGACGTTGCCCGGGAAGACATCTCAATGATTACTTCGCAGCGGCGGCGAATGCTTTGCCGAGTTTTGCAAGGGCCTCTTCGCATTCCGCGGCAGAAACATTCAGCGGCGGGAGCAAACGCAGCACGTTGCCCTTGGCGCTAAGCACCATGAGCTTTTCTGCGCGGGCGGCAGCGATGATGTTACCCACCGGCATGGATTCATCGAGAGCCACACCGAGAATCAGGCCTTCACCGCGGATTTCCTTGGCAAAGCTGTACTTCTCCACGAGGGCCGCCAAACCGGCCTTCAGCTGGGCAGAACGTTCAGCCACATTCTTGAGGAGGCCCGGAATCTGCTTCACGACAGCGAGACCTGCAGCGCATGCAATCGGGTTACCGCCAAAAGTGGTACCATGGTCGCCAGCCTTAAGCTGGTCAGCAATCTTCTGGCGCAGGAGCACCGCACCCAGCGGGAGACCGCCACCGATTCCCTTAGCCAAGGAAACCAGGTCCGGATTCAGGCCGTACTTTTCGAAACCGCAGAAGGTTCCGAGACGGCCCACACCCGCCTGCACTTCGTCAACAATCACAAGGCAGCCGAATTCCTTCTGCAGGCTGTTGATGGTCGCCACCATTTCGGCAGAAAGGGTCATCACGCCACCTTCGGCGGCCAGCGATTCCAGCATGATGGCACAGGTATTGCTATCCACCTCGGCCTTCAATGCAGCACAGTCATTCCAAGTCACATGAACGAAGTCACCCGGCATGGAGCCGAAGCCTTCCCTAATAGCCGGCTGGCCCGTCGCAGAAAGCGCGGCATACGTCCTTCCGTGGAAACTGTTCACGAAGGTGATAATCTTCTGCCGGTTCTTTTCGCCCTTCCGGTCGAAGTACTTACGTGCGAACTTGATAGCGCCTTCGTTGGCCTCGGTACCCGAGTTGCAGAAGAAGGCCTTGTCGAACTTGGTGATTTCCAACAGGGCCTTGCCGAGATTAATCTGCGGGTAGTTCGGGTAAAGGTTGCTGATGTGGTTGAAGTGGTTCATCTGATCCACCACCGCATCCTTGATAGCCTGGTTCTGGTGACCGAGCGCGTTCACGGCGATACCTGCCACGAAGTCCAGGTACTTGTTGCCCTGGTCATCATAGAGGTAAGAGCCCTCGCCCTTCACGAAGTTGATGTCTGCCTTGCCGTAAAGCGGCGCGATAATTTGTTTGTCCTGTTCGAGCAGGTTAGCGCAAGATTGTGCCATAGTTTAAATCTCCATTAATTTGTTTGCCAAAGTGTTCCGCGTCCTTCCAACCCACGATGTGGATGCTCTTGAGTCCTCGTCGGATCGACTTGAAACTCTCGCGGACTTTGGGAATCATACCGCCGGAGATGACGCCAGCCTCAATCAGCTTTTCGGCGTCCGCTTCGCTCAGTTCGGGAATTACATTCTTGTTTTCGTCCATCACGCCCGGCACGTCGCTCACCAGCACGAACTGGTCGGCTTCGAGCGCCACAGCCAGTTCAGATGCAGCCGTGTCGGCATTCACATTCCAGCTCACAACCTTGCCGTTTGCGTCAGGGCCAATCGAAATCGGGCTTACCACGGGAACAAACCCCGCACCCCAGAGCGCGGTCACGATGCCGGGGTTCACCTTCTTGATTTCGCCCACCAGACCAAGGTCCACCTTGCCCTGCTTCTTGACCACCTGGAACAGGTTTGCATCTACGCCCGAAATACCGACGGCACCACAGCCATTATTCAGGAGCATGCGCACAAGCTTCTTGTTCACGTGACCGGAGAGGGTCATCTCGACCATCTTCATGATGCCGGGGGTTGTGACTCGGAGGCCGTCGATGAATGTCGGTTGTTCCTTGAGCAAGGCGATGTTTTCGTTGATGTCCTTGCCACCGCCGTGAACCACGGCCACCTGACAGCCACTACCGGGGAGGGTAGAGACTGCCGACACAAAATCAGCCAGCTTGGCTTCGTCGATTGCCAGGCTGCCACCAATTTTTACAACCACTTTTTTCATCTTTCGGTGAATTCCTCTCGTGAATTTTGATAGACGTTAAAAATACGACCCCAAATTTAGAAAACAAGCTTTATAGGTGTCACACGGATAGTACTAAAAAGTACTAAATGCTAGGCTCAGTTATAGGTCTGCAAGCAGGCCTGCAACATTCGCCTTACGCATTTATGGATTTTCCTAAGCCACGAAACTCAAAAAAATCAAAACGGTTACTTTTTTGTAATTTTTCAACTTTTTCTTTTTTAACAGAACAAGATTTTATTATATTGCGTATATAAACTCAACCAAGACACAAAGAGGTATATTATGGCAATCACGAAAGTTTGGCTGGACGAATCCAGTGACGAATGCGTATCTTGCGGCGCTTGCGAAGCTACTTGCGACGCAGTGTTCGAAGTTCCTGAAAAGATGAAGGTCAAGGAAGGCGTCGACTATTCCGCTTACGAAAGCGAAATCAAGGACGCTGCTGACAGCTGCCCGGCCGGCGTGATTAAGTACGAGTAATGCGTAAGGCGAGCGTCGCAGAAAAATGCAAGCATTTTTCTATGACCGAGCCGAAGCATAGACGCCGTAGTGAAACGAGGCGTCCGTAGTGCCGAGGTGAGTATCGCCTAAGTTACTTAAAAATTTTTAAAGCCTTGTCTTCGGACAAGGCTCTTTTGTTATTAGATCCTTCGACTTCGCGCCACAGCGCTCCGCTCAGGATGACACTTTCAGATTACTTCGCTAGGGCTTCGTATTCGGCTTTGACCCATTCAGCGGAGCGGGCGACCGATTCAATCTTGACTTCGTCGATGGCGCCATTCCAAGTGTCGTTCGGCACTTCGGAACCACCAATACGGAACGGCAGCGGGGCTGCAACTTCCTTGGGCGCAAACGGAACACCGGCCTTGTTGCTCACGAGCACCCCGTTGATATAGAAGTACAGTTTGCCACCTTCGTTAACGAGCACCAGCAGCGACCATTCATTCATAGGCAGCGTGCCACCACGTTCGACATTGCCCTTGGCAAGCCATGCATAGCCATAGCCCGACAAGTCCATGCCATCGCCCACGGCAACAAAGGAACTCGTCATAAATTCATACTGCAGCTGGAACCTGGACAATCCGGTCATCCAGTCTTCACGTTCTGCAAAGAGGAGCTGGTAAATGCCATCGCCACGGTAACCGCTCCACTTGGTCCATGCGCTCATGGTAAAGTCACCTGCACAGGGGTCAATATCACCCACTTCGACGAACTGACCGACCTTGAGCAGAATGCCCTTGCCCGACACACCTTCCACGTAGTTCACGGAATCGGCGACCGAGCCGTCATTGTTATAGACCTTAGCTACGCTATCGGAGCCATCCATGTGGAGGTTCAAGGATATCGCAAGTTCTTCCGTGGTATCGACAGCGGTAGTATCTTTTGCAGTGGTGTCAGGCACCACCGGTTCCGGCGTAGCGGTATCCTGCGGAACAGAAATACCATCGGGCACATTCACCATAATGCCACCGTAAGCGGCGCCACTATAGTAGTGGTAATCCGAAATCGTGAGCCAGCCCTCGTTCTTGTTTTCGAGAGACGGAATCTTGAGCGTGTCGCCCGCGACAGCCGTCATGAAGTTTAAACGGGCCTGCGACTGATCGCTTTCCACATACACCAGCGAGATTTCGCCCACGGGCATCGCGTCGAATGCAAACGAGCCATCAGACTTGACGGTTGCGACATCGCTACGGCCCACAATGCGCATGTAGCCGGACTTGGCCTCGGCAACACGACTTTCAAGTCTGCGCGGGTGACCCACCATCACAAGGGCGTCGCCACCTTTCTGAATGCGGGAAAGGCCGGATTCAGAACCGTTTTCGGCATAAATCACCACAGAGCGCGTGCTGTCAAACTTCAAGCTGAAAATGCCGTTGTCGTCGGCTTCCACCACCACGGAATCTTCGATAGAGGTCTTATCCCAGTTGTCGTAATAAGCCACCACGCGGGCGCGGGCCACAGGCTGGTTCGCCTCGGTCACCACAATGCCCTGTGCAACGGAGTTACCGATATCGGTCACGCCACCAGCGGTTTCGTCGCTCTTGGAACAAGAAGTCAAACCAGCCGCAAAAAGAGCTAAAGCCATACCAGAGGCATATTTGAACAAAGTATCCATTATTTTGCCTCCTTATCAATCTTCTTACTCATCGGGAACGCCACAAGCATCATCTCGTAAACTCGCTCCACATTAGGATCATTCGCCGCCTTCGCGATTATTTTTTTGCGGGCGTCTTCAAGAACTTCTACAGCGTAATTATAAGAACTTTCACTCATGGCCAAGGTGGTGAACGCAGCAAAACGTTCGTTCTTGGGCATGGATTCTACAGCACCGATAGCGTGCTGAATGTATTCGCGGCGAATCTGGCGCAAAGAAATCGGCGGAATTTCGGCGGCATCGAGCATTTGCGAAGTTTCTTCGTAATGGTCGCCCACCTTCTTGATCAAATTCCATTCCAGAAGTTTCTTGACAGCGTCGCGGGCCTCTTCGGTCGTGATTTGCGGCGTAAGCATGCGGGCAAGCACCATGTAGTCGTCGTGCCAGTCGGCATTCACCGCCATTTCGCGGACCACCGGATAGTACCACTTGCTAAAGTAGGCCTGTTCACGAGTAGTCACGTGTGTAAATTCGATTTGTTTGCGGATCTGGACAATCTGTTCCCAGGCGTTTTCGCGCTCGTTCACCTGTTGCGCCTGGTTGTACTGCACCAGGGCCTCGAAATACGCCTTCTGCAACGGCTCGAAATCCATCGCCTTCGCAATTTTATCGATAGACTTTGGCGTGAGGTTAAAGCGCCCGCGGATGACGTTCAGGCAGTAAGACGAACTGCTGAAACCCGCCTTCGCCGCGAAGAATCGGTGCGAAAAGACGGCGCGCATTTTTTTCTGCTCCTCAAAGTAATCCTGGAGGAACTTGCGGAAGTCGTCGTAATCAAACAGATGTTCTAGCGCAATACACATAACCCTAAAATAAATAATTTTTACACACCAGGCAATAGCCCGAGAAAATTTTTACACACCCCCAACGACTCTTAAGGGGCATATTTTGATGTTCGTCACACAACCGAGACGAATCGTGTCACAAAGGAAATTATAAGAAAAGTTTACACAATAAAATTGGCCATGCCCATCTTCTTTGCACAGCAAACCTTTTTTTACCTAGAAAACGCTCTCAACTTAATAAAAAAAAGCGTGTATATAAAAGGTGATTTTTCTCCCGATGTCTTCCCGCACGTGGTGCGGGATCTCCTTTTCTAACCGAGGAAAAATGAATTACAACTTCTATGTTTACATTCTCACCAACAAACACCGAACTGTATTTTATACAGGTGTAACAAACAATTTATTTCGCAGAATCATAGAGCACAAAATAAAGATAAACGAAGGTTTTACAAACGATTATAACGTCAACAGACTAGTTCATTACGAACTATTCTTCAACATAAAAGATGCCATTGCTAGAGAGAAACAGCTAAAGAAATGGCGACGTTTATGGAAAATGAATTTAATCGAAAAAAATAATGCCAACTGGGATGATCTTACAGAATCTCTTGGTGTTACGGCCAAAATCCTAGATTCAGCAAAGACTTTCTTCAAAAAAAACGCTTGCAATGAGAAATGCAAGCGTTTTGGAAAGCCGTAAGAGGAGATGCCGCATCTATGTGCGGCATGACAATTTAGGCGTTACATTCCTTTGCACTGCGATGCAGTGCAAGGATTACGGCTCGGTCATGGCAGCTCATGCAAGCATGGCTGCCGCTACTCTCGCCTTACATTCCTTTGTTGCGCTACTTCGTAGCGCAAACGGCGTAGATTTGCTCATGTCGGCAAGCGAGCTTGCCGCCGCAATCAAATCTACATTCCTTTTTTAAAGTTCTTAAGGAGGGCGCTCATCTTGCCGGGCATGGCAGCGGCTTTTTTCGGAGCTGCACCCGGGCGGTCCTTGCCGGCGATTTTTGCCTTGAGGTCCGCAAGCGTTGCATGGCCCTGGATGCCGCCCTGCGGGCGGGCATTGCCGCGACCACCGTCGCGGCCGTGGCCACCGAATCCGCCGCGGTTACCGCCTGCGCGCTGGCCACGCGGGCCATTAGCGCCGGCACCGGCAACGCCGTCGGTAGATTCCTGCTTCATCGAAAGGCTAATGCGCTTCTGGCCCACATCGACTGCGACCACGCGCACCTTCACGATATCGCCCACGGTAAGCACCGTCTTGGCGTCTTCCACGAACTTGTCGCTAATCTCGGAAACATGCACGAGGCCGTCCTGGTGAACGCCAATGTCCACGAAGGCACCGAAGTTTGCCACGTTGGTCACGACACCTTCCATCCAGCTACCCGTAATCAGGTCCTGAATGGTGCGGATCTTGTCGTCGAATTTGGCATAGCGGAATTCCTTACGCGGGTCACGGCTCGGTTTCTGAAGTTCCTTCATGATGTCGTCCAAAGTAGCCTTACCCACTTCGTCGCTCAAGAATTCTTCGAGGTTGATCGCCTTCACGGCTTCGGCGTTACCCACCATGTCCTTCACCGACACGCCGGCCTTTTCGGCCATCTTTTCGACGAGGGCGTAGTTTTCAGGGTGAACGGCAGAATCATCAAGCGGGTTTTCGGCACCCGGAATGCGCATGAAGCCTGCAGCCTGTTCGAAAGCCTTCGGGCCAAAGCCCTTCACGTTCTTCAAGGCTTCGCGACTAGCGTAAGCACCGTTTTCTTCGCGGTACTTCACGATGGCTTCGGACAAAGTATTGCTGAGGCCTGCCACATGAGAAAGCAGCGGAGCAGAGGCGCTGTTCACGTCAACACCGACCATGTTCACGCAGCTTTCCACCACTTCGTCCAGGCGCTTCTTGAGTTCGCGCTGGTTCACGTCGTGCTGGTACTGGCCCACGCCAATGGACTGCGGGTCCACCTTCACGAGTTCGGCCAGCGGGTCCTGCAGGCGGCGGCCAATCGAGATGGCGCCACGAGTGGTCACGTCTTCCTTCGGGAATTCCTGGATAGCAATCATGCTTGCGCTGTAAACAGATGCACCTGCCTCAGAAACGATGACGCGCGGCGGAACCTTGCCCTTGAACTTGGCGGACATTTCGGCGCAGAAGGCATCCGTTTCGCGGCTTGCAGTACCATTACCGATTGCAATCAAGTCAATCTTGTACTTGTCGATAAGGCCCATCAGGTACACGGCGGCACCGGCCTTGTCGTTCCACGGTTCGTGCGGCTTGATAATGCCGTGATCCATGAACTTGCCATTTTCGTCGAGCACGGCCACCTTGCAACCCGTACGGAAACCCGGGTCGAGAGCGAGCACGGCCTTGTGGCCGGCAGGTGCGGCAAGCAACACATCTTGCAGGTTCTTGCTGAACACCTTGAAGGCTTCTTCTTCGGCGGCGTCCTTGAGCATCAGGCGCACTTCGCTTTCCATGCTCGGCTGGAGCAGGCGTTCCCAAGCATCCTGGCACATGGCTTCCAGGTAAGGAGTCCAAGTGGTGTTGCCCTTGATCACCTGCTGCTTGAGGTAGCCGACCATTTCTTCGTTCGGCACTTCGATAGAGAGGCGGAGCACCTTTTCCTTTTCGCCGCGACGCAGCGCGAGCATACGGTGGCTCGGAATCTTGGACACCTGTTCGCTGTAGTCGTAGTAATCCTTGAACTTGGTTTCCTGACCTTCGAAATCCTTCTTGACCTTGGAAATCATGACACCAGTCTTTTCCATCTTGTTACGCAGGTACTGACGGAATTCGGTGTTGTCGGCGACTTCTTCGGCCAAAATGTCGGCGGCACCCTTGAGGGCGGCCTTCGGGTCGGCAAGGCCCTTTTCTTCGGACAAATAAATTAACGCAATCTGTTCTGCCGTGTTGCCGGTTTCTTCTTGCGCCCACATGAGGCGGGCCAAGGGTTCCAGACCCAGTTCCTTGGCAGCTGTGGCGCGGGTACGCTTCTTGGGCTTGTAAGGGGCGTAAATATCTTCGAGGAGAGTCTTGTCCTTACAGGCTTCGATCTGTGCCTTGAGTTCGGGCGTGAGCTTGCCCTGTTCTTCGATGCTCTTGAGAATCGTTTCTTTGCGGTCTACCAGTTCTTGCAGGTAGTCGCGACGGTGACTGATGTCGCGCAGTTCTATTTCGTTCAGCGTGCCCGTTTGGTCTTTACGGTAACGGGCGATAAAGGGGATGGTACCACCCTGGTCCATCAGTTCGAGCGCCTTGGCGACGCGCCATACTTCAAGGTTAAGCTCTTCGGCAATAATTGCAGAAAAATCCATAATATGTAGTTTCCGTTTTATATTTCGGTTTGAGGGTCTTAAAGCCCTAAGTTCAACCCAGCACCGCAGTGCGAGGTACCCCAGGAATTTTCCAAAGGTAAAGGGAATATAGATAATTTTCTATCTTTGGGTCGGTCAGTTCGAAACCCATCCTGACCTTAAACAAAACTAGGAGACTTTATGCGTTCAGAAGCTGAACTCGAAGGCGTCACGTTGCTTGGCAACAACAAGACCCAGTACAAGACCACCTACAGTCCCGAAGTCCTTGAAAAGTTCCCGAACAAGCATCCGGGCAACGACTACATGGTCACCTTCAACTGCCCGGAATTCACGAGCCTGTGCCCGAAAACCGGCCAGCCGGATTTTGCCGAAATCAAGATCAACTACATTCCGGACCAGTACCTGGTAGAATCCAAGTCGCTCAAGCTCTACATGTTCAGTTTCCGCAACCACGGCGACTTTCATGAAGACTGCGTGAACATTATCATGAAGGACTTGGTCAAGCTTTTGGACCCGAAGTACATCGAAGTCGAAGGCCTCTTTATGCCGCGCGGCGGCATTTCGCTCTACCCGTTTGCCAACTACGGTAAGCCGGGCACCGAATTCGAAACGCTCGCCAAGACCCGCCTGTTTGCAGCAATCGACAGAAGACGCTAAGCCGGAGGAATAATCATGCAGAACGAAATCATCCTTATCGCTTCCATCTTCGTGTTCTTCGGCGGGCTCGTCGGCTTTTTCCGCTTTTTCGGTAAGCAGGGCATTTTCGCCTGGACCGTGATTTGCACCATCGCCGCCAACATCGAAGTCCTGATTCTAGTGCACGCTTTTGGGCTCGACACCACGCTCGGCAACGTGATTTTTGCCTCGACATTCCTCGCGACCGATATCATGAGCGAAATCTACGGCAAGAAAGAAGCAAGCCGCTGTGTCAAAATCGGCATTCTCGCGAACGTAACCTTCATCCTGATTTCGCAAAGCTGGTTCCTGTATATTCCGGCCGAGGGCGACACCATGGCAGAACCGATTCGTACCGTGTTCGCCAACACCCCGCGCGTGATGCTTGCAAGCCTGTTTGCCTACGCTATTTGCGAAATGTTCGACGTATGGGCCTACCATGCCTGGTGGAAATGGACCGAAAGCAAGTTCGGCGAAAAGAAAAGCTTCTTGTGGTTGCGCAATAACGGCTCTACGCTGGTAAGCCAGTTGATCAACGTGGTCGTGTTCAACCTGCTTGCCTTCGCCGGAGTTTTCCCATGGAATACGATTGGCGAAATCCTGGTCTTCGGCTACGGAATCTTTATCGTGACATCGCTGATGGATACCCCGTTCGTGTACCTCGCACGACGAATCTCCGAAAAGCACCCGGAACTGCTGAAGGACTAATTCGGAGTTCAGATTTCAGAATTCGGATTTCGGAATTCAGATTTCGGAGATTAGAGTTTAGAATAAAATGAGGATGAAAATTCCTCATTTTTTATGCTTCATGCTCTTCGGTTCCGTGTTCGCGGAATAATTCCTTGGGCAAGGGTTTTCCCTGTTTTTGCCAGGCACGGTATTCGGCGGTCGCCGTAAAGATGGCGTCGGTCGAAGAATTCAAGGCCGTTTCCATACTGTCCTGAATCACACCGATGATAAAGCCCACGGCAACCACCTGCATGGCAACGTCGGTAGAAATGCCGAAGGGGGCGCATGCCAGAGGAATCAAGAGAAGCGAACCGCCCGCAACACCGCTGGTACCGCAGGCGCCAAGCGTTGCAAGCACGCACACGATTAATGTCGAAGTCAGCGTCACCGGAATACCAAGCGTATGCACCGTCGCAAGAGTCATGACCGTAATGGTAATGGCGGCCCCACTCATATTGATAGTCGCGCCCAGCGGAATAGACACAGAATAAAATTCGCGGTCGAGCCCGAGTCTTTTACAAAGCGCCATGTTCACGGGAATGTTCGCGGCGGAACTGCGGGTAAAGAAGGCCGTAACGGCACTACTCTTGAGGCACTTGAGCACCAGCGGATACGGGTCATGCCGCAACACAAGTCCTACAAGAGCCGGCACCACAACAAGCATCACGAAAAGCATGGTTCCCACAAGAACCAGAATGAGCGAACCGTAAGTCTTGAAAATTCCGATTCCGTTCGTAGAAACCGAGGTATACATAATACCCATGATACCGAGCGGGGCCAAATTGATAATCCAGCGAACCACCATCGAAACCGCATTCGACACATCCTGCAGCACGGTAAACGTCACCGGACTTGCAATTTTCTTGATAGCAAAGCCCATAAAGGCAGCCCAAACCAGAATACCGATATAGTTCGCATCGGAAATAGACGCAAACGGATTCGACACCGCATTTACAAACAAATTATGCAAGATTTCGTAAATATCGGTCGGCACGGTCGAAACGTCTGCCGACACATTCAACTCTAGATTCTGCGGGAACATGATGCTCGACCCCACGGCGGCAAAGGACGCTAGCAGCGTACCCACCAGGTATAGGGCAACCACGCGGACAAAACGACGGTCCAAGCGGGACTTGCCATTGGCAAGGGAACAGACAATCAAAATGAACACCAGTACCGGCGCCACGGCCTTAAGCGCGCCTACAAAGAGCACGCCGAATTCGGAAATCCATTTTTGCGACGGCAGAAACACGCCCAAGAGCGCACCCACCACAATCGAAATTGCGATACGGAGCACCAAGTTTGCACTATTATATTTATTGATTACTGCGCTTACTTTCATAGCGTGCCTCCACTTTTCAGTGTGTAATATAAATATAATTTTGCCGATTTTGGGACAAAAACGAAAGGTGCGCAAAAAATCAAGGCCATTTTGGCGGGCGTCTTTTTCCAAAGTCGCCCCGATGAACTAAATTTTGCGCGGAAAATGTTTTTTACGGTGCTCACATACCTGGTCATCGGCCTTTTGGCTGTGTTCGGACTATTCTATATAGTCTTGGAGGTGCGGTTCTTCCGTGCGCTCGGTAAAGTGCGCGTGGGGAACTCCGACGTGGAGCCCGCCCCCAAGGTGAGCATCTTGATTGCCGCGCGCAATGAGGCGGCCGGCATACGCGAGACTTTGGACTCCGTGCTTGCCCAGGACTACCGCGGACAGTGGGACGTGTGGGTGGCCGATGACCGAAGTGACGACGATACGCCGGAAATTTTGGCAGAATACGCAGCCAAGAACCCGAGGTTGCATGTTTTGACGATCAAGGAGATTCCGGAAGGGGTAAGCCCCAAAAAGCATGCGCTTTCGCTGTTGATTGAGGCGTGCGAGGGCGAAATTTTGTGCCTGACCGACGCCGACTGCCTGGTAAAGCCCACCTGGGTCACGGGCATTGTGGCCGAATTCGAGCCGGGCATTGAGCTGGTGGCTGGGCATTCCTACATTCCCACAATCCCCGGTAAGTCGAGCGTGCTCATTTGCATGCAGGCTATCGAGACCCTGATTTACCGCGTGGCAGGCACCGCGGGCCTCGCCATGCGACTCCCGCTCACGAGCACAGGCAACAACCTCGCCTACCGCAAGAGCTTCTTCAAAAGCGTGCACGGGTTCGACAACGTCATCAAGATCCAGAGCGGCGACGACGACCTCTTGATGCAAAAACTCGCTGCCGACCGCCCCTGGGCCATGCGCTACTGCATTGCCGAAAGCACCTTCGTGACCACCAACGGCAAAGAAACCTTGAAGGAGCTCTGGGAGCAACGTAAGCGCTGGGCGTCGAAGACTATCTATTATACACCGAAAATCGTATTTGTACTCAGCATGGTATTCCTGTTCCTGACCATGCAGTGTATAGCGGCGGTACTTTCGCCGTTCAGTTTCGAGATTTTTATCGCGACACTTATCGCGTTTGTCGCCAAATGCATTGGTGATTTGGTTTTAATACTTCGCGGGCTCAGGATATTCAGGCAGGAGCACCTGATCAAGTGGTGCATTCCTGTAGAATTTATCCACGCCCCCTTTACCGTGCTGGCCGTGCTTTTTGGCCTGTTCGGACGATTTAAATGGAAGTAGTGATGGCAACAACAAAGAAAACTGCAACAAAGACCGCAGCGACAAAGACTACCGCTGCAAAGAAAACTGCAACGAAGGCGGCAAAGGCCCCGATCGAGGGAAAGACCCTGATTATCGCCGAAAAACCGAGTGTGGCCCTGGACCTGGTCCGCGTACTCGGCCAAAAGAATTTCAAGAACGAAAAGACCCACTACGAAAGCGACACCACCATCGTGAGCCATGCCATCGGCCACCTGGTTGAAATCGCCGACCCGAAAGAAATCGACGAAAAGTACAAGAAGTGGGAAATGAGCACGCTCCCCATGCTCCCCAAGGAATTCCCGCTGGTAGCAACGCCTGCGACCAAGGGTCAGCTTTCGGCACTCTCTAAACTCATCAAGCGTAAGGACGTGACGACCATCGTGAACGCATGCGATGCGGGCCGCGAAGGTGAACTGATTTTCTTCTATATATTACAGTATGTGCTCAAGGGCAAATTCACGGGCAAGACGATCAAGCGCCTGTGGATGCAGAGCATGACCCCGGCCGCCATCAAGGAAGCTTTCGAAAACATGCGCGACGGCTCCGAAATGGAAAACCTGAAGGCCGCCGCCCTTTGCCGTAGCGAAGCCGACTGGCTCATTGGCATGAACGGAAGCCGCGGCCTTACCGCCTACAACAGCAGCATGGGCGGATTCCAGGTGACCCCGTGCGGACGCGTGCAGACGCCGACGCTTGCCATCATTGTGAACCGCGAAGAAGAACGCATGCAGTTCGTGCCACAAAAGTTCTGGACCGTGGAAGCCGAATTCGACAACGACGGTAGCCACTACCAAGGCAAGTGGTTCACCGCCAACAAGGAAGACGGCAAGGACAAGGTCAAGCAGATTTTTGACGAAAACCGCGTAAAAGAAATTCTCGCCAAATGCAAGGGCAAGGCCGGCACCGTCGAAGAAACGTCCGCGCCCTCGCTCCAGAAGTGCGGCCCGCTGTACGACTTGACGACACTGCAGCGCGAAGCGAACAACCGTTTTGGCTTTAGCGCGAAGGCGACCCTCTCGATTGCGCAGGCTCTGTACGAACGCCACAAGGCAACCACCTACCCGCGTACCGACAGCCGCTGCCTGCCCGAGGACTACGTGGCTCCGGTGAAGGCGACCCTCGGCAAAATCGAAGGCCCGCTCGCCAAGTTTGCAGAAACCGCCCTCAAGAACAACTGGGTCGTGAAAACCCCCAAGGTGTTCGACAACTCCAAGATTTCGGACCACTTCGCCATCATCCCCACCGGCGTGATGCCCTCGGGACTCACCGAAGCCGAACAGAAGATTTTCACGATGATTTGCCAGCGATTCATCGCTGTGTTCTTCCCGCCCGCCAAGTACGAAAACACCACCCGCGTAACAACCGTGGAAGGCGAAACCTTTATTACCGAAGGCAAGGTGCTGATTGATCCGGGCTTCAAGGCCGTGTACGGCAAGGACAGCGACGAAGAATCGAACATTCCGGCACTCAAGGGCAAGTCGGCGAAGACGGTCGCCCTCGAAGAAAAGGAAGACTTTACCAAGCCGCCCGCACACTACACTGAAAGCACGCTGCTTTCGATGATGGAAAGCGCCGGTAAGCTGGTGGAAGACGAAGAACTCCGCGACGCCATGAAGGAACGCGGACTTGGAACGCCGGCAACGCGCGCCGCCATTATCGAAAAGCTCGTCAGCGACAAGTACGTGGTTCGCGACGGCAAGGACATGATCCCGACCGCAAAGGCATTCGACCTGATCAAGGTGCTGAAGGCCATGGACATCGAAGCGCTCACCAGCCCGGAACTCACCGGCAACTGGGAATATAAAATGGAGCAAATCGAGAAGGGCAAAGAAACCCGCGAGAACTTCATGGAAGGCATCGTCGACATGACGCGCACCATGGTGAAGAACATCAAGGGTTTCAAGGAAGAAAGCACCACCGGCGAAGCTCCGTTTAGCCCCGTGAACGGCAAGAAGGTCTTTGAAACCGTGAGCCGCTACACCACCGAAGACGGCATCGTCATCCGCAAGATGATTGGCGGCAAGAGGCTCACACCGGAAGAAATCACCGAGCTCCTGACCAACAGGAAAATTGGTCCGCTCACCGGCTTCCGCAGCAAGCGCGGTGCCGAATTCTCGGCCGTGGTGATTATCAACGACGAAAACAAGATTGAATTTGTATTCGACGAAAAGCCCGAAGAAGTGGAAGTCGGCGCCGAGGTCGGCAAGTCTCCGGTCGATGGCGCCGCCGTGTACGAAACCATGACCGGTTACGTGAGCGATTCCTACCTGAAAAAGGAACCCAGCGGCATCACGCTCCCGAAGATTCTCTTGGGCAAAGAAATCCCGCTCGAAGAAATCAAGAAGATGCTCGCCGGCGAAAAGACGACGCTTTTGAAGGGTTTCCGCAGCAACAAGACCCACCGCACATTTGACGCCTACTTGTATTTGGATAAAGGCGGTAAGCTCAAGTTCGACTTCCCGCCCCGCGAATTCAAACCCCGCCGCTTCGGAAAGAAGAAAGCTGAGTAAATTCGGGAATTCGGATTTCGGAATTCAGAATGAAATTTAATATAGTACCAGTAATCGTTTTTCTGGCAATGTCTATTCTTGTGCGGGCGGAGGATTCTCTGCCTGACGTGAAATTTGTTCCGCTGAATTCGCTTACAGAAGCTGCTGGGAATCAAGCCACGGGACCTGCGAGCAATTCAGCAACAAGCGCGTCGTATACAGCCGAAGCCTTACCGCAAGAAGATTCCGCGCAAACACCTTACGGGCTCCCCCGCGAACTCATGCCACTGTGGGATTCGCTGACCATTAAGCAGAAAGCAGCGCAGATGGTCATGGTCTACATGACGCCCGCATCGTTCATGCTGGAGCATGAATTCGGCGGATACCTGGTGATGAAAAATCACCTGAAGAACCTGGACAAGTTCACCGAAAACATCCGCACCGTGAACGATTCCATGCGAATCAAGCCGCTCGTGGCTGCTGACCAGGAAGGCGGCCTCGTAAACCGAATCTCGGTCGTGGCCCCGCGTTGGGAGCATACCCCCAGCGCCAAGCAAATGCGCAACATGAGCGAAGATTCCATCCGCACTCTGGCAAAAGAAATCGGCGCTGTACTCGACAGCGTAGGAATCAACCTGAATTTGGCGCCCGTGCTCGACCCCGCCAAAGACAGCCGCGGCAAGCATTCCTTTATGGAAGAATCCAAGCGTTCTTGGGGCGAAGACACCACGAATGCGACCAAGGTCCGCGCCTTCGTGCAAGGCATGCGCGAAAGCAACGTGGCCTGTGTATCGAAGCATTTTCCCGGTTACGATTCCTGGACCAACAGCGACCACCAAATTGCCGTGAGTTCAACACCCAAGGCTAAAGTGGCAAAGAACGTGGAATTTTTCAAGACACTCGCCAGCGACATTCCCGTAACCATGATGAGCAGCGTGAGCTTCGTTCGCATATCAAGCCGCCCTGCCGTATTCGAACCGAAAATCGTGAAAATGGCCCGCGACATGTCACCTGAAACAGTCATATTGACCGACGACCTGTGGGGCGTCAGCCTGCGCGCCTGGGTGAGCGGCAACGAACGCGTGCGCAGCAAGAACTACCCCGCCAAGGATTTTAGAAAGTTGGTGCGCACCGCCTTGATGGCCGGCAACGACATGTTCATGATTACATATCCGCAAAAAGCGGTTGAAATGGTGAATTACCTCGCCGCACTTTCCAAACAAAGTAAATATTACAGGCAGCGCATCGAAGAATCCGCCGCAAGAATTCTGAAGATGAAATTTAAAGCGGGATTGTTATAAAGCCCTCTGTCTTCCCGGCCTTGAGCCGGGAACTCCATTTACGGCTTTCCAAAGAACTTGCAATTATTATTGCAAGCGTTTTTCAAACTAATACAAAGGAGATCCCGCATCTACGTGCGGGAAGACAAGTCAAACTACCTTCGCTTTTTTCGGCGTAGACAAATTCTTCACTTCTTTCAAAAGGCGTTCCGGCCCGACCTTGTTGTAGGCCAGCTTCAAAATCTCAGCCGCCGCAAGTGCGTCATCTAAAGCGCGGTGATGATTGAATTCAGGCAGTTCCAGCGCCTGCGTCAACTTATGCAAGCTGTAGCTCGGAAGCCCCGGAAAAAAACGGCGGGCAATCTTGACGGTACAAAGCCTCGGCGGATCAATCTTGATGCAACAGCGCTTGAGTTCAGTACGCATGAACTTGCTGTCGAACTGCACATTGTGCGCCACAAAAATGCGGTCCTTCAAAAGTTCGGCCACCTCTTCGGCAATAGACGCGAACTGCGGCTTGCCGCGAACCATTTCGTCCGTAATGCCCGTCAGGTTCTGCACAAACGGCTGAATCGGCATGCCCGGGTCTACCAGCGCCGAATAAGTCTTGACCACTTCACAATCATCTAAAAGAACAATACCGATCTCGGTAATGCGGCCAACCTCAGCCGTCCCCCCCGTCGTTTCTAGATCTACAACTGCAAACTTCATGGGAGTTACTTTATCGGGATATCAAACTCCAGAGTCTGACGAGCAGATTCGCTCACCACCTTCGCCTTGAGCACCTTGGACTTGGGCTTTGCATAAAGCGGCACGACCATCAAATTCGAGACCTTGCTGCTTTCGACTGTGGGTTTAGCCTCGCTATCGCGAGCCGTCTGCGAAAAAATCGGCTTCTTGCCCTTGTCATAAATGTAATACGTCAGTTCACGAGTGTAGCCCGGCTTAATCTGCTTGGTGGGCACCTGAAAATACACCATGCCGCCCTTCGGCACCTTGCGCAAACTGTCACGGATTTCTTCTTCGGTGGCAAACTCGCCATCCATCATCATGCGAATATCTTTCTTGATTTTGTTTGCACTTTCATACTGGACCGTTATCTGGAACTTGGCGTCTTCGGGAATGGCACTCGGACGCACATCGCGAATTTTTGAATTGTTCTGGTGGTATTCCCAACGGCCGTTGTCATGCAGAATCACCGTTGAACCGTTCGAAGCCGTGGCAATCATGTCTTCAGCAAAGACCCCTGTCGCCGAAAGCAACAGAATCATCGCTACAACCCATAAAAATCCAACCGACCCACATACCCAAACGTTCAACTTCATGGGATCCTCTTACACTAAAACTCCATAGCGTAATATAAATGAATCTTAACAAAAAAGGCGGAAAATCACCAAAAAAAAGCATATTATTTTAATACTTTGCTATTTTTACACTATATGCCTCGCATAGTCGCCTTATACCTATTCTGCATGCTCGCAGGACTCATTTTGGGGGCCTGTAGCAACAGCGACTATGCCAACAATACGAGGCATGGTTATGCAGAATGTCCGGTCGCCAGACAAGTCTTTAGCGACTTTCCGGAATCCGGCTTTTTCAATGATGCGTTTGCAGTCAAGTTTTCCGAAAATGATTCGCTGAGTTGCGAAACCGACGGTAAAATTCCAAACGCCCAAAGCCCGCGCGCATCAACTTTTGAAATCGATAGCACGACAACCATTCGCTGCATCGATTTTTCCGACTCCACAAAAGCCGAAATCATCCGCACTTACATCTTCGAAGAAAAGCCGACCATTGCGGCCGTGTTCCTCACCGCAAATCCGAATTCACTCTTTGACCCTGACAGCGGAATCTACATGCCCGGCCCCGACGCCCAAGAAGAAGTCCCGCACGAAGGAGCCAACTTCTGGCTCGACAAGGAAATCCCCGTATACGTAGAACTCGTCGAAAGCGACCAGAACGCCCCCGCCTTCGCAAAGCATGCCGGCCTAAAAATTTTCGGAAAATTCAGCCGCACGAATCCCAAAAAATCCGTCTCCATCAACTTCAACAAAAAATACGGAGACCGAAGACTCTATTACCCGCTATTTCCGGAATACCCCGAGCTCACCGTATTCAAGAGCTTTGTCCTGCGCAACAATGGCAACAATTTTGCTAAGGACTACATTCGCGACCGCCTCGCCAGTTCACTCAGCGAGGGGCTCGGCGTCGATTACCAACGCGGGCGATTTGTAATCGTATACTACAACGGGGAATATTTCGGCATACACGACTTACGCGAACGAGCCAACGAATCATACATCGAGACACATTACGGAATCGGCAAGAACAACATCAACCTGATAAAAATGGGATTCAACCCCACAGCAGGCTCTGCCGCCAGTTACAACGCCATCTTCCAATGGCTCAAAAGCCATAGCCTAGACATTGACAGCAATTACGCCCACATCGATTCGCTCATCGACATCGATAATCTTTTGAACTACTTGCACACAGAAATATTTGCATACAACATGGATTGGCCCGCCAACAACCTCAAAAGATGGAATATTATAAACCCGCAAAGCAAATGGAAGTGGATTCTGTACGACCTGGACGCGGGCTTTGGCACGATCCCCTACGACGACACCAACATCTTTGAATACATCACCTCGCAAGTGACATTCGCTTACAAGAAGAACCCGCCTATCGCCACCTTCTTAATCCGGTGCTTGCTCAAGAACAAAGACTTCGAAGCCGCATTCATCAACCGCTTGGCAGTACTCCTGCAAACAAATTTTGAACAAAGTAAAATCCTTGCGCGCATAGACAAAATGATGTCCGAAATCGAGCAAGAAATTCCGCGCGATCAAGAACGCTGGTCGCATGACAAAGCCCTCATGGACGAACACCTGGAAATCATCAAAACGTTTGCCAAGACACGAGCAGACACAGTCACCATGCAACTCCGCGACTTCTTTGATCTCGGAAACACCATACCCATTACGCTCGTCACTAGCGGCCCCGGCACCATTTTGGTGCACGGGCTCCCCCTGAACGAAAGCGAAATCACAGTTGACTTTTTCAAGAATTACCCCGTCACACTCACCGCAAAGCCGCAAAAAGGCCACAAATGGGGCGGCTGGAGCGACGGCGACACCAACAGCACGCGTACAATATTTCCCAAGAACGCCCTGACGCTAACAGCAATTTACAAATAATCTATATTTGTAAACATGCGTTATCGTGCGGTAAGACCACTCCCCCTGCTCCTAGGCATCGTTATCTGCTGCTTGGGGCTTGGATGCAGTAATAGCGAAAGAATAGATAACGAAGTCGTCGCCTTCTGGGATATAGAAGAAGACGCCACCCCTCTCTCCACAGAACTAAACTACCTCCCCATTGACGACTCGGAATACCCCTATGCGGGCATCCCGAGAATTGTGATAGAAACGGAGAACCATCGAGAAATCAAGGACCGCGAAACAGAGATCCCCGCCAAGCTGCAAGTATGGGGCGCGGACGCCCCCGAAAGCGAAGTGATGGAGCTGACTATAAGAGGAAGAGGGAATAGCTCGTGGACCCATTCTCCAAAGAAAAGTTATAAAATCAAATTCAACACAAAAGAATCTTTATTTGGCATCCACAAAGATCGTGAGTGGGCGCTCATTGCCAATTACGCAGACAAAAGCATGCTGAAAAATTACATTTCATATAAGTTATTTCACGAAATCAGCGACACATGGAATCCGCAAATACACTTTATAGAGCTATACCTTAACAATAATTACCAAGGAATCTACGCATTTACGGAGACCATAAAAAAAACAACACACCGAGTAGCAATTAACGATAACGATTTTTTGTTAGAAATTGATGCAAAAACAAAAGCCAACGACCAGACAATTTATGTAGACGGATTTACATATCCATTCAAAATTCATTGGCCCAAGAACGCCAATGAAAAAGCGCTTAAACAAGTTACCGAGCACCTTGATAACTTTCAAAAATTCATTTCTAGTGATAAGGTTTCCAAAGGAGATGAATACAGTCAATGGATAGATGCCGAAAAATTCACTAAATATTTTTGGCTTCAGGAATTCAGCAAAAATCTTGACGCTTACTATACTAGTTCATTCTTAATTGTACGAGAAAATGGTTTAGTTGAAATGGGCCCACTATGGGACATGGATGCGGCATATGGATATCCAGGATGGGATGTAAATGCAACAATTCCTACAGATGGTTTTAGGCAAAAAAAAATATGGTTGCTCCCTTTTTTCAAGAACAAATCATTCTCCCAATATGCAGATTCAATTTGGAAAGAAATGAGCCCAATCATAAAAAATTATGCAGACTCGATAACGAGTATAGGTATGCTTTTAGAACATCCTTACGTAAATGAAGAAAAAAAATGGCATAAATTAGAAAGTTCCCTCAACCCTCTCCATCATAAGGGTTATTCATCATACACCAACGCATACACTGATTTTCGCAATTGGTACATCAACCGTCTTGATTGGCTGGATAAAAACAGCAATAAACTAAATCTTAAAATCTAATCATACCGATATTTAACGGTTCCAAGAAAGAACAAAAACAAACAGCGAACAGGGCTTTTCACATGCATATCGCTTGACAATAGGGCGCCCACAGATGTATATTTAATAACCAGTTAAGATATTTTCTTTTCAAAAAATGCAACCACTTTGGTTCTTAAAAAAATATTTGTAATATAAAAGGTTTTTATGCCAAAAATAGTTTACTTAGGAATGATTGGTGACATCATGCACCCGGGCCTCATCAACATTATCAATGAAGGCGCCAAGTACGGTGACGTGATGATTGGACTTTTTACTGACAAGGCAATTGCAACCCATAAGCGCCTTCCCTACCTGAACTACGAACAGCGTAAGAATGTAATCGAGAATATCCGCGGGGTTTCCAAGGTGGTTCCGCAAGACGAATGGAGCTACGTCGAAAACCTGAAAAAATACAAGCCCGACTACATTATCCACGGCGACGACTGGCTTTACGGACCGGACAAGTTCATCCGTGACGAAGTCTTCAAGGTCATGGAAGCCCAAGGCGGCAAGGTTATCGAAATCCCGTATACCAAGGGCATCACCTCTACGGGTCTCAAGAAGGAAATGGACAGCCTGGGCACCACGCCGCAGGCAAGACTTTCTGCACTACGCCGTCTGATTGCGGCAAAGCCAATTGTCCGCATTCTGGAATCGCACAACGGCCTCACGGGCCTTATTGCCGAACATACCAGCGTCGAAATCGACGGCTGCGTCCGCGAATTCGACGGCATGTGGTCTTCTTCCCTTACCGATTCTACCAGCAAGGGTAAGCCCGATATCGAGGCAGTGGACCTCACGACCCGCCTGCACGACCTGAACGACACGCTCGAAGTCACGACCAAGCCGGTCATCTTTGACGGCGATACGGGTGGAAAGGTAGAACACTTCGGCTTCACGGTGCGTACGCTCGAACGTCTCGGCATTTCGGCAGTTATCATCGAAGACAAGGTGGGCCTGAAACAGAATTCCCTGTTCGGCACCGACGCCATCCAGACGCAGGACACCATCGATGGTTTCTGCACCAAAATCCGTGCGGGCAAGGAAGCGCAAGTCACCGAAGACTTCATGGTAATTTCCCGCTGTGAATCGCTGATTGCGGGCAAGTCCGTGGACGACGCCCTGGAACGCTGTCACGCCTATGTTGCAGCCGGTACCGACGGCATCATGATCCACTCCAAGGACAAGAGCGGCGAAGACATCAAGGAATTCTGCAAGCGTTTCCGCGAAAAGGACGCACACACGCCGATCGTAGCCGTGCCCACCACCTACAACCAGTTCACCGAAGAGGAACTGGCCACCTGGGGCATCAACGTGGTCATCTACGCGAACCACATGCTTAGGTCTGCATACCCGGCCATGGTCAAGTGCGCAGAATCCATTTTGACGCACAGCCGCAGCCTTGAAGCCTCGAACGACTACTGCATGCCCATCAAGGAAATTCTGAACCTCATCCCCGGCACGATGAAGAAGTAGGAGCCCCAGCCTATGATTTCCCCGAAGTTTTTTATCGACACGCTTGGCTCCTACGGCATCGACTTTTTTGCCGGAGTCCCCGATTCCCTGCTCAAGAACATCTGCGCCTACATCGCCGACCACATGGACGCGAAGCATAACGTGATTGCCGCGAACGAAGGTGCCGCCGTAGGCCTTGCCGCGGGTTACCACCTGGCAACAGGCAAGATCGGCGTTGTCTATATGCAGAATTCCGGCGAAGGCAACATCATCAACCCGCTCGCCTCGCTGACGGACAAGGAAGTGTACAACATTCCCGCCCTGTTGCTCATTGGCTGGCGTGGACGCCCCGGCGTGCACGACGAGCCGCAGCACGTGAAGCAGGGCAAGGTGACGACCGGAATCCTCAACACCATGGGCGTGAACTACGACGTACTCTGCAAGGACGAGGACAAGGCCGCGAAGCAGATTGCGAAGGCCGTCAAGACGATGAAGGAAACCGGCGAGGTCTATGCGCTTGTGATCGAGAAGGACACCTTCGAGGATTACAAGCTCCAGAGCGTCGAGGTGAACGACCTTACGATGAGCCGCGAAGAAGCCATCCAGACAGTGGCAGCAACCCTCGGTACAAAGGACGTCATCGTTTCTACGACGGGCATGATCAGCCGAGAACTATTCGAATACCGCGCCCAGAAGGGCGAAGGCCACGAACGCGACTTCCTGACGGTGGGTTCCATGGGACACGCCTCGCAGATTGCGCTCGGCATCGCGATGGAAAAGGAAGACCGCAAGGTATGGTGCTTTGACGGCGACGGTGCGACCATCATGCACATGGGCTCCATGGCGATTGTCGCGAGCAAGTCTCCCGCAAATTACGTACACGTAGTATTCAACAACGGCGCACACGACTCCGTGGGCGGCCAGCCGACGGTAGGTCTGAAGATTGACCTGCCCGCCGTCGCAAAGGCCGTGGGTTACAAGGATGCGCTCTCCGCCGACAGCAAGGAATCCCTCGCCGCGGCCCTCGAAAAGCTGAAAGGCATGCAGGGCCCCGTGCTCCTGGAAGTCAAGGTGAAGAAGGGCAACCGCAAGGATCTGGGACGCCCGACCACCACGCCTATCGAAAACAAGAATGCATTGATGGAATTTCTGAGGAAGTAGAATGCTGAAGACAGCAGTCATCATGGCGGCGGGAATGGGAACCCGCTTCGGCAAGTACACCGAGACCATTCCCAAGGGTTTTATCGAATGCGGCGACATTTCCATGGTCGAACGCAGCATCAGGACCTTGATTGCCTGCGGTATCGAACGCATCGTCATCGGCACCGGCTACCACAAGGAAAAGTACGAAGCCCTCAAGGCCACCTACCCGCAGATCGAATGCGTGTTCAGCCCCCGTTACGCCGAGACCAACAGCATGTACACGCTGTACAACTGCCGCGACGTCATCAGCGACGATGATTTTCTGCTCCTGGAATCGGACTTGGTTTTCGAGAAGAAAGCGATTACTTCGCTCCTCGAGTGCGAAGAACCGACTATCATGCTCATTACACCCGTGACCAAGTTCCAGGACCAGTACTACGTGGAATACGGCGAAGGCGGACGCCTCACCATGTGCTCCACAGACAAGACCCAGCTGAACGCGAAGGGCGAACTCGTGGGCATCCACAAGCTGTCTAACAAGTTCTACAAGGCCATGTGCGAAGATTACGCCGCCAAGGTGGCCGACAAGCCGAAACTTGGCTACGAATACGAACTGCTGACCATGTCGCAGGAAAAGATGAAGGTGTTCGTGCTCAAGGTCGATGGCCTCAAGTGGTACGAAATCGACGACGTGGACGACCTCGCCTACGCCGAAAAGAACATCCTCCAGTACCTCTAATTTTTACGGACGATTTTAAGGAATTACTTATGGAACCGATCAAGAGAAATGTTTTGCTGAACCCCGGCCCCGCCACCACCACCGATACCGTCAAGTACGCCCAGGTGGTCCCGGACATCTGCCCCCGCGAAAAGGCCTTTGCCGGCCTCATGAAGGGCCTCCGCGAAGACCTGCTCAAGGTAGTGCATGCCCCGTCGGACACCTATACGTCCGTCCTTTTCTGCGGTTCCGGTACCATCAACATCGATGTGTGCATCAACTCGCTGGTTCCCGAAGGCAAGAAGATTCTCGTGGTGAACAACGGCGCCTACAACTCCCGCGCCGTCGAAGTCTGCCAGATGTATCACCTGCCGTATATCGACGTGAAGTCGAGCGTGTTTGAACGCCCCGATCTCGCGGTCATTGAGAAGACTCTCCAGGAAAATCCTGACGTGGCTGTTGTTTACTGTTGCCATCACGAAACGGGTACGGGTGTCTTGAACCCGATTCGCGAAATCGGCGCTTTGGCTCACAAGCACGGAGCCATCTTCATTAGCGACACAACATCTACCTTGGGCATGATTCCGCTCGACGTGGTGAAGGACAACGTGGACTTCTGCATGGCATCTGCCCAGAAGGGTCTCATGGCCATGTCCGGCCTCTCCTTCGTGATCGGCCGCAAGGACATCATCGAGAAGTCGAAGGACTACCCGACGCGTTCCTACTACTGCAACCTTTACCTGCAATATTCCTTCTTCGAAAAGACCGGCGAAATGCACTTTACGCCGCCGGTGCAGACCATCTACGCCACCATCCAGGCGCTCAAGGAATATTTTGCCGAAGGTGAAACCGCCAAGTTCGCACGCCACCGCCGCGTTTACGAAGCCATCCGCAAGGGTGTGGCCGAACTCGGTTTCGATACTGTTATCGATCCGGCTATCGAATCGGGCCTCGTCGTTTCCGTCAAGTACCCCGAAGACCCGAACTGGGATTTCGAAAAGGTGCACGACTACTGCTACGAACGCGGCTTCACGATTTATCCGGGCAAGATCTCGACGACGAACACCTTCCGCCTCTGTGCCCTCGGCGCCATCGACGTGGGTGATATTGAAGACTTCTTCAAGGTGCTTGATGACGCGCTAAAAAAATTCGGTATAGAACTTAAATAAATTTTTAAAAAGGGCTATTTGCAATAGTCCCTCATTAAACCTCATAAAATCAAACAGATTCGCTTAGTTTTTCGTATCTCAGTTTGGCAATTTCCGCCATTCTGGGATTTTTTTCACGCTGGATTATTCAGATTAAGATACACATCTACCCTTTTATCATTCTCTTCATAAACCGCCATATTTTTAACAAGACAGGATTTCGCTCTACATACACATAATAAATTTGACGTTTAATACATAGCCTCTTATAGGTCACATATTTTTTTAACGGAACACGCTCCTTTTTCCTTGGATTCAAAACAGGATATCTGATTTTACGACCTTCAGTAACATCATCAAGAATGTCTATCACCATCTCAGACGCTTTTCCTACATTCGCAAAATTATTCTTCGCAAATTTTTCCACAGCTGATTTATAGATTTCATAATTACTCAACATATGTTGCACGCACTTCGACAGTTCATTCTTTTTAGTCAACGTGACAAAATCATAATCACATTGCGGGAAGCGACTAGGAGTTGTATCGGGAATGAGCCAATCTGAAACGGATACCGCAGGTATTTCCATCATAGCAGCTTCACACATCGTTGAAGATTCTTCCGAAACTAAAATATCAGAAACTGCAATTACATCAAAAATATTCGTCTTGGGAGGAAGAATAGTCACGCCAGGAATGTTTTCATGAAGTTTTCTCATTTCCTCTATGTTCGCTACAATTTGAGGAAATTTTTCCTTAGGAGCGTCCCACTGTTTGATTAGAATATTCACATCAAGTTTTAGCATAGCCTCCACAAAGTCGTTCTGTTTACCATCATTTTCCCATGCAGGAGCATACAACACCGTTTTGCGGTCATTCCGCAAACCATGCCGCTCATTGAACAACCTTCTATTTTCTTCACGATTTTCAACAATAATAGAATCAGCTTTCGGCCACCCAACCTTAAGCATTGCCTTTCGAGGGACCGCATAGAAATTTTGAGAGCATTTATTCCAATTATCAACCCATTGGTTGCTAGGTAAAATTCCTATATCATACTTATTCCAGGGTTCCATCAACCATATATCGGGCCAGTTCGAATACTGCTGAATAATATCGTGTAGCATTATAACAGAGAAACGACTATACTGGGGGAAATTGATATGCTGACAATATACTCCAATTTCACACTTTGCAAATTTATCATTCGTCAAGGACACCTTGTAACCTCGACTTTTAGCAACTTCCATCATTTTACTATAAATGACTTTCTCTGCAGAGTCTGAATAAATAAACGTAATGTCTTTTTTGAGTTTCATATTTTTCAAGTCACCTGTCCTTAAGTCCTTTAACCATGTTCATAAATGCACTGCGTTTAAACAATACTAGCAAAGAAACAAGCGCTGCAACACACCAACGAACACAATCATAATCGTATAAAAATGTAAAGACCAATGATGAAGCAAAAACAACTAAACAAATTGCACTCATCCCGCCGATATTGAAAATCCTTTCCTTCGTCATCTTTTTCATAAAGAAATAATGAAGGAACATAAACACCATATAGCACACTTCCGTTGTATATGCAGCGGCAATAAATCCGAATCTTGGAATAAACAACAAATTCAAGACAATATTAAGCGCGGCCCCCACAAAAGAAGCGATCGCCACATAGGATGTTTTTCCGATGTAAAATTCAACCGTCGAAAATAAGCCATAGCAAAAGGTATAATAGGTTCCCATAACAACAGGAGGAATACACCATTTTGCCGGCATATATTCCGATCCACCCATAATGAAAACTACCTCTGGAGCAAGAAGCATTACTATGGCCGACATCAGCCCTAATAGAAAACACAGCATGTTTGAAGTAACGGCTATAGAATGATATTCCCGCACTTTAAGTTTCTTGTACATCCAAGGAACAAGAGATCCATTTATGGAAGCAATCACTATAAGGATAATCTGACCTATATTATACGTCAAGCTATAAATGCCTGCAAACGAGGTTCCACAGATATGATCAATCATCAATCTGTCCGACTGAGCAAGGACAATCAACGACAAATAGTGGGGAATTAAAGGAATGTTGAATTTAAGACTTTCTAACCACACTATTTTCGAAAAAAACGCGTGGCCATCAACGAACTGTTTCACAAAGAAAAGCATTCCTACCGCGATTTGCACATAAAGAAAACCATAAATAAGCGCATTCGCCCTAATATCCGTCATAAAGAACATCAACAAACTTACAACCGGAACAAGTACAGACGCCAACAACGTAATTGCGACCATGCTCTTGTACTTATTTTCCACTCGCTGACGTACCGACCAAAATAAAAAAGACGGATTAAATACATAGTAGACAAACAACGTTATCACGAGTTTTTCATCAAAGCCTGTGAGTCTGCGAAACGGGTCCATAAATAACAATACGATTAAAAAAAACAGTACTGCTACTGCAGAACTCAGCCCTTGCATCTGTGCAGTGTATTTATCATTCGACCCTTCATTCTTTACAAGTCCTCGGGTAAAAACACCAGCCGACAGATTAAGAGTTGCAAATATTAGTATCAAGTCTCGCCACGACTGAAAAACAGTGTACGTACCATATTCCGAAGTAGTCAACAAACGGGTATACAACGGAATTATAATAAAAGAAATTCCCTTTTGCACGAGGTTGCAAAACAGGTACCAAAGAGAAGCCTTAGCCTCCATTGACAAGGAACTGTATTTCCTCAGGACGCCAAGCATTCCGCCTTATCCAATTTTTTTAGAATGTAATCCATTATTATTTTACAACTATCACTTGATTCATATTCAATGAATTTATTTCGATTTTTCTTGCGACGCATCTGTTCCAAATCGGGATTGCAAATATTATCCTTAATAGCCGCAAGCAATTCATCATGATTGGTTGCTACAGATCCGCAAGCAACATCTTCTATGTCGTAATACAACCCCCGATCTTTATTCTTATAATATTCATAATCGTAGGCAAAATGTATAATAGGCCTATCGCAAATTAAGAAATCAAAAAAGCAACTAGAATAGTCTGTTATTAAAATATCAGCCCCTGCCAACAAAATTTGTGCGTCCAAATTAGGACATAAAAAAATCCGTTCATTAGAACGCAACGATTCTTTTCCTCTAGAAATGTCTTGAAAATGAGACTTTTCAATAACAACAAAGTTAAGATCTTTCGCCAATTGATTTACGGATTGGCATAAAGAAGGTTCAAGAAAAGATTCCGTCTTTGTTTTTTTGTCCCTAAATGTCGGCATGTATACAACAATCTTGTAATCGCCATTCATTCCACAAGCATTCAGCAGGACTTTCCTAGATTTTTCACAAAAATCAGCGTCATAGAGGACTTGGTTTCGAGGTTGCCCAACCCTAAGAATTGAATTCGCCGATGCATTAAATGCAGACTCAGCAATAGCCGCATAACTATCAGAAGGCGCAATATAGAGGTCATAATTGGCCAACTTTCGAACAAGGTTTTGCGTTAACTTCTCCATGAAATTTTTAGGCAATTCTACAGAGTCGTTGCATATTTTTTTCCAAGGAACACCATGCCACAATTGAACTTTATAGGCTCCAGCCAATAAATTAAAGGAACATAAATCAAAATAGCCCTGATTAACAAAAGCGACCTTTGCTGTAGCCACATAAAACAATCCCTTAATAGAGTTCCTTTTTATAATTTTGCAATCTAGACTAAATTTCGCTGGATTTCTAACAAGCCAAATCAATTCCAATTGAGGATTGTTATTCTTGATGTAGTTATACATCGCCAACGAGTTATCCGAGATCTGATTACCAAACCAAGAACCAAATACCCAACGATTCTTTTTCCGAGGCATAAGATATGAGAAACAATACAGCAGAAAACTAAGTGCATTATAAAGGAGCCAAAGGTACTTATTCGTAATTACCATGAAACAGTCTCTCCCCTTTCTTTTTTTTTGAATAATCAAGACTCGGCAGACATTGAAGTCCATCTTTATACAAAATACAGAATAACAAAAACACCCAACACCAGTTGAACATAACATTATATGTAACACCTTCTACTAGAAGGCCTATAAAAAACAACCCATATTTATAATTTATTCTTGCACCCTTAATAAAATGATAAAACAACCAAGAATAAAGCAAAATAAAGCCCAAGTAACCTCGGCTCCACAAATTATTAATAAAATCACATTCTACAACCCACGCATACTTACTATCAGCATATTGTCCGTAATAAAGGACCTGAGAATAGCCACTAGACTTCAAGCCAAAGCCCAAAAGATTTTTTTCTAATGAATTATTTTTCGTGATATGCGGAACTGAAGTCCAATACCTTGCATGTAAGCGAGCGCTTGATTGCGAATCCAGAACATTACTGCTTAAACTATCACGAACGCCAAGAACCTTATCAACGACAACCTGATTTTGTGCACCCACAAAGATTACAGCAAGAATCGCAACGGCATAAAGCACCATTTTACGACGAATCCTTACTCTAGAACGGAAAAAATCATTGTAAACGGTTCGAATAAATTCACAGACTACCACCGCAATGAAACCCAAAAAGAGTGTTCTACTACCACTCATGCAGCACATTCCTGCAAAGAGCAACTTCGTGATCGATTTTTCACCAAAGCAATAACCTAATAACATAAGTGGAGCAAAGTTTCCTGAATTCCAACACATGCCACTTATTTTTAAATTTTCCTCCATTATTTGGCTGGCATTAGGTACCATATTCAGCAACTTGACAAATATCATGTTATTTATGTCAATGTGAGCTATATAATAAGAGACAAATTGGAAATACCCCCAAACCATCTGAAATATAGCCCCGACAAAGACCCCCCTCATATAATTGATTATCAGGTGGCAGTTCCGTTGACCTGTATACGCAAGAAATAGGAACAAATAAAAAAAATCCCACAACAATTCTGTCCACTGAGCATTTTTCCACCACTCCGGGATACTGCTTGTCAAACACGACACGACACTGCATACACCACATATGACTATCAGCACATAGGGCACACATACTTTGCGAACCCAAATCTTTCGAGTGACAATCAACTTAAACAGAACTGTTATACACAACAGTAACGTAAATATGGAAAAACCACCAATCTGAATAATTGGCATGGTTCCTAAAAAACCAAATAAAAACAACAACTCTTTTTCTAAGCCACGAGAATGACCATCATAGCTTAACGTCTCATCAGGCAAGGCTACGGATTCTTTTGTTCGCATGATTTCAATTCTTGTTTGATTTGAGTCGTGCTAATTTCCGGCGTTCTTGGCAGATAAACAACATCAACACCTTCATCCTTCAAAAAATCAAATTTCCCAACCCAATCATCACCCATAACAAACGTATCAATATGATATTCGTGCACGTCAGTTTTTTTTTGATTCCAATTTTCTTCAGGAATAACCAAATCAACATAACGAATTGCTTCCAACAGTGCCTTCCTCTTTTCATAACTGAAGTAGCATTTCTTTCGTTTTTCATTCCAGTTAAACTCATCTGTTGACAAAGCAACAACCAAATAATCACCTAAAGCTTTCGCTCGTTTCAGCAAATTGATATGACCATAATGCAATAAGTCAAATGTGCCATATGTGATAATACGTTTCATAGGAAAACCTGTCTGTTAAATTTTAAAAAAGATGAAATAATATTTTACAACGAATAGATAATGTTGTTCGATCCCAAGAAATATCATGAGTATCAGGATGTCTTAGGAGTTCGATTGTTTTTTTATAATTTTTTTTGTAATCTCGAAGCAGCTCGACATCTTTTTGATATAAAGATTGATTGCCACAAGCGTCCAAACGAATAAACTGATCGGCTAATTTGCTAATATCATAAGGTTCTTTTTTTACAAGAAGCTTGATTTTTTCAACTATCCACTTATGTAGGATAATTTTTTTATGACCTTCGCCCACAACATTCTTTCCGTGAATACGGTGTAAAATAGAGGATCGGCAATCATACTTTACAGAACCAATATATGAGGCTAACGAAAGCAACATGCTATCATGCATCATAACATTATCAACATTGACTTGCTTCAACAAATTCATCATGGACTTATTGAAGGCCATACAGCAACCGGGCACTTGATTAAACAACAAAGTTTTTATCGGCGTAAATAACGGCATTTTTTTTATAAACGCCTCATCCCTGACATTCAACGATTCATCTGTAACAGTATAATTCGAGCAATATACTGTAGCATTTTTAGCATCTCTCAGCGAAGAAACGCCTCGCTCGATTTTGTTAGGCAGCCAAACATCATCTTGATCTGCAAAAAAATAATAATCAGCGGTTCCCGCATTCTTTATCAATTTCAAAAAACTTTTTTGCGGGCCAATATTTTCACCTTGTTGAACATAAATTCTTCTCAATTCGGTTTTAGGATATTTTTCCAAAAAAGACATTGTATCATCTTTGGAACCATCATCGCGAACAAAAATTTCAATTTCACCGTCATAAACTTGGTTAAAGATGCTATCTACCTGTTCTTGAAGATGGGGCATTCCATTGTAGGTTGACATTAATACTATAGTCTTTTCTCTCATTTTACGCCTCTGGCAATGATGGGATCCAAATTTTAACCTTCTAGTACCTTTATCTTCAATCCATTGAACACACAGCAAATCTTTACAAATAAAGCATTAAACCGTCTGTATTTTTTCAAATAGTACGCAAAGCTTTCATTACTTATAGATATGATTTTCTTCAATTTAATGTTAGATTTTACAACTTTAGAGTGATTGTGAATTATAGAGGCATTCAAACAACATGCACACTTATATCCCAATGAATGCATTCTTTCTGCCAGAATAAATTCTTCACAATACAAAAAAGTCGTTTCATCCATATAGCCCACAGCATCCACGACGTCCAATTTTAACATCATACAGCATCCTTGCGGACGATACACATAGCCAAATCCTCCCAAGTCAACGACCTTACGTCCTTTTCTTTTATAATTCAGCTGTCCTAAAGTAAAATCCCAAAACGATGGTTTAACACTATCCCGATTAAAAAGATGTCCTTCAGGCGAATAAATATTGGGACTTATAGCACCAACTGTTTTATCTTTTTCAAAAACAGCAACAAGTTTATTTAGCAAATGGTCGTCTTCTACAATTATGTCGTTGTTTATAACCAAAGCATATTCATACCCATTTTCATAAGCATGTTTTAAGCCAATATTATTCCCGGCCGCATAACCACCATTCCTTAACGACCTGATAAAAACAAAATTGTCCTTTGAAGCCTTTTCAAGATTTTCAGCAGATTCATTGGGAGAACAATTGTCAACAACAATGATATCCTGGGAATGAAGACCAAGTTTTTTTTTGCAGACATCAACTTCTTCTAACGTATCCATCCAAGACACATAATTCAAGATTACAGCTGCGATTTTTCTTTTCATAAATATTCTTTATCTCAATTGGGAAATTTTGAACTGAATTAGAATTCAACAATTTCCATAGCCATTTACCAATATTTCACAAACAGCTTCACAAACTTCCAATCTTCAAGTACATAACGCTTAAACATTCGCGACGGCTCTTGATAAATCCGATAAAGCCATTCCAAACCGGCATTTGCCATCCATCGAGGAGCCCTTTTGACTTTACCCGCCGCAAAATCAAGTGTCGCCCCCAAACATAATGTCAGAGGAACTTCAAACAAATTTCGATACTGATATGCGATGATTTCTTGTTTCGGACAACCAAGAGCCAACACCAGAATATGCGGCTTTGCGCTTTTGATTAGGGTTTCAATTTTTTTCAATTCCTTGGCATCGTTTTCAAAGCCCAACGGAGGAGCGTAGCATCCCGCAATTTCTAATTCAGGATATATCTTTTTCAGTTTTTCAGCAGCCTTTACCGCGACACCTTCCTTTGCCCCCAAAAAAAACATTGTGTAATGCCGTTTTGCAGCGAGATTACAAAGCTCCGGAAAGAGATCCGATCCTGAAACTTTTTCCTTAATGGGATTACGATACAACCAAGAAGCCCAAACTAAAGGTTTGCCATCTGTCAATATCAAATCAGCTTCAGAATAGGCGTTTTTCAAACGTTCATTCGATTCCAACTTAACAATGTGGTCTACATTTGGCGTAACTACATAAGCGTTCTTGTTTTTCTGAATCAATTCATCTACAGCCAACAACGTTTCCGCCATTGTCAGATTATCAATTTCGGTGTTCATAAATTTGATGCGGCACATGTCGTCACCTCAAATCCCACACAACCCCAGCCATTCAAAAGCTGCAGATTCTTTGCGTAACACTAAAAACTCGTGATTCAAAATCATTACTATACCACAAAACAATATCTACGCATAGTAATTTACATATATATGGGCTAAACAAACAAGGTTGTACACAGAAAAGTGTTGAAAATCTGTCAATTTACATTTTTGAACTTGGGAGCGTGGTTAAACACCTATAAAAAACACCCCGGCTCTTGCGAGTCGGGGTTGTTTTTCAAGCATCAAAAAAGAAATTAAATCCTTTAGGGCTTGAAAAAGAAGCGAGCAGAACCAGGAGCCGAGCCCCCGTAGCGTATTGTAATACGTGAGGGGGCGAGCGACGCCGTAATGCGATGCTTATTTTTTCAAGAACTCGTTGATGCCTGCAGCAGCGCGACGGCCCTCACCCATGGCGAGGATCACGGTTGCGGCGCCGAGCACGATGTCACCACCTGCATAAACCTTCTCCATGAAGGTCTTGTTGGCGGTAGCATCTTCGAGAAGGATGTGACCCTTCTTGTCGACGGAGAGTTCCGGCGTGGTGTTGCTGATGAGCGGGTTGCTCCCGTTACCGATAGCAACGAGCACGGTGTCGCATTCGATTTCGAAGCTTGCACCTTCGACCTTGACCGGACGCGGACGGCCCTTTTCATCGGGTTCGCCGAGTTCGTACTTGTCGACGAGCATGCCGCGCACGTGGCCAGCTTCGTCGCCAAGGATCTTGGCCGGGTTCTGCAGAACGCAGAATTCGACACCCTCTTCCTGGGCATGGAGAACTTCTTCCTTACGGGCCGGAAGTTCGTTCATGCTGCGGCGGTAAACGATGCGGACCTTTTCGGCACCCAAGCGGAGAGCCATACGGGCAGCGTCCATAGCGACGTTACCACCACCGAGAACGACCACGTTCTTACCGGGCCACATCGGGGTATCGGCATGTTCCTTGTCGTAGGCGCGCATGAGGTTTGCGCGGGTCAGGTATTCGTTAGCGGCGAACACACCGACGAGGTTTTCGCCTTCAATGTTCATGAAGAGCGGGAGGCCTGCACCGGTACCGACGAACACAGCGTCAAAGCCATCCTTTTCAATCAGGTCCTTGAGCTTGCGGGTACGACCGATGACAAAATTTGTCTCGAACTTCACGCCCATGGCAGCGAGAGATTCGATTTCGTTGTCCACAATCTTCTTGGGCAGACGGAATTCAGGAATACCGTAGCGGACCACGCCACCGAGCTTGTGGAAGGCTTCGAAGATGGTCACGTCGTGGCCTTCACGGCGCACGTCGGCGGCAACCACCAGGCCGGCAGGACCGGAACCGATCACAGCCACCTTCTTGCCGGTAGCGGGCTTCACGGCCGGCACAGAGGCGCCACCGTTGTTGCGTTCGTAGTCAGCAGCAAAGCGTTCCAGGCGGCCGATAGCCACAGCCTGGTTCACGTCCTTGTGCATCTTGCCCATGGTGCAGTTCATCTGGCACTGGCGTTCCTGCGGGCAAACACGGCCGCAGATTGCCGGGAGCAAGCTGGTTTCCTTAATCTTTGCGATAGCGGCCTTGAAGTCACCTTCGGCAATCTTTGCGATGAAGGCCGGAATGTCGATGTGCACCGGGCAGCTTTCGACGCAAGGCTGGTTCTTACAAGCGAGGCAGCGGTTAGCTTCCACGATAGCCTGAGCTTCGGTGTAACCCTGGGCCACTTCTTCCATCACGCGGGCACGGTAGCTGGGTTCCAGCTGCGGCATCGGCTGGGCCGGAATGGCAGTCTTGTCCTTCGGCTTGAGCGGCTTCGGGAGGGCGTTAATCTTTTCAAGTTCCACCTTGGCGGCAGCGTCCAACTGTTCACGAGTCAAATGTTCAGACATTACTTGCTCTCCTTGGCCTTTGCGTCAGCCATCTTATCAATGTTGCACTTGTGGCCGTCATTGGCACCGAAGCGGTGCAAGGCTTCCTGTTCCTGGGGCTTGAAGGCGCCCATACGCTGGAGCATGTTGTTCCAGTCGACTTCGTGGCCGTCGAATTCCGGGCCATCGACGCAGACGAACTTCGTCTTGCCGCCGATAGTCACGCGGCAGCCACCGCACATGCCGGTCCCGTCCACCATGATGCTGTTGAGGCTCACGACGGTCTTCACGCCGTAGGGCTTGGTGGTGAGGGCACAGAACTTCATCATGATCGGAGGACCGATGGCGAGCACCATGTCGGGCTTGCCCTTCGTGTCTTCGCAGAGTTCCTTCAGCGGTTCGGTCACGAGACCCTTGCGACCGTAGGAGCCGTCGTCGGTCATGAAAATGATTTCGTCGGCGAGGGCGGTCATTTCTTCCTTCATGAGGAAGAGGCTCTCGTTACGGGCACCCATGATGATAGTGACCTTGTTGCCGGCCTTCTTCATGGCTTGGACAATCGGGTGCATCGGGGCAATGCCCACACCACCGCACACACAAACCACGTGGCCAAAATTCTCGATGTGGGTCGGGGAACCCAGCGGGCCCACGAGCACCGGGATATCGTCACCGACTTCGAACTTGGAGAGTTCGGTGGTGGTCTTACCGACGGTCTGGAAAATCAGGGTGATGGAGCCTTCAGTCGTGTCGGCATCGGCGATGGTGAGGGGCACGCGTTCGCCGTTGTCCTTGTTCGTCTGGAGGATGATGAACTGGCCGGCCTTACGCTCTTGGGCGATCAGCGGGGCCTCGACGCGGAATTGGAATACCGCAGGAGATAACTGTTTTTTAAAGAGAATTTTTGCCATAGTGGGCTGAAAAATAGAAAAAAGGCACCCCGAACGAGGTTACCTTTTTCATAAAAACATACTCCATTTGGACCGGTTAGGTCCGAAAAAGGACTGTTTGTCACTAGAAGTAGATGAATCCGCCGAAGCTTACGAACACGCCTTCGCCATTGAAGATGGACTTGGTGTCGGTGAAGAAGGAATCGCCAAAGGCAAATTCGCAGGCAGCCCAATCCTTGTACTGGTAACGGAAACCAACAGTCGCCTGGACCTTGTCGGCAACGCTTTCGAGCACCTTGTAGTCACCGGCTTCAACGTTTTCGCCCTTGGTGTAGGACACGGCCTCCCACTGGTAGGCAGCTTCACCGAAGAGCATGACCGATTCGCCCAGAAGAACTTCGCCCACTACGTTCGGCGTAAGCGAAAGGCCCACGTGAGTCATATTCTTCTTGGCGGTCGCCCCGCTGGTGGTATCGCGGACAATATATTCATCCTGGATAATGGTAGGAACGGCAGCGTTCAAGCCGAGCAAGAGTCTTGCATGTTCCGACTGGAGCGCAGGCGTACCGTAATCGAAGAACGGAACGATTCCAATATAGGAATCGGGATTTTCATTCTTGAGAGAGCCGGCCACTTCCATTTCGTTGATGTGGCGGGTAAAGTTCACACCGGCGGACCAGAAATGCTTACGGGCAGACGGGCCATCAGAAACCACGAGGGTTGCGGTAAGATCGCGATAGCGTTCTTCGGTGGTCGGCGCACGCTTTGCCTTAGGATCCGTATCGGTTTCTTGGGCAACGGTGATCCAGTCTCCGCCCAAGGTGACTACATAGCCACCGAGCATTTTAGACAAAGTAAGACCAAAGTCATTTCCGTTGTACGAAACCTTCTGTTCAACGTTGTCGTTTTCAAAACGACGCTTGCCGACACCGGCACGGATCTCGGCACCGAAGCTTCCGTTGGTGTAACCGAGGAGAGCTCGACCGACATCGCCCGAGATATCCATGGCGCCAAAGAAGTTACCGAGCGAAACGACACCGCGTTCGCCGGCGGGTTCAATGTAGAAGAACTTCTGACCGTAAAGCTTGGTCAAGCGACGGTCCAAGAGAAGGTCGACGTTGTCGCCTGCGGCTTCGTTCTTGACAGTATTGTAAGCGCTTCCGTGAACGACAGTAAAGGGCGTTTTAGGCGGCCCCATGCGCACGCCTTCGGGAGCACCCTGCGGACCCTGAGGGTCGGCAGAGGGGGCGGCAACCTGTTTAGGTTCTGCAGGCTTTGCAGTTTCTGCAGGGGCGGCTGCAGGGGCGGCCTCTTGAGCGGGTTGAGCAACTTCAGCAGGAGCCTGGGCTGCTGCAGGTGCTTCTGCAGCCGGTGCTTCAGGATTTTCTGCAGGGGCGGCTGCAGGAGCGGCCTCTTGGGCAACAGGCTGTGCGACTTCGGCTGGAGCCTGGGCCGCTGCGGCAGGCTGAGCTTCTGCGGCAGGCGTTTTAGCGGCAGGTGTTTCTGCAGCCGGTGCTTCTGCGGCAGGAGCAGGTTGTGCAGCTTCAGCAGGAGCGGCCTTTTGAGCAGGGGCAGCTTCTTGTGCCATGGCGAAAGCAGCCGACACGAGAGCCATTGCAAAAGTTTTCTTCAGATTCATACAACCTCGTTTGTTTACTTTCTTTTGCAATTATACTTTAAAAAAACTAAAAAAGCAAGAATTTATTTACAAAGGCTGTACTTTTTACATAGAATGCAGGCTTAAAGCCCGCTTCTGCACTTCGATTAGCGCATCATGTCGCAGATTTCAGGGCCAATCGCCCCGTTCTGGATAGTCGTTACCAACAAACGTTGTTCGATTTCGCTAGGCGGATCCTGCACGCCCTTGAAGGGGCAAGCCTCTTCGGCGCATTCTTGCAGCAGGCGTTCTCCCAAGGCCGCATGCAGCGCGAGACTCGTATCGATATACTTGAGGTGCGTGGGTTCATCCAGCACAAAATTCAGGGGAGACTTTCTGTTCAGAACTCTTGTATCGGGAACAAGTTCACCGAATTCGTCTTCGACACCCATATTCGCGACCACCGCCTTGACGTTTGAAAGAATCGCCGACACGGCAGACAAGGTCAACGCATTTTTGCGTCCCGTCGCCGTCACCACAAAATCAGCGTGGGCAATCACATCAGCCACCCTATCGTCGTCCAGGTAATCCTCGATTTGCACTTCATTGTTCAACAGGACTCTGCTGAAATTCGAGTTAGAATCTTCATTACGGGTGTTGGTGATAGAGCAGACATTCATGCCGCGGCGCACGCCGTGCAAGGCAATGCCGCAGCCGACTTTGCCACTACCGAACACCACCAGCGATTTACCTTCAAAGTCACCAAAACCCAGAGATTCCAGCGCGCGGAAATAGCCGTCGCCTGTACCGAGCACAGTTTCGATCCGCTTTACGATTCCGCTGTCAGCCACATACACCGGGTGTTCCGACTTTTCAAAAAATTGCACGCCGCTACGGGTGAGTTCTACAAAGCCCTTACGCGGGTGGCAAAAGGCAAACTGCCCGGCGCAATCCAGAATCAGGTCAAAGTCATCGGCGACTTTTCCGCTCTTGATATCTTCATCGGTCACGACGGGAACATCTTTTTCTTTCAGCAAATCAATGATTTTCCGGTCGCAAGGCATTGCCGCCCCCGATGTTCCGATGACATGGCCCACATAAAGGTCAGCTCCGCCAGCCATCAGCGCACGGTATTCTACCAGCGTGTTCCTGAAAATCGGTGTTGCCACCAAGACCTTACATCCCCAAAACGGGCGTGTCTGCACCCACTCATCTGAAAGCTGGGCCAGCGCCGGATATTCCCTCGGCTCGTAAGATTCTTTGATAATCTCGGAAAAAAGCATGGCGCCGAATTTAGAAAAAATTTTCGGATAATGTGACCTAGTCACAGATAAGCGGGCGCACATTAGGTAAAATATAGGTGTAAACAAGAATAAAAATAAGAGAGGTAAAAATGACCGAAATGAACATCACCAAGGAAAACTTTGAAGCTGAAGTCATGAACTCCGACAGGCCCGTTCTGATCGACTTTTGGGCACCCTGGTGCGGGCCCTGCCGCATGCTTTCGCCCACCATCTCTGAAATCGCCGAAGAGTACGGAGACAAGGTAAAGGTCTGCAAGGTAAACGTCGACGAACAAGGCGAACTGGCATCCACCTTCGGCGTCATGAGCATTCCCACGCTCGTCGTCATCAAGGAAGGAAAAGTCGTGAATTCCGTGACCGGAGTTCGTCCGAAAGACCAGATCGTAAGCATGTTCAGCTAAACGCACATTCCACTTAACTATACTCCTTGAGGCGATGCACCTTTTTTGTATATTACAGGGAAGGTGCATCTTTTATGAGCTTAGGTCCATTCAGTCACTTCCTTCCGAATCTGCCGTTTTGGCAGAAACTTTCGCCCGAAGAAAAGGCGATTGTTTCGGACCGTTGCGTTACAAAGCGCTTCGGCAAGAACCAGATGATTCACAACAGCAAGACCTCTTGCCTCGGGATCATCTTTATTCTGAGCGGAGGGATTCGCGTGGGACTCATCTCTGACGAAGGTCGCGAAATCACCCTGTACCGCGCACACGCAAACGAGTTTTGCGTTTCGACGGCCTCTTGCGTGATTCACCAGCTGACTTTCGAGACCCAAGTCACCGCCGAGGAAGACACGACCGCATTGGTGATTCCGGCGGCTCTGTGCGCCAAGCTGATGGATACGAATATTCATGTGCGGGCTTTCATTTTTGAAAAAGAGACCGAGCGTTATTCGCAGACCATTTGGGCGATTCAGCTCATGCTGTTTAAACGGTTCGACCAGCGTCTGGCTTCTTACCTGATTTCGGCTTTTGAAAGCACCGGCAAAGACGAAGTCAAGAAAACGCAAGAAGAAATCGCCCGCGACGTGAATTCTGCCCGCGAAGTGGTGGCCCGCATGCTCCAGGAATTCGCCGCCAAGGGCCTTGTCGAAATCAAGAGGGGCAGAATCCTGCTCCGCGACATCGACGGTCTGAAGAAAATCCTGTAAAATAATTCTATAATGGCACTCCTTCGGAGTGCAAGATAGGCGCCTCAGCCATGTCAAAACAAAAATTGTTTTGCCGCGGCATTCAGCTTTTACTATCTTTGGCCGCGACGACGCAAGTTGCGCCGCATTCACTAACCGGAGGCTTAAAATGGCACTTCAATTCTACAACACTGCATCGCGTAAGAAAGAGATTTTCACACTTCCTGAAGGCGTTCCCGCCGTGCGCATGTACTGTTGTGGCCCGACGGTGTACCATTTCGCCCACATCGGCAACCTCCGCACCTATATTTTTGAAGACTTTTTGGTCCGTACGCTCAAGTACTACGGCTACAAGGTGAATCACATCGTGAACATCACCGACGTGGGCCACCTCACGAGCGACGCCGACTCCGGCGACGACAAGATGGAAAAGGGTGCCGCCCGCGAAGGCAAGTCCGTTTGGGACATCGCGAAGTTCTACACCGACGCGTTTATGGCCGACTGGCACCGCTTAAACATCCAGGAACCGACCCGCTGGACTCCTGCCACGCAGCACATCCAGGAACAGATTGAACTGGTGAAGACCCTGGAAGAAAAGGGCTACACCTACCGCACCAGCGACGGCATCTACTTCGATAGCCTCAAGTTCCCGCGCTATGCCGACTTTGCCCGCCTGGACGTGGAAAACCTGCGCAAGGGTAGCCGCATCGACATGGGCGAAAAGCATAACGCCACCGACTTCGCGCTGTGGAAGTTCAGCCCGAAGGACAAGAAGCGCGCCATGGAATGGGACAGCCCGTGGGGCGTCGGTTTCCCCGGCTGGCACATCGAATGCTCCGCCATGGCCATGAAGTACAATGGCCCGACGCTTGACATTCACTGCGGCGGTACCGACCACATCCGCGTGCACCACACGAACGAAATTGCCCAGAGCGAATGCGCCAACGGCGTGCCGTTTGCACGTTTCTGGATGCACGGCGAATTCCTGCGCACCGCCAGCGAAGAAAAACTGGAAGACGGCACCACCGAGACTAAGTTCGGCAAGATGAGCAAATCCAGCGGTGAATTCCTGACGGTCTCGCTGTTGATGGACCGCGGTTTCAACCCGCTCGACTACCGCTTCTTCGCCATCGGCAGCCACTACCGCAACTACCTGAACTTCACATGGGAAGCTTTGGAAGGCGCCAAGGAAGGCCTCAAGAGCTTGCACAAGAAGACGGACCCGCTGATCGGTAAGGCAACCGCTATCGAAAGCGAAGCTGCGAAGGCATTCCAGAACGAATTCAAGGACGCCATCGGCGATGACCTGAACATGCCCCGCGCCCTCGGTATCATGAACACGATGCTCAAGAGCGATATCGATGACGGCGAAAAGGCCGCCCTCGTTGCCGACTTCGACAAGATTTTCGGCCTGAAGCTCGACCAGCCTCGTGAAGAATACGCCAAGAAGGGTGCCAACGACGGCGTAGATGTCGCAAAGATCGAAGCGCTGATTGCAGCCCGTAAGGAAGCGCGCGCCGCCAAGAACTGGGCCGAAAGTGACCGCATCCGCGACGAACTCGCCGCGATGAACGTGGTCATCAAGGACTCCAAGGATGGCACGACCTGGGAATTGAAAGGTTAGAAATGTGTAGTGTGTAGTGTGAGATGAGACATTTCACATCACACATTGTATAGTTCATGTTCAAAGGCGAAGGTCCCGAGCGAAAAGTGTCGGGCCTTCTTTTTTATATTAAAGAGAAATGATACTAAAGGCTTTTACATTCAATCCCTTCGGTGTGAACGGTTTCGTTTTAAGCAACGATGCCGGCGATGCGATTCTCATTGACCCGAGTGTCAGCAACGAGCGCGAAGAAGCGGCGTTGGCGAACTACATAGCCACAAATAACCTGACCGTGCGACACCTGCTGAATACGCACCTGCATTTGGATCACGTGCTGGGCAACGCGTTTGTAGCCCGCAAGTACGGCGTGCAACCCGAGGCTCACGAGGAAGACGCCTTCCTGCTTGACCTGCAGGAAGAGCAGAGCCAGATGTTCGGACTCCCGCTGCGCGAACCATCGCCCGGACTCGGCAACTCCCTTGCCGAGGGCGATGCCGTCGAGGTGCCCGGCATCAAGCTGCAGGTTTTCCACATCGCAGGGCACTCCCCCGGCGGCATCGCGTTTTACTGCGAAAACCCGGGCGAAGTGAACGGCCAGAAGAACGTGCCGCCGCTGCTGTTCCCCGGAGACATTATTTTTGCAGGCAGCCGCGGGCGCAGCGATTTATTCGGTGGCGATGAAAACGCACTCGTCAACGGAATCAAAAGCAAACTCCTCACGCTCCCCAAAGAAACCGTCGTGTTCCCCGGACACGGGCCCATGACGACGATTGCCGACGAGAGAAGGTGGTACTGATTCCTCGATGGGCTCTATCGACACTTCGTGTCTCCAGAGTGACAATCGAACAAGAGCAGCAGAATGAGCAGCAAGGCGATGGCAAGAATTGGGTGGATTGACGAGTTCAAGGGATTCGTGTTGTTGCTTGTTTGCCTTTATCACGTGGAGCAGACCTTTCCGCAGGCGCAAATGGGGATGTTGCACCTGAACGCGCTCCGTATGTCGGCCTTCTTCTTCATTTCGGGAATGCTATTCAGTACGCGACGCTTCCCCGATTTCAAAAGTTACCTTGTTCACAAAACCCGTGTCTTGCTCATTCCCTACATTCTGCTTTCGCTGCTGTTCTTGGCCCTAGATCCGGTGCTGTACAATTTCGATTTATTCCCGAAAGCGCCCCGCATGACCATCATGAACATCAAGCCCGAAATTGCAGGCGTATGGGATTACATCTACTGGAATTTGGCAAAAATTTTTGTAGTCGGCAAGTCCTCCATCGGGTCAGGCCCGCTGTGGTTCGTGTTTACGCTGTATTCAGTGAGCCTCATGTTTTATAGTGTGCAATGGGTTGCAATTCACTTTTTTTCGCAAACGAGAACGGAGATGCCGCATCAAGTGCGGCATGACAATAAGAAGGCCGAGAAGACAGAGAGCGTAAGCAAATTGTTTATCGCAGTCTTCGCAATCATAAGCCTCGCAGGTGGTTGGCTCCTGTACAAGAATCACGTTCGCCTGCCGTTAGGAATCGAACGCAATCTGACAGTACTATTCTTCTTTGCTTGCGGCTGGCTGAGCAAGGAACCTATTCGCAACACTCTATGCGGGAAAGGGAAAAAAGGCTTTCCTTGGAGTCTTGTGGTCGCCACGTCCATCACAACATTCATTCTCTATGCCGCATTCGAAATTCCAAATCCTGATTTCAGCATCATGAACAACACCCTCGGAAAATCACTCCCGATATTCATCGCCAGTTCCTTCTTCGGCATCGCGGGCCTTGTAGCCGCCTTCATTCTCGCCGACAAACTCCCGGATATCGCCCCCATCCGCATCATCAAGGGAATCCTGCGCAACATCTCGCGCAACGCACTCATGATTCTCGCGGTCCACTGGTACATTCTGCTCGTGATGCGCCTGCTCTTCCGCAGCACATTCAACCAACCCGGGATCGCCTACTTATCCATCGCCATCGTAACGGCAGGAGTCATCGCCGCCATTCCGCTATTCCGGTGCAAGCTCTACAAGTTGCTCGGCAAGCAACCCGCCAGCGTCCGCGAGAGTTTAAACATCAGAGATTAAAAGAGACGACCTGCGTTTACTTATCTACAATGCAACGGATGGTGTAAGCGTCTTCTTTCAGCGCTTCAACTTGGTAATTGACATTGAGCAACGTATCGACGTAAACAGCGCTTCCCGTACTCGTTGTCTTTCCCGCATCTGTCGTCCAATAATAAAGAGACATATAATCAGCCGAACCAACCAAAGGGTCGTTACCAAGCGGATAATAATCCATATCCATAAAGCCGTTTCTTCTTAGACCAAGGTTAAAATAATCTTTCCCCGTTCTACTCACTCGCCAATCATCATCAAGTAAAGAAACCACACCCTCGCCAGGATTCAAACTCTCCGCAAATTCAAAAAGCGTCTTCCAGTCCGCTTTGGACGGGATCCGAGTCCCATCGGGGCAAATATTTGCACCACCCAGAGCATCACTCCACACATAGTAAAACGAGTGATACATGTCTGGCTCAAATACATATGGGTTCTCTCTCATTTTATATCCATCGCTTCCATAAGCGCTCGTGGTCCAATATTGCAAATCTCGGTTCAACCATTTTTGCGTACCAAAAGTCAACACGCCATACACGGCTCCGTCACGCTTATCCGTGATGCTTTCGCGCACGATCGATTCCCAAAAATATCCCGTTATATTGTATTTGCTACATATTTCCGTATCTTTTCCATTATAGGCGTAAGTTCTTTCACGAACTGTGCTACATGAATTATAAATGCATACTGCCGTATCTACGCCATTAAACACGCGACGTCCAAGGTTATCCTTATCGCACTTTCCTCTATAATCCTCAAATGTTCCAATAGTCCAAGTTTTCTTGGTCTTTGATTCGCTATTAACACGGCACACGTAAATGGTATCATTGTGTTTCACCGCTTTTCCCAAAATGGCCGTTCTGCAGTATCCACCCAAAGCAGAATCAAGAGCCGTCATGGCATACCAGGCTCCATTACTCTTCAGGGCCGTCGTATCGCAAACGAACTCCCTGCCATTAAAAATCTTTTTTTCGCCTTTAGCGGAATTACAAGACCCAAGGACATCACTCTGTGCCGCCTCTTTCCAAGAGCCAGAACATTTATAGAATTTTCCGGAATTTTCTACGACAAATGTGGTATCCCTGCGGCAGTATCCCAGTGTTTTTTCCAATTCCGTCGCCTTTTGCCAACCATAGCCGCGGTCAGCTTCGCAATAGTAAATCGTATCGAGGAACACCCCTTTTGCGCCCACATTTTGTGTGGTGCAGAAACCGATTTCCCTACTCATTTTGTCATGTTGTTTCCACGTATTGTTGACACACTCATACTCGTTCGTTCCAATGAGGATTTTCAAGCCTTCCTTTTCACTAGTACAATTTCCAAGGACCAGGCTGTTATCCGCCTTATGCCAATTTTCATAATAGCATTCATAATAATAATGGTCCTTGGTCTCACGTAGCGAATCCTGCAACTTCGGTGTACAAGCGCCGAATTCGTCTTCAATCGCGGTTGTTCTTCTCCACGATTTATTGTAACAGATGTAACCTAAGTTCTTGTAAGATATAATTTGGTTTGTCTTAGCCGAATCACACTTTCCGTAATAGTCTTCCAGTTCCGCCTTTCTCCACAAAAAGTCTTCGCAAACGTAAGCGTTTGCCGAATCCATTTCGGCAAGTTTGCCTGCGACCTTCGGGCTACAAAAGCCAAGCTCTGTCGCCGGATACGTCAGTTTAACCATGCCATTGTCGCCACAGGCGTAGCGTACATCGTTTACCACGTATTCCTCGTAGCGGTTGTCATCGTTACACTTGATATCCACATCGTCAATCGTCGTGAATCTCCAAGAGCCATTCTTGCAAATGTACACATAGCCCTTGATCAAGTACTTGTCACCCGTTTCCTGTTCCCTGCAGGCTCTCTTGATGCTAGAAGAATACCACTTGCCACTGCTACAGTAATAATTCGAATCACGATCAACCACATAAATGTTGGCATAGTTGTTGTCACCGTCCTCTTCGCAGTCGGGCAAGTCCGCCATGCGTTCTACAATGCTCCTGTAGCGAATGCAGCGTAGCGAATAGAATTCATTGTCGCGAGCCATCTGACGTTCAAATAAGCCGGAACGGTCCATCAACACGGCATAGCCATCGCTGGCAAGGTAACGCACGGAATCACCGATACCTGTACATTCCAAGGTATCGCGTTTGGTACAAATGCCCGCGTAGTCCGTCTTCGTCAGTTCCGCCTGCAGCAAGTTTTTCCAGTCTGAAACAGTCGGCAAGGTGTAACCCGTGGGGCAAACCTTTTCGACATTGCTCGAAAGATACAGTCTTCCGTACGGGTTGCAATTGGAATCATCGTAAGCGTAACAGGTGTTTCTCGCCACAGAAGATTTCACATTGATGTTCTGCTCGGTCCAAGTGTAAATACCAACGCTGTGCGTCGCAAAAGTGGTTCCCGTCGCAGAGTCAACTTCGGAATCATGACTGTGTTCCGTGTTACGGACATCCTTGGCGTCGGCATCGACGACCGTCGTCGCACTCGACATCGCCCACGAACTGGAAGAGCGGTCCCTAGCCAGAGAGCCAGATTCGCTAGATTCCGTTTCGTCATCAACAGCCTTCGTAGAGCCACTGGAATCGCCCCCGCACGCCGTCAGGCAAAAGCTAGACAGCGCCAAAATGAAAAGTCCCTTGATTGCAGAGTTCACAGTCTCCTCCTATGAAGAATATCTACCCCGTAAATTCTACTATGTAAATTTAAATTTCTAAAAACGCCTTGAGATCGTCCATGCGGCGTTTTGCCATCTCTACGCCGTGTTCATAGGACTCATTCATCTTTTCCATATTGGTATCGAACTGGTCGCACAAATCAATAACAGGACGAATCAAAAAGAGTTTCCCCTCTTTTTCCAGTTTTTCCATGCGTACGAACATTTTTTCGTAGCGCTTCAGGCGGACCATGAGAGCACGGAACAGGTCCGGGTACTTGCGCTTGTACATGGGGTTCAGAATCGCACGGTACTTGCGGAAGTCCGTCACCGCTTCGCCCGGATAATGGGTCGAAATGGCTACCACCTTGTCGCAGCCCTTTTCAAACGCACGCTCGAACGGTATTGCGGCGGTAATGCATCCATCGGCATAATGCTTGCCGTCGAGTTCTGCCATCGGGAAAATCATAGGCAGGGCGCAGCTAGCGCTAATCAAGTCGAGCAAACGTTTCTTGTCGTTCTTTTCGCTCTTGAATTCGGCTCGTCCCGTTTCGCAACAGGTAAGTCCGATTTCGCATTCAATCTTTGAACTGCGGTAAGCTTCAAAGTCAAGCGGCATCTCGCCATCGGCAGCCAGGTAGTTCAAAGCATGGAATTCCTTTTGGATTCCGATGAACTTGCTGGCCCATTTTTTGCCTTTTTGCAAACGCGTCGGGAGCACAATGAAACGCAGGCGCCCTTGCTGACGCGTAATGAAATTCACCGCCGCATGGGCTCCGGCAGACACTCCTGCCACGTAGTTAAAATCAATCCCTTCGTCAAGCCAGGTGTCAATCACGCCTGCGCTGAACATGGTCTGACGAGAACCGCCTTCTAACACAAGTCCAGTCTTCATGCCTGAACCTCTTCAGGAGTTTCAGATGCGACCGGGAGCGGAGCCACTTCAGACTTACCCAGCGCCTGCTGCTTGAGCCCCCAGACTTTCTGTCGAAAGTATTCGCTGCGTTCAGCCAAGTGCTTCGAAGAAGGGATTCCCTTCACGCGTTCAATCTTTTCGAGCTCGCTCACGACAATCTGTGTGCGGTGACCACGTTTATAAATACCGTCGATTCCCACCGAAAGCACTGGTGCGCCGGTACTGCGGGCAAGGAACGCAAAACCCGTCTTGAATTCGTTCAACAAGCCGTCATAGCGGCACTTGCCTTCGGGGAAAATAATGACGTTGTTTCCCTTTTCCAGTTCACGTTTGGCAAGTAAGGCCCATTCGGTGTCCATGTTAAAGCGGTCGCAAGGAATCACGCACTTCACGCGGGTCAGCGCCCAACTAAAATGCGGGTCTTCAATCTGGTCTTTAGCCACCACGATGCTTTTGTGATGGAAAAAGATAGCGAGCATCATGAGGGGGTCCCACATGCTCGTATGGTTCGCAATAATCACCGACGGTGTCTTCAGGCGCGGAGACTTCACCGTGTTACCGACAAAAGTCACCTTCGGGCGGTACCAAACAAGCAAATAGACTCGCACGGTGTAGATGACAATCACCATGACGAGTTGCATAAAACTTTCGACAAAAATATTTTTCTTTTTATCGTTCACGATATATAAAATTCAGAGGCAGAGGAGATGTGAAATGTGGAATGTGAGATGTGAAATTATCATTAGTCATCACACATTACACACTAGCCATTACTTTCCTAAACTTTCCTTCGGGATGCTGGTGAAGGTCAGAGCGCCCTTGGCATGAACGTTGCCGTTCACTTTCACGATGCAGTCAAAACCGACCAACACGCCACCTTCTTTTGTCTTCTTCACGGAAATTTCAAGCTGGTCACCCGGAATCACCGGTTTCACGAACTTGAATCCGTCAATCTTCAAAAGCACATAAAGGTTCTTTTCCAAATCTTCGGCAGGCTTTTCAATCACAAGCGAGCAGAGCTGGGCGCAGCTTTCCACAATGAGCACGCCCGGCATAATCGGGGTTCCAGGAAAATGTCCCGTAAAGTAAGGCTCATTCACGCTCACGTTCTTGATGCCCACGGCAGACTCGTTCGGCGTAAGTTCCGTGACACGTTCGATCATCTGGAACGGCGGACGCTGAGCAATCTTTTCGCTGATTTCGTAAATGTTCATCATAGAGAAAGACCTCCGTCAAGCACAAACACCTGGCCGGTCACATAGGCGAACTGGTCAGAAGCCAAGGCAGAAACAATGTTGGCGACTTCGTCGGCAGAGCCAAAGCGCTTCAGAGGAATCTTTTCGAGATAGCCCTTACGGGTTTCTTCGGGAATCGCTTCAATCATTTCGGTAGCGATAAAGCCCGGAGCCACGGCATTCACGCGAATACCGAAACCGCCCAGTTCCTTGGCAAGCGTCTGGGTCAAGGAATTCACGGCACCCTTCGTAGCGCTGTAAACAGCCTGACCCGCGAGAGCGAACTTCGAAGACACGGAACTCATGTTAATGATCACGCCGGACTTCTGCTTGTACATTTTCACGGCCACCTGCTGTGCGCAGTAGAAATAACCCTTCACGTTCAGGTCGAAGCACTTGTCCAAGGTTTCCGGATTCATCATCATCAGGTATTCGTCGCGCACGATGCCTGCGTTGTTCACGAGCACGTCAATGCGACCGTAAGCCTTGAAGACTTCGCGAACCATGACTTTCACCTGAGAAAGGTCGGCGACATTCGCCTTGTAAATCATGCCGTCACCACCTTCGGCCTTAATCTGGTCCAAAGTCTGCTGAGCAGCCTCGTCGGAACTGGAGTAGTTCACCACGACAGTATAGCCATCGCGAGCAAGGCGCAAGGCACAAGCCTTGCCAATTCCCTTAGAAGCACCTGTTACCAAAGCAACTTTCATATTCAAGCTCCTTCTACCTAAACACTATTTTCCGAACACGACTGCGCTGTAAGAACCGCCCGTCGCAAAGGAGATAACCAAAATTTTCTTGAGATTTGCCGATTCGACCGTCTTTGCCGAGACAGAACCGTCTGCCGCCACAAAGTATGCGTTATCGTTTGCAAGTTCACCGCTCAAAAGGAGAGCGGCTTCGGCAGCGGCAAGGGCTGCAGACCCCGCACGGCCTTCACCGGTGCGTTCCTTGACTTCGAAGAGCGGCATCGCGGCAAGCTTTTCGCCAAACACGCGCTTGAGAGCGCCCTTCTCGATATCGTCGATTCGCTTGCAGCCGTTGGCAAAACCGCAAACCGCATCAATTTCGTTAGCAGAAATACCGGCATCGGCCAGGGCATCGGCAATGGCCTTGTCCAAGGCTTCGTCAGAACCGGCGAGCTTACCGAACTTCACATTCTTGCGGCCATGGCCGAATCCGAGAGCGTAGCAGTAAACCTTGGCACCGCGGGCCTTGGCGTATTCTTCCTCTTCGAGCAGAATCGACACGGAACCGTCACCCACCACAAAGCCTTCGGCATTTGCGTAAGGAGCGACTACATCGTTTGCGGCCACGCCAAGCTTTTGGGCAAATTCCGTAATAATCGGCAGGTTTTCGTCGGTACCGGTAGCCATCATGGCCTGTTCCTGACCGTCGTGAATCACGTTCATGGAGTAGCCGATGCTATCGAGGCCCGAAAGCGGACCGCTGGTAATGGTTACCCCGTAACCCTTGATGCCCGAACAAATAGAGAGGTAACCGCCAGCCGCATTGTAAACGGTGTGCGGAAACTTGAAGGCGGAACCGCCGGCATTGCCGAGTTCTGCGATCAGTTCTTCAAAATCGTAAGTGGCGCCGAGACCGCCTTCGCTGGTACCCACGATAATGCCGATATCCATAGCATTTTCGTCAGACACTTTGAAGTTCGCATCTTGCAGCGCACGCATGCCGGACACGGTCTGGAGCTGGCCCAAGTTATCGAGCTTGCGATAGAACGCCATCTTAATGCCAAGTTCCTTATAGTCATCCAAGGCAATCGTAGAACGCACTGAGGCGGACTCGGGCTTCTTGCCGGCCTTCACGGCTTCGACGTAAGCGGTCTTGCTGTTGCCGAGCGGCGATACAATTCCAAGACCTGTCACGGCAATCTTCTTGCCTGCTGCACTCTGGGCAGACACGTTACCCGCTTCCTTCGAGAAGACGATTGCGGCATTCGTACCGCCGAAGGCAACGTTATTGCTCAGCACGCACTTCAAGTCCTTATGGCGGGCCTTGTTCTGCACAAAGTCCATGTCACCCACTTTTTCCTTGAGGGCGGCGGACTGTTCTTCGCTATACGGGAAGGTGGGAAGCACTGTATCGGTGGTCAGGGCCTTGATGCTGAACACGGCTTCAATCGCACCGGCAGCACCCAGGCAATGGCCTGTAAGCACCTTGGTAGAACTAACACTCACAGTCGGGTTTTCTTCGCCAAAGTAGGCCTTGAATGCGGTCATTTCGGCGTTATCGTTCTTGCCCGTACCCGTACCGTGGGCATTGATATAGCCGATGTCGGTTTTGGCAATGCCGGAATTCTTGACAGAGCGGTTGATCGCTTCCTTAAGGCAAAGGCCATCTTCGCGCGGTGCGGTAATGTGGTTTGCATCGCTTGTGACGCCAGAGCCGAGCACTTCGCAGTACCGCTTGGCAGCACGCTTTTGCGCATGCTCGTAAGATTCCACAATCACAATGCCAGCACCTTCGCCAAGCGTAATTCCATTGCAGCGGTTGAACGGAGAGCATCCGTTTTCATCAAGAGCATGCAAAGAAAGGAATCCGGAATAAGGCACCGAGGCAAAAGAATCGGCACCGCCTGCGATTACGACATCGGCCTTGCCGGCGCGAATCAAGTCGCAAGCCACCGCAATCGAAATCGTGCCCGCGGCACAAGCATTCGCCACATTCGTGACAATGCCCCCAGCACCACAAGTTTCAGCCACCTGAGACGCAATAGATGCAATCGGCATCTTGGCGATTTCAGAAGCGTTGCGACCATGTTGATGATACTGCTCAATCGAAAGAACGCCACCCACGCAACTTCCGATAACCACGCTCACACGTTGGTCGTCGTTAAAGTTTTTGAGGCCTGCATCGGCCAAAGCTTCGTTTGCAGCCTTGATGCAAAGTTTCGAGACGCGGTCCTTTTCTTCGGGAGCGTCAATTTCATCGAGGGTATCGCACTTGACTTCGGCTGCCAAGTCCGCATAGCAGTTCACTGTATCAACAGAAGTGGTCTTATGAATGCCGGAAACCGATTCCAGGGCACTCTTCCAAGTTTCTTCGACATTGTTACCGACGGCACAAATGACGCCTAAACCTGTAACTACACAACGCTTGTCATTGGGGGTCATAGTTATTCCAAAGAGAGATGCATCCTATTGCCAAGCTCCAGGATGCGAGAAAAACAAAAAAAGCCGAGAACGGATCCCCGGCTAAATTCTTTAGGCCTTGTGGGATTCGATGTAAGCTGCGATTGTATCGATGCTCTGGAAGTTTTCCTTGGCAACGCCTGTCATGGACACGCCAAAATTGGAATCCACAAAGGAAATAATTTCAAGGGAATCCACAGAATCAAGGCCAATTTCTTCGCCAAAAAGCGGAGTATCGAACTGGAGCACGTCGCCATCGACGCCGAGATCAGACATAAAGAAGGCCTTGAGTTTTTCTTTCATTTCGTTCATATTATACCTCGTAACTTTTTTGAGACAAAGATAGAAAAAAACAACAAATGGGTTGTCAAAATTATTACAAAAGCGACATATAGCCCTAAATTAGGGACGAAATGCACACATTTAGGCGTTTTCTGGCTTTTTCGCGCTAAAATGCTTGACGGACGTAGAAGGACAGGCCTAAATGGTCAAAATCGACCCAAGAAAAATCGGCTCGCGCAAACAAGTTCTGCTTTAAATTCAAGCCGAGGAGTGCACCTGCGCCAACGGAACGGTGCCAATCATTACGGACTAGCTCGCTGAAATAGCGACCCGATTTTCCGCCTTCGAAAAACACATGACTCCCCAGGCGCCACCAAATAAACTGACGGACTTCGGCCTGCATGATTACCGCCTGGTTGTCACCAAAATACAGGCTTTCTACACCGCGGAATCGGCAAATGCCATCGGGGCCGGCCAGCATGTCGAAAGGCACATCGCCGTCTGCGCGCTGCCACAACATGCCAAACGCCATCGTCGTTGTTTTTGATACGCTGGAATACCCGCGCAAATCAAGCGATTCCACGTCAAACGTGTAGTCGCCCAGGCGGTCGCTATAGAACATCTGCTGCCACTGGGCCAAAAAGCCGTGACGCGTCCAGTTGATGTTGTCGCGGGTGTCAATCCCCAACAAATAGCCCGCGCCATTACGCCAGCCGGAATGGGTGTCGGGCAGATCCTTGATTTTACCGACTTCAAAATCGATTTCGGTGTATTCCGCATGGACTTCGACCCCGTACTTGAACGCCTTCGGAAGTCCGATTCTAGACTCGATTCGCGTGCCGTACTGGAATTTTTTGCGGTTGAAATTGGTGAAGACATCAATGTCGGGATCGTTACCGCGACCGTAATAGCCAGCGACCCAATCCTGGTACTTGAGGAGTCCCCAAATACTCACCTGGTCATGGAATAAATAATAATACGGTTCCAATTGCAACTGCAACTGACCGCGCGTCGAACCATACGCCGTAAGGCCGATTTCGGGGACGTTGCCGTTCGGTTCGTCGGGGCGCAAAAACAGCAGAGCCATCACTCCGATCTGGAATTCCGTCTCTTCGGTATAGCCCAGAATCGGGACCACGGAATACCGCTGGAAATCGTCTTCGGACGCCTCCTCCGTTGCCGCGGCCACAAGCGCCACGAATACCATTAAGAGCAATCCTATTTTTTTCAACAATTCCATAGCGAACCAAATATAAAATTAAAAACAAGCCTTTTATTAATTGCTAATTTTTCATTATTCATTTTTCACTCCGAATTCCAAAATCCGAATTCCGAACTAACATGGCTCGCGCACGCAAGACAATTACACCTGACCCGTATGCGAAACCGATAGCGAAACCGCTACCGCCCGAAAAAAGTTTGCCGGGAAAGTTAAAGCAGTTCCAGTCGCCGACACGCGCGAACTTCGAACTCGTGAGCCCCTATGGGGCAGCGGGCGACCAGCCGAAGGCCATTGAAGAGCTCACCGAAGGTTTCAAGCACGGTGAACAGTTCCAGACGCTGCTTGGCGTGACAGGTTCCGGCAAGACGTTCACGATGGCAAACGTCATCAAGAACGTGGGCAAGCCGACGCTGATTTTGACGCACAACAAGACGCTTGCGGCGCAACTCTACCAGGAATTCAAGGCATTCTTCCCGCACAATGCGGTGGAATACTTCGTGAGCTATTACGACTATTTCCAGCCCGAAGCGTACATCCCGCACACGGACACCTTCATCGAGAAAGACGCCAGCATCAACGACGAGATTGACAAACTCCGCCTGCGTGCGACCGCGAATCTATTGACCCGCCGAGACGTGATTATCGTCGCCTCCGTGAGCTGCATTTACGGTTTGGGTAGCCCGAGCGAATATTTCGACTTGATGGTTCGCATCAAAAAGGGTGACGTTTACGACCGCGACAAGATTCTGCACGACCTGGTGCGAATCCAATACACGAGAAATGACTTTAGCCTGGAACGCGGCAGTTTCCGCGTACACGGCGACGTAATTGAAATTCACCCGAGCTACGACGAAGAGGGACTCCGCATCGAACTTTTCGGCGACGAAGTGGACAGGCTCGTTCGCTTCAACATCATTACCGGCGAAATTACTCAGGAAATGGACGAAATGACCATCGCTCCGGCGAAGCACTTCGTGACTAAAGAAGAAGGCCGCGCGGGCATTTTGCAGCGCATGCAGGTGGAACTGACCGAGCGCCTCGCGGAACTGGACAAAGAAGGCAAGGTGCTGGAATCGGCCCGACTCAGCAGCCGCACTCGATACGACATGGAAATGATTCGCGAGACCGGCATGTGCAGCGGCATCGAAAACTATTCCCGCATTATCGAGAACCGCGCGCCGGGTACGCGCCCATTCACGCTCATCGACTACTTCGGCGATGACTGGCTCCTGATGGTGGACGAATCGCACGTAAGCATTCCGCAGGTGGGCGGCATGGCCGAGGGCGACAAATCCCGCAAGACAACGCTCGTGCAGTACGGATTCCGCCTCCCCTGTGCCCTCGACAACCGTCCGATGAACTTCGCCGAATTCGAGTACATGTACCCGAAGCAGGTGCTTTTCGTGTCTGCAACTCCCGGCGATTACGAACTTACCAAGACCGGCGGCGTCGTTACCGAACAAATTAACAGACCCACCGGACTTCTGGACCCGAAAATCGAGATGTTCCCCATCAAGGGCCAGATGGACGTGCTCCTGTACCGCATCGAGGAAGTCGTCAAGAACGGCGACCGCGTGCTGGTGACGACCCTCACCAAGAAGATGGCGCAGGACCTCACCGACTTCTTTGTAGAAGCAGGCATCCGCGCGCGCTACCTGCACAGCGATATCAAGACGCTGGAACGCCACGAACTGATTCGCGGACTCCGCACCGGTGAATTCGACGTACTCGTGGGTATCAACCTGCTGCGCGAAGGTCTGGACCTGCCCGAAGTGAGCATGGTGGCCATTCTCGATGCCGACAAGGAAGGTTTCTTGCGCAACTACCGCAGCCTCATCCAGACCATGGGCCGCGCAAGCCGCAACGTGAACGGCACCGTATTGCTCTTCGCAGACAACATGACCGACAGCCTGGAAAAGGCCATCACCGAAACCGCCCGCCGCCGCAGCGTGCAAGAAGAATTCAACAAGGAACACGGCATCACGCCGAAGTCCGTGACCCGCAAGCTGGAAGACGACCTGAGGATCAACGACCCGCTGGAAGAAGAATTCGGAGTTCAGAATTCGGAATTCGGAATTGATGACGAGGATGACGAAGAAAGCCTCGGCATTCGCCCGATGGAACCGCTGCAGCCGAGCAGCAAGACCAAACGGAAGAAAAACTCCGGTAAGGGAACGGAGATGCCGTCCCCGTTCCGAGGATCATATCCACTAAGCAGCAAAGCTGCAAGTGGCTATTGTCATCAAGTGCGGCATGACAAGTCCGGGACAAGTTCGCTAGAAGACCTGGAACGTCAAATGAAAGAGGCCGCCGCGCGCCTCGATTTCGAGGAAGCGGCGCGGCTTCGCGACATTATCCGCGGTATGGAATAGATTTTTATCACGAAAATCCGCTTTTTTACGCAAAAACGCGTGTTTTTCGCATCATTTTAGCTTAAATTTACACTTTTTTGATTGCATTTCAGCCCATTTTTGTTTATTTTCAAGGGCAGAAAAACAATTAATGAGGAAAAATCATGATTTTTGCAAAGAAACTTATCCTGAGTTCCGTTTTCGCTATTGGCGCATTCGGTCTCATTGCTTGCGGAAGCGATAGCAAGTCTTCTACAGAACCCGATCCGAACCAGCCGGGCGGAAAGATTGAAATTCCGACCCAGAAAGACGCCAACATCACTGTCACAGAATTCACCTCCAGAATTTCTGGCGATGACGTGCGCTTCAAAGGCCAATTCGGTTTGGACTTTGTCGGCGACTCTACCGTCATGGACAGCGTCTTCAATACGGCCTTCACCGGCATTGACTATAAGGTCGGTAAGGGTGTTGACGTGAACAACATGGTTAACGTTGGTGTGGCTGTCAGCTCCAACCAGATTCTCTTCCCCACGCAGAACGCCATTGACCTGAATTCCATGAATTCCGCCTACGTGTCCGTCAATTTGCAGGATCCGGGATTCACCGAATGCGGCATGTACAGTTTGATCGTTACCGTGACGGCTAACGACGGCACCAAGGATTACCAGAGAACTGAAGTTATTCCGTTCGAACGTGAAGCAGCTGAATACTGCCGCACCGAAGACACGACTTCTCAGCAGCCGGTAAAGGCCGAAGTCGCCATGACTTCCTGCCAGGTCGAACTCTCCACGAACGTGAATCCAGGCCTGAGCCTCGCCACCTGCACTGCAGCTCCGGCCGGCTCTCCTGCCGACATCATCTTCTCCAAGGCAAAGGTTGACGGCAATCCGGAACTCAGCGCTACGAGTACAACCGTTTCGCTCGCTCCGATTACCAATGGCGACCTTCCGCCGTACACGGACGACTACGAAGTGGATATGTGGCCCGAAGACATGAACGCAGACCGTTCTCCGGCAGCCGCCTACGTGAGCGACTTCAAGTTCAAGACTCCTGGCAACGAACTCTCCTTGATGATTGAAAACTCCAACCAGATCTATGTCGCTCTGGCCCCGGGCTACAGCACCGAAACGGGCGTTGGTTTCTACGCTTTCGCAATTACCGAAACGACCGAAGGCAACAACGGCGACTACACCTTCAAGGTGAAGCTCTACAGAGTCCAGTAATCTGGTCTAAAACCAAGTTTAAGCCCTCCCCCCGTGGGAGGGCTTTTTTATTTACTCGGTAGATTTTCTATCTTTACGCCCGTAATTTAACAGGAGTAAATATGCTCAAGAAGCTTTCCAATTTCCCCGGCATCAAGGGACCGGTCGTAACCATCGTGATGGATGGTTTTGGTATCACCGATAAAGTCGAAGGCAACGCCATCAAGGCTGCCCGCACCCCGACTCTCGACAACCTCTTCAAGATGTACCCGAACGTGCTCCTGAAGGCTCACGGCCGCGCCGTGGGTATGCCGACCAACGAAGACATGGGTAACTCCGAAGTGGGCCACAACGCCATCGGTGCCGGCCAGGTGTACAACCAGGGTGCCGCCCTCGTGCAAGACGCCATCGTCTCCGGCGACATCTTCGGTCGCGATGCCTGGAAGGAAATCGCCGGCAACGCCCGTGAAAAGAATACCGTTCTCCACTTCATCGGCCTCTTCAGCGACGGTAACGTTCACTCCAACATTTCTCACCTGAAGGCCATGGTTGCCCAGGCCAAGAAGGAAGGCCTGAAGAAGGTCCGCGTACACATCTTGCTCGACGGTCGTGACGTGCCGGAAACTTCCGCTCTCGATTACGTTGGCCCGTTCGAAAAGTTCCTCGACGAACTCCGCAGCCCGGAATTCGACGTCTGCATTGCTAGCGGCGGTGGCCGTATGCAGATTACCATGGACCGTTACAACGCCAACTGGAAGATGGTGGAGCTCGGCTGGAAGACCCACGTGCTCGGCGAAGGCCGCTACTTCGACAACGCCACGCAGGCTATCGAAACGCTCCGTGGCGAAACCAAGGCCATTGACCAGGACCTGCCCCCGTTCGTGATTGCAAAGGACGGCGCTCCGGTCGGAACCATCAACGACGGCGACTCCGTGGTGTTCTTCAACTTCCGTGGCGACCGCGCCATCGAAATCACCCGCGCCTTCGAAGAAGAATCCTTCAACGAATTTGACCGCAAGCGCTTCCCGCATGTGTGCTACGCCGGCATGCTCCAGTACGACGGCGACCTCAAGCTCCCAAACCGCTTCTTGGTGCCGCCTCCGGCCATCAAGGAAACCAGCGGCGAATGGCTTTCCGAAACGGGCGTGAAGCAGTTTGCCTGCTCCGAAACGCAGAAATACGGCCACGTGACCTACTTCTGGAATGGTAACCGTTCCAGCAAGTTTGACGGCGAAACCTACCTGGAAATTGAATCTGACGTTGTTCCGTTCGAACAGCGCCCGTGGATGAAGGCCGCCGAAATTACCGACGCCATGATCGAAGCCTTGAAGAGCGGCAAGTACCAGACGCTCCGCTGCAACTTCCCGAACGGCGACATGGTGGGCCACACCGGTTCCTTCCGCGCTGCCACGATGGCTATCGAAGCTGTGGATATCGGACTTGCACGCCTGCTCCCGGTGATCGACGCCCTCGGTGGTGTCGCCATCATCACGGCTGACCATGGTAACGCCGACGAAATGTACGAAATCGATAAGAAGACCGGCATGCCGAAGGTCAACAAGGACGGTACCTTCAAGGCCAAGACCAGCCACACGCTCAACAAGGTGCCCTGCATCCTTTACGACAACGTAACGGGCGGCAAGCTCGGCCTCAAGGAAGGCGACTGGGGTCTTTCGAACATCGCTGCGACGACGGCCAACCTCCTCGGTCTCGAAAAGCACGAAGCGTGGGATGACAGTATGTTGATCATCAAGTAGGTATGAGCACGCGACCTACAGTCGCTTTGAGCGATGAGGTCGCAGCTATGCTGCTTTGAGAAAAATTATAGAAAGGGAACCCGAAATGGTTCCTTTTTTTGTATGAAGCATTTTTCATGGGAATTTTCCAGGGTTTCCTTGTTTGGGAATGTAGATTTAGAGGAGGTAATTAGTTATACTTGATGGTGGAGGCAATCTTATGCGCAAAAAGGCTCATCTTCTCGCCGCGACGGCTCTCGCTACATTACCCCTATTCTCTGCCTGCGACGACTCTAGCAGCGGGCCTGACGAAACAGGTTCTTTGAGCAGCACCGAAGAGATTGCAGTATCCTCCTCAAGTAAAGAGGATGCCTACGCCAATGGAGTGACAAGATGTCCCGAAGTAAAATCCAAATCGCAGTTTTTGAACCCAAATATTGAATACGGCGAATTGATTGACGAACGCGATGGCCGAGTTTACAAGACCGTCAAAATTAGCAAGCAAACCTGGATGGCAGAGAACCTGAATTACGCTCAGCAGGGTTCATACTGTGCCGACAAACAAGATGAAAATTGTGAAATTTACGGAAGGCTGTACCGTGTTTGGGATAGTATTTGTCCCGAAGGCTGGCATATACCATCTGTTTCGGAATTACATGAACTGCTTTTTGCTTCGGGAAAAAATGACCAGGTGGATGCGATAATGCTAAAATCCAAGTTTGGTTGGTCAGAAGGCAACAATGGCATGGATACTTTGGGGTTCTCCTTAGCACCGCTTTCTAGTCAGAAATGTGGTTATGCAACATTACTGGCAAGTGGAGTTTACTCGTATAATGGTTACAACGACAACAGCATCATTTTCAGTGGCTCAGATTATCACTATTATTGGGGCGCAACCGCCTCTGACTTTGGGAGTGAAGGAAATCAGGTCCGCTGCGTAAAGGACGAAGAAGATGGAGAAGATGGTCCAAAGGTGAATCCTGAGGATTTTCCATTTTGGAGTGGAGAAACCAAAGATGATTTCTTTAATCCAAGTATCGAGTATGGAAATCTCACCGATGAACGCGATGGTCAAACTTATAGGACTGTACAAGTCGGGGAACAGACTTGGATGGCAGAAAACCTAAACTACGCCTACGCCATAGACACCCTTTTCGAGTCAAATAGAGCTTGCCTGTCCGTTTCAAACACATACGACCCTCAGACCGAGCCCGTGCAGACATGTAATGTTTTTGGACGCTTATATTCTTATGCCGCCGCAATGGATTCCGCAGCTGTTTTCGGTAACGACGGAAAGGGATGCTCTGCAAGCAAGTGTTCTCCGAATTCGCAAGTCCGCGGAATATGTCCAGAAGGATGGCGGCTCCCCAATAATGACGATTGGAACGCTCTATTTAAAACTGCTGGCGGAGCGAATGTCGCAGGGAAAAAATTGAAGTCCCGAATCGGATGGAATTTTAACGGAAACGGAACAGACGATTACGGTTTTTCTGTGACACCATCTGGCACCGACGCTAAGATTCTGCACTATCACACGGCCTTTTGGAGTACAAACCCTGATACCAAGGGATGGTATTTCAGCTTTAATAACGACGGGGTGTATCCTGGAAATACCATGGCAATGCATATCCGCTGCATAAAAGGCTACACCCATGTAGAAGATGTCAGCAAATACATACCCGGTGTGGACACATCAACCGTGGTTCACGGGACATTGACCGACGAACGAGATGGCCAGACTTATAGAACTGTAAAAATCGCGGATCAAACTTGGATGGCGGAAAATCTGAACTACAATTACCAAGTGGGCGACACCTTGTCTATATACGGTTCCGTCAGCCATAAGGATATTTCTGACACTGGTGAGGTTTACGGACGTTATTACACATGGCCTGCCGCCGTAGATTCCGCAGCACTCTTTAGTGACGGGGGACGCGGTTGCAGCTTTTCGGGAAAATGCGACTTATCGGAAAAGGTTCGCGGGGTTTGTCCGACGGGGTGGCATTTGCCCAGCTTGTTCGAATGGAAAACTTTGTTCTCTGCATTAAAGTGCGAATCTCCTAACAAGGTGGACTGCGGACTTTTATTGAAGTCTAAAAATGGTTGGGGATTTAACGGCAATGGAGAGGATTATTATCAATTCACGATTATACCATCGAATCTTGCAGAATGGAAAAACAAGACGCTTCGAGAAATCAGGACTTCTGGATTCGGAGCTTATTTCTGGACATCGACCCCAGGCGGCGATAGTCGAAATGCTTTTCAGATAAGTTTTAGCGCATCAAATCAAAAAGTCGATGGAGCTGAAGTTTCAAAAACTTACGGTATGTCCATCCGTTGCATAAAGGACTAGAATCAAGAAAAAATGAACAGTTCCGTAAATACGGCAGCGAAGTCGCCATTGCAAGAGCCTTGGCAATGCATTCTGAAATTCTATTGTTCGACGAACGGAGGGCATAAAGCCCTCCTCCCGCACCATAGGTGTGGAGTCTCACGAGAAGCTTGGGACGAATCTATGTTAATCGTTAAATAAACGATTAACATAATTACGATTTCGGAATTCGGAGTTCAGAATTGTTTAATTTGGCGGCTACGCCGCGATTATTCAAATTCTAAAATCCGAAATCAAAATTCCGAATTAAAAAGGAACCCGCGAGGGTTCCTTTTTTTTACAATTTGTCCACAACAACGTTGCAAATAAATTGTACTGTTCTCTTTTTTTTGTATATATTTATAGTCAACAAAAAAGGAGAACAATCATGTCTATTCGAAAATGCAAACGCAAACTAGCCCTGTGCATAGCATCCCTTTTTTGGGCGGCATGCGACAACGATTCTAGCAGCTCCGTAGCCCCTGTTCCCGATCCGGAAACGAACGCTTCTAACGAAGTTTCAAGTAGTTCTGAATCGCAAACCGAGACTCCTTCTAGCAGTTCCGAGGAACAACCGGCTAACCCAGACATTCAGGAACCGGCTTCGTCTTCAAGCGAAGAACCCAGCAGTTCATCTTATTTCAACCCCGATTACCCGTACACGTTAGGGTTGCACCCATCGGTTCATTGCAAGGACTCGACATTCTATGTTCCATCACCTTGTCAATCTTACCGACCAAGCTTAAAGACCGTCGTGTCTGAACTCGCTGATAACGAGGCTCTCTATGGCGTTCCTCCCCAAACGTGCGCCATCCCCGCCCGAGAAGATTCCATATTCAAATGCGATAACGGAATGGTTTATTTCAAAAAGATGGCGGCAGCCTCAACAAAATCTTTCGATTTAGTCGGAGATACCATTGAGCAATGTGCACCAACAGTAAGAGATGCCAACAATCCGTGTCCTCCCGCAAAAGAATACTTCATTAAGCAGGCTGAAGAAGCCGAAGCAAGCACGGAATATCCCCATAAATACAAGTTGGCTGATAAGACAATCCTCAACTGTAAAGATGCTTACGAAACCAAGCTCGACACAGTGAAAGCCTACGGAGCGATGTACGACAATTGGACCAACGAATTCAAACTAAAATGTGATGACGGGAACAAGTATACGATCGATGAGATGTTCGACTTAACATCCAAACAGAATCCCGCTGAACAGAACTAGATTTCCGAAGGAACCCGCAAGGGTTCCTTTTTTATTTACCCATGGTGCCGCGGGAATATTCGTTGATGCAGGTGACGGCCTTGCGCTTGCAGGGCGAACTTTCGTCGTAGAAGACGACGCGGTCGTTGCGGAATACTTCGCCGAAGATTTCCTTGCCGGCGGCGTTGCTCGCCTTATTGTACTTGACATCGTAGAAGATGTCGGTGTCGCGGGTAACGACGCGGATTTCTACATCGATTTTGTAGGCGCCGTGTGAGCCCTTGAGCTTGAAGCCGTAAGGAACTTCTTCCATCTTGAGGAACTTGAACGTAGGCGCTTCGAAATCCAGCTGCATCCAGGAGCGGGCGCCACCCTTGTCACGCAAGTTGAACCAGCCTTCCAGCGAGCCTTCGGTGCTTTCGTTGGCGGATTCCATGGCCATGTTCAAGCATGCGATATAACCGTCACGGGCAAGCGAAAGGTCTTCCTTGAATTCATGATAAGTGTCCATGTCGCCATCATAGGCAAAAAGAGGGACAATACAAATAGCAACCAGAATTACAAAAAATCTCATACCATTAATGTAGAAAACAACAACAAAATACATTCATATTTGGATTGCTTCGTCGCCTTACAGACTCCTCGCAATGACGTTTTTTTAGCTAAATCCTAGCCACTGCCTACTATCGACTGTCTACTTTTTATATATTTGTGGCACGCCCGAGCCCGGGTGGTGGAATGGTAGACACTGGGGACTTAAAATCCCTTGAGGGCAACCTCGTGCGGGTTCAAGTCCCGCCCCGGGCATTAAAGGCTAAATCAGGGAGCTCCTTATGATCGAATTCTACCCGAACAGCATCTATTACCCGCGCGAAGCCGTCGAAGAAAAGCTCGCCAAGGGTGAACTCCAGAGAACCGAAAAGCACCTGATGGGCTGGACGGAACGCCACCGCGGCGAAATTTGGGATTGCGCCCGCGACGATTCCGACAATCCGTCCGACGAAATTTTGCTTGACAACCTGCGCGCCCTCTTGCTCTGCAAAGGGTCCTTGCAGCCTGCCGCCGAAATGGGCGACATGATTCGCGAAATCAAGAAAGAAGAATGGTACAGAAACGAATCGCACCACGAAGACCCCGAAGAGGTGGCCGAAGAATGGAAGGCCAAGTACTTGGTGAAGTGGCGCGAAGCTCGCATGTTCGAAGCCTTCATCTTGATCGAGAAGCGCACCGCCGAACTGCTCGCAATACTTAAGAGCAAATAAATTGAGTCTGCGCTCGGAATTCTAAATCAATATTCGGTTTCCCAAGCGATTGGGAACCAAACGACAAAGCGTCCGCTTTCACTACGCGGATAACGCCAATAGGTCTGGATTTGCGAAAGCACCAGGCCTTTAAAGTTGTTGTCGTGTACATTGGTAAAAAGGATTTCGGGCGAAGAAGTACCCAAGGAATCAAGGGTCAACTTGATCCCCATAATCGCATGGGGCGAATCCTTTTTCAAGTTCTTCTGGTTTGCCTTAAAGTAGGCGGCCGAGGCATAATGGAGGCCTGCGGCGCGGCCCTTCAGGAACCTTGCAAACTGCACGAGATCTCGGCCAGCCGTATTCTCCAGCACATAGATATCGTCTAGCGAAGGCATGATTACGCGCCCCGTAAAGCCTTCCTGTTCCACAGGAGCGGGCTCCGGTTCTGCCGGAAGAACCACCGGCGTGTAGATATGCACCTTCGAGAGCGCGAACAGCATTCCCGCAAAAACCAGAACCATGAAATAAATCGGCAAGTTGCGCATTTAAAGTTATCCTAGTCGTTTACGGTGTCGGGTTCAATGTAAGGCTCGATTGCCTTGACGCAAAGTTGCAAAGACTTGCGGTCGTTAAAGTAATTCCAAGTGGGCTCGAAAATCACCGACACGGGCTTGCTGAGCAAGCTCTTGAACTTACGCAGTCCAAAACCAATAGCCGGATACACGCGGCTGCCCGCCTGCGAAATATCCATCTGCAAGTGTCCGCCCTTGAGTTCACGAAGTCTATGGATTTTCACGTTGTCGGCACGGAAAGTCGGGTACGGGAAATTCCCGCTGAAGGGTTCAAGCAGGTCGATAAAATCAAGGATCGAAATCAGTTGGCCATTGTTCGCCCCATTGCCGGAGCCGTAATCGCTCGGCGTCATGTACTGCGAAGCCTCGACAATCAATTCATTGAGCGAGATGCAAATATCATACGAACAAGGAGCCGTCTCGCCTTCGCATTCCTCGGTGCCGGTATAATTCTGGTTTGCCGCAGAAACTTCCAGGCGTTTGCGGAGTTCGTCGATTTTGTCGGCCGGAAGCGAGAAGCCAGCCGCATTGGCATGTCCTCCCCAGCGATCAAACAATTCGCGCGATTCGAACAAGGCCTTATGCCAGTTGAAGCCCGGCACCGCGCGCGCACTCGCATGCGCCATGCCGTCTTGAATCGAAAGCACTGCTGTCGGGCGGTGGTATTCCTGTGCCAGCTTTGCCGCCACAATGCCGATAACGCCCACGTGCCAGTCGTTGCCGGCAACTACAATCACCGTCGGGAGCTTGTCGCCATACATGGCCGCCATCTGGGCCTGCGCCATCTCAGTAATTTCGGCTTCTTTCTGTTTGCGTTTGCTGTTCCATTCGCGAAGTTCCGCCATCAGGGCATTCGCGGTCGCCATATTCGGGCTGAGCAAAAGTTTGAGCGCCGGATCCGGACGTTCCATACGGCCAGGCGCATTCAGGAGAGGCGCAAACTTGTACATGACATCGATGCCGCCCACGCTGCCGTGGCCCTTCATCAGGTTGCTGTACATTTCTTGCAAGCCAGGCCAATGGCTGCGCTCAATAGACCTGAGACCAGTCTTGGTAAAGGCGCGGTTCTCGGGCGTCATAGACACCAAGTCGGCAAGCGTTCCGAGCGCCACCAAGTCCAGGAACTTGGTCGGTTCGGGCATCGAAAGTCTGGAATACAGGGCGCATACAAATTTGTACGAAACGCCCACGCCACAAAGTTCCGGATTCGGGTAAGTATCGCCTTCCTGGTGCGGGTCCAAAAGCACATCGCATTCCGGGAGTCCATCGCCCGAAGGCTGGTGGTGGTCAATAACCAGCACTGACATGCCATAGCTCTTGGCAAGTGCAATCTCGGCGTTCGCGGTAATGCCGGTGTCTACCGTAATCACGTAGCGGGCGCCCGCCTCGCGCATTTCTTCGACCGCCGAAGACGAAAGCCCATAGCCATCGCCAAAGCGGTTCGGCAGTCTCCAATCCGATTCCAGGCCCAGTTCGGCCAGGGCACGCGTCATGAGCGTCACGGCCGACATGCCGTCCAAATCGTAGTCGCCAAAAACAAAAACCTTTTCGTGCTTTTCGCGAATATCCAGCAGCCAGGCAACAGCCTCTTCCATTCCCTTCATCAAGAACGGGTCAAGCACGTCGCCCGCGTTACCGCACAGCATGCGGTGCGCCTCGGACACAGAACAGACGCCACGAGACACTAAGAAGCGCGCCACCACATGGGGAATGCGCAAGTTCTTCGACATTGCCGAAGCCAAGCGTTCGTTCAGTTCAACGTCTGTCGTTTCTAGAGCCATTTACTTGTAGCCCTCGAACAGTTTAAGCGACAAGCTCTGCAAGCTCATGGTCGCCGTCACACGGCGTGACTCAATTCTAGACATCGTTTCTTGCACAGCGACAAGCGCAAGTTCAAGTGCCGTCGCATCGACCCGCGGAAATTTCGAGAGGCCGACAGAGGTCGTGGTTTCGGGCATACGCAAGTGCGCTCCCGCCTGCTCGCGCAACAAGTCGGCCAGCAAGAACGAAAGCACTTCCAGGAATCGGTTCGCTTCGTAGGCATCGCTCAGCGAAGACTCGCTCAATTCCATAAACAAGTCGGTGTAGTTTCCCCGCAGGGAATGCACCACAAAATCAGCGGCCAGTTTGCACCAGACCTTCGCATGTTCGGCATAGTACAGCGCCTTGCCCGGCGAACCCACCGCAAGTCCAATGACGTCGTCCGTCAAAGAGGTTTCATCAAAATCTTCGCCCGCGACCCGCAAGACTTCCGACCGAACCTCGTCGTCGGAGAGCGGCAACAAGTGGAGCGCCAGGCAGCGGGAACGAATCGTCTGGAGCATCTTTTCGCGGGAATTCGTGGTCAAAATAAAATACGTGTTCGGCGGGACTTCTTCAAGCGTTTTGAGGAAGGCGTTCGCCGCCGATTCGTTCATGCGGTCCGCTTCGGCAATAATCACCGTGCGCACGCGGTCGCCCTTCATGGCGAAGCTCGATGTCATCATGCGCATCAAGTCCACCGAAATAAAGGCGCCAGTCGAAAACACGTCGACGCGATAGGGGTTCTTCTGGATTTCTTCGATGTAGGCTTTCTTGAAGTCTTCCACCGTCTTCGCCTTGCTGCCGGCAGACACGTCGTCGGAACTGCGGGCGTGGGCCTCGGCCGATTCCATGGGCACGACCCAGCCATCGGTGGCACCGCTGTCGTCGGCCATACGGCAGCCAAAGCAATGTCCGCAGGGGCGCATGTTCGGATCGGTACACTGGAGCGCCTTTGCGATTTCCATCGCGAGCCTTTTCTTGCCGATTCCGGCAGGGCCATCAATCAAAATCGCCTGCGGAAAGCGGTTCTCGCGGAGCGCCGACATCAAGCGGATGCGGGCGCGTTCTTGAGAGGCGGGACCATTTAACGTATATTCGATCATTTCTGCTTTAACCACTGCAAGGGGTCCACGGTCTGTGTACCCTCGCTCACTTGGAAGTACAATTTAATTCCATTTAGCGATGCAACATCGCCCACTTCGCCAATTTCTTCGCAATTTCGCACTTCTTTGCCCTCTTGCACGCGAATTGACTTGAGGTGGCCATAAACGGAGTAAGTTCCGCCCTCGTGTTCGATAATCACCGAGGGACCGCGACCGTCGATTTCGCCCACCATGACGACAGAACCTGCCGCCGCGGCACGGACTGCATCGCCCCGTTTTCCGCGGATTTCGACACCCAGGTTACGAGTCATAATGTGAAGCACCGGGTGTTCTTGCAAACCGTATTGGCTGATGATGTTTCCCTTGAGCGGAGTACACTTGGGACCCTTTACCGATTCGGCCACCGTGACCTTCGGTTTTTGCACCTTCTTTGCCGGCGCCTTCGTGTCTTTCTTTTTGCCCTTGTCGGCCTTTTCCTTTGCCTTGCGGGCGGCCTCGTCCTTCTTCGCCTGCTCGATTTCTTTCTTGCGTTTTTCTTCGAGCTTCTTGATAAGCGCAAGCATGGTCTTCTGGTTCTGTTCGAATTCCTTGAGGGCACGGCGCTGCATGTTCTGGTCATGCTTCAAGGTTTGCAGCATTTTTTCTTGTCCGCTCATCTGCGAGACAAGTCCCTTTTCTTCGGCAGCTTTCTTGGAACGCATCTGCTTAAGGTCAGAAAGGTGGTCGCTTTCCATTTGCTTTTTCTCGTCACGTTCTTGCACCAGCTGTTGTAAGGTTTCGACTTCTTGCTGGTCCTGGTTCAGAATGTGGTGCACCCAATACACCTGGCGGTCAGGGTTGCCTTGTTGAGTAAGCAGGCTATAAAGTACACGGGCTTCGCTGTTGCGGCCGCTAATGTAAAGCGTGCGAATACGCTTTTTCATGGCCTCGCGCCTAGTCTCGATTTTACGGTCCAAGGAATCGATATCCGCCGTCAGTTGCACAAGCGCCCGTTCCAGCATGACCTCGCTCTTGGTGAGTTCCGAGAGGTAAGTGCGGGTCTGGTTCAAGTTCTGGTCGAGAATCGAGATCGTATTGAGCACGCCTTTTTCTTCGGTTTCGAGGAGGGCCAGTTCCTGGCGTTTTTTTGCAAGATCCGACTCCAGCTTCTTGAGGGCGCTTTTCTGTTCGCTAATCTGGGCATCCGTCTTCTTGGTCGCCGACTTGGAGGCGTTCTTCGACGAAGCCTTTACAGAAGCCTTCGTCGTTTTTTTGTTCGCCGTTTTAGCAGGCGCGCTCTTCGCGTTTTTTGCGGCAGGCTTTGCATAGGCGTTTTCAGCACCAAGCCCAAGCAGCAAGCAAAACAGCAAGACGACAAGACGCATCATCATTCCTGTTCATTGCGCTTAATCGAAAGGAATTCGCGCACCGTGCGGAAACTAAAATATCCCGAAAGGGCAGTGACTAAGACAACCACCAGGAACAACCCCGTTCCAAGTCCAGCCAAATTTGCAGCTACAATCGGGAAAGCATCTGCCACCGAGTTCAACACGATAGCCAAAAGAATCACGGCAATGCCACTGCCGACCAACCCCTGGAAGGCTCCCTGCAACACAAACGGGAACTCGATAAAGAAGTGGCTGCCGCCAGCGTACTTCATGTTTTCGACAAGAAGCCTGCGAGACAAAAGCGAAAGCCTGACGGAGTTGCATATAATAAGCGACAACGTAAACAGAAGCAAGACGCTAATGCAAATAGGCCAGAAGATCATACGGAACTTCCAGGCAGCAATCTTTTCGACCCATTCGACCGGAGCCTGGATTTCTTCGAAGATTTCTTCGCGGGCAAGGGCGTTCTTGACCTCGACAAGGGTGGAGGGGTTCTTGTTCTCTTCATCAAGAGTCACCCTGAAAAACGGCGGGATGGGGTTCCCTTCGACCAGGTCGAGCATTTCGCCCGAAAAATGCCTGCGAAAATCGGCCAAGGCAGAATCGGCGCTCACAAAGGTCACGGAATCCACGAACTTGGTGTGTTCCAGGCGGTTCTGAATCACCTTCAGGGAATCTTCGCTGACCGATTCCGGCAAAAAGGCTTCAATGGCATACAGGTTCTTTTCCATCGAAAGAACGCGCATGACCGCCCCGAAAGCGGTAAACGAAGCAGCCAAAAGCAGCGAACACAGGAATATGGTGGCAAACGACGGTAAAATCACCGTGCGGTGCTGCCGCATTCCGCGAAAAGATTCCGATATTAAATAGCCAAGTTGTCCGAGCACGGAGTGAATTATAACTAAATTTTAGGCAGTCATTCGAGAGTTCTATGGGAAACATCGTTCTAAAAATAACCGCACTGATATTTGGCATAGCCCTCTGGTTCCTGGTGATCTCGCAAAAGGATTTCCAGCTTTCGGTGAACGTGCCTTTGAACTTTGTGAAACTCCCCGAAACCATGGCAATTGCCTCGAAACCGCCGCATAGTTTGCATATTACGGTCGAAGGCAAGTCGTGGGATTTGATCCGTTTGAACAACCTGGTAAGCGACCCCAAGCAGAATTCCATCGCCATGGTCGTAGACCTGCAGCAAGCCGAACTGGGCGCAAAGCGCATTCACCTGGACAGCAAGAACTTTGTAGCCGCCGGCTTTCCCGACATCCGCTTTGTAGAACCCGAAAACCAGCTTCTGTTTGTCGACCTTGATATCGATACCCGCATCACTAGAAACGTCCCTATCAAGTCTATCGCGACATTCACGGCGGCACAGGGCTACCTGATTGCAGACGAGCCCACGATCACACCCGAAGAACTGCTGGTATCTGGTGCCCGCAACGCGCTCACCCGCATTATCGATATTCCGACCGATTCGTCTTTCCACGACACGCTGCGCGCAAGCCAGGAATTCACGATTCCGCTGGATTTCAGCATGCTCCCGGCATTCGTTTCGCCCAGCGATTCCTCGGTCAAGATTACGGTGAACATCCAGAAGATGGCCACCCGTACATACGACAGCATACCCGTAAGCCTGATCGGATTTTTCGACAGGAGCATTTACTCTCTGGAACCCAAGACCCTTTCGGTCGAAATTACTGGCGGCGAAACCGTTCTTGATTCGATTACCTCGCACAACATTGAACTGGCGATGGAATTCAACCGATTCGCCATCGAAGACGCCGACAGCCTTTCGCCGACCGTCAAGCTTTCGCTCCCGGCCCAAATCAACCGCGAAATGTCTATCAAGGCAATCCAGTTGAAACCCGAAAAGGTAACGCTCCGCAAAAAAGAAACAAAGCCTGCCGCTCCCGCAGACTCGCTTGAAGAGGTTGCTCCATGATCTGGCTTGGAATTGAGTCCAGCTGTGACGAAACCGCCTGTGCCGTACTGCAAGACGATCCTGTAAAAGTCCTTTCGAATCCGCTCTACAGTCAAATTGACGAACACGCCCTCTATGGCGGTGTCGTTCCCGAAATTGCCGCACGCGCACACCTACAAAAGATTTCCCCGATAGCAGAAGCCGCCGTCAAGGAAGCCGGCATCGAACTCAAGGATATTGACGCTATCGCCTACACCACGGGCCCGGGCCTTATGGGACCGCTCCTGGTAGGCGCAAGCTTTGCCAAGGGTCTCGCCCGCGACTTGCAGATTCCGGCTTATGGCATGAACCACCTGGAAGGCCACCTGGCCGCCGCCTGGCTCACGCACCCCGAAATCGAGCCGCCGTTCTTGACGCTTACCGTTTCGGGCGGCCACACGGAACTCGTGCTCGAAGAGCCTGGCTTTAAGTACACAAGCATCGGCCGCACCCGCGACGATGCCGCCGGCGAAGCCTTCGACAAGTGCGGAAAACTGCTCGGCCTCAAGTACCCAGCAGGCGCAACCATCAGCCGCCTCGGCAAAGATGGCAACCGCAAGTTTGTAGATTTTCCGCGCGCGCTCCATGTGCACGACAACTGCGAATTCTCTTTTAGCGGTTTAAAGACAGCCGTGCTCCGCTACACCGAAACACACGATCCGGAATTCATCCAGAAGAACATCGGCGACATTTGCGCCTCCTTGGAAGACGCCATTGTCGATAGCCTCGTCACAAAGACGATCACCGCCCTCAAAAAGACCAAGATGAAAACACTCGTGGTCGGTGGCGGCGTGAGCGCAAACGCCTGGCTACGCACTCGCCTGCAAGATTACTGCGACAAGCATGGAATCCTATTCTGCATTCCGGAACGCAGTCTGAGTACCGATAACGGTGCCATGATTGCGGCAGCCGCTATCCGCCGCAAACTGCAAGGCAAGCTGACCTCGGTCAACGAAGTCAAGCCCTGGATGCCACTCGCTATTTAATTCGGAGTTCGGAATTCAGAGTTTAGAATTCAGAGTTTAGAATTCGGAGTTTGGATTTTAAACTCCGAGATTAGAAACTGTAGTCACCGACGCGGACAAAGTAATTGTATCCGCTCAGGTGAGTCAAGTCACCGAAGGTGCCGTAATCAACAACTCGGCTCAACCCTGCATACAGGGTAACCGACTTGTAGGCAAACCGTAGCGCCGGTTCAAATACGAACTTGTCGACATCGAGGTCTGCAAACGGGCTGTTTTCAAAGTCGTGGTAATACGCTCCAAAAATCCATGCACCAAGATAGTCCCCATGTAGTCCGCCATTCAAGCGCACCATGGCATATTCATGCGAAGAAAACTCCGGATTGTACCATTCGGTGGACCAAGGTGTCGCCGCCACATGCTGGCGGTAAGCTACATCCAGCGGGGGTTTGTCAAAGGATTTCGGCGAGACATAGCCATGACCTTCGTCATGGTAACGTTCGATTGCACCCGCTGCCGCAGCCGTCAAAGTCACAAAGCGCACTGGCGAAATCGTGTAGCGCGCATCGGCCAAAAGCTTCCAGTAAATGGGCACCACATCGATAATGCCGTCGTCATAGCCAATCGATTCAAAGCCGCCCCAGACATTCAAGGCATAGCCGTTATTTGCAAACCAGTTGTCGTCTTCGCCATTCAAGTAGCGGTAATGCAACATCGGCGAAACCGGATACGCCTTCATTTCGCGGTTGCCATAGTAGGCCGAATCCAAATCATAATACCTGGAACCGAACCTGAATTCTGCAGAAACACGCTGGCGGCTATCGACCGTATACAAAAGGTCCATCATCAAGTCGCTACGTTCTTCCGACAAAATGCGTAGCCAGCGATGAGTGTTGCCGTTAAAGCCCTTCAGCGGCACAAGTTTCAAGTAATCGTAACCGAACTGCAAATCCCAATGGCGGTTCCACAATTTCGAAATATTCAAACGCGGGCGGAACCCGTAAGAATGTTCACCCCAGAACCCGGCCATCACCAATTCAATTTCGACATGATCCACATAATGAACAGACGCCTCTCCGTACAGATTCGGACCAAACGCATTCGAACCGAATCCGCCCACGGCAAAATCGACAACCGGCTTCACCGAAGATTCCACCGTAACATGCCCGCTCGGGCGCATGTTCAAATCCAAGGAATCGTACGCCGGATTCTGCAACAGGTTCAGCGCAAAATTTTCGGGCGCCACCATTCCCGTATCCGACTCGAGCCAGTACGACTTTACCGCATTCTGCACTTCAGACGAAAGGCTGTCATACGAGGGTTCAAATTTGAACCAAGGCATCGCTCCTTTTTGGTCCGCAGAATAGGCGTGACGACGTCCATTAAGCACCTTGAAGCTGCCAAGCTGTTTCTCGAACGAAGTGAATCCGGACTGGATCCACGCCGCGCGAGCGGTATCGAGAATCGTATGCGCGCGCACAATGATTCCCGGTTGGCTTGCCAAAATTTCAGAGGCATGCTGCTTGATCAGGCGCGTACGTTCATCGCCCACAATCGGGGCGCGCAGCGGGTCTGCGACAACAATAATCGAAAGTTCCTGCGCATTGTCTTCAATCGGCATCGCGTAATACGGGCAAAGTTCACCCGATACATTCTCCGAGGAATCTTTCGGACTTTTCCACAGCGGAAGCGAGGCAATTACCTCTTGCGTCGAATTTCCGACAACGACAGCCTTGCCCGATTCGCAAGACTGTACTGCAAACGGAATCTGAATCCTGGAACGCTGGCGATAAAGACTTTCTTGAAAGCGGAGCTTTGCAAGAGAGCGCACCACCTGCATTGAATCCGGCGTGAGCGATTTAGAATCGCTATGCACCGAGAACGCTGAATCCATGGTCAGCGCAAAACGCTTGCGCATCGAAGGAATTCCCGAAACCGAAATCGGAAGCTCGTAAGAATCCACCTCGCGATACCCCGCCTTGTTTGCGGGGGCCGCAAGGTCATGGCCCACGAAAGGCGCAATTGCCGAGTCCAGCATAATCTTCTGGATATCATCGAGCGGAACGCCGCGAGTCCATAGAGCCGCCATCCAGGCGCCCCAAGAAGTCGCGACCACGGAATCTACCGGAATGCCGTATTCTTCAATCGCATAGAAAACGCCCAGCTGGAACCATGGCGACCGTTCGCCACCGCCCAGATACAGGACCGTTTTGAGCGAAGAATCCGGCTTTGCCGCAACCGCTCTTGCAACCGTATCTGCCGCCGCAATCGAATCTACCGAGGCTTTCAGCAAATCAAGCGACGGTACATTCCCAGCAGAGCCTTTCTCGGCAGAGAAAGCCCCTGTTACGCATAGCGCAATTATCGCTATAAATTTGCCTAACCCATTCCGCACAAATTATCCTAAGCGAGCCGGATTTGAAACAACGCGAACGGCGTCGTCCGGAGAAACATAGCCCGCCTTCACAAGTTCTGCAAGGCAATCGTCCATAAGCATCATGCCTTCGGATGCCGAGGCCGCAATAATCGAGGGCAGCGCATAGTATTCGCCGCTACGAATCTTGGATGCCACGTTCTGTGTGCCGTAAAGGATTTCCCAAGCAGGCACAACGCCCTGGGCACCCGGCAGCAAGCGCTGCACCACCACTGCCTTCAAAACAGAGGCAAGCATGTTGCAAGCCATATCACGGTTCTCGAGCGATTCCGACGAAAGCAGCGCATCCAGCGCGCCCACGGCGTTACCCGCCGTCACGGTAAGCACCACGAGGGCGCCCGCTTCGGCAGCGCGCAAAACCGGAATCAAGGACAGGCCTTCGAAATTGCCAAGCCAAATCAGGTCGATTCCGCTGCGAAGCGCCTGTTCCAGCTTTTCAGGAATCGTACCCGTCGAATTTTCAAGAACCAGGCTGTCGCCTTGTTTCACAGGCATTTCGGCTTCTTGGTCCAACAGGCTCACGCGCAAAATACCCGACTGGCAAAGTGCAGACACGTAAGCCGTACCCGTCGTCGTTTTTCCGCTGCAAGCAGGGCCACTGAACACGACCAAGCCCGAACGCATGCCGAGCAAGTTCATCATAGATTCCGGCACGCCAAGCGCCGTAAAGTCCGGACATTCATCAAGTACGGGTCTAAAAATAGCGGAGCTACCCAAAGCAGTACGGTTGTAGCGCACCCGCCACTTGGAACCACACCAAGGGCCACCCATGACCGTACCCGATTCGCCTTCCATGGAATTCAAGAAGTTACGAAGCGAGCCCGTTTCGACAGCAGGGGCATCGGGAATGGCACAAACCTTCCCCGCCAAGCGCACTGCAGAGGCTGCACCCTCGGTAATCACCAGTTCGGAGGCGCCCACATTCAGCGTATATTCCAGCAAAGATTCAATTTCTGTAGCCATAATATCCTCTTAGTTCTGAACCCTGTAAGCGGCGAAACGGCGACTATCGCAGGCGCGTTTCCACGCCTCGGCACCTTCAATGTAGCCCGATTCCACGCACTTCTGCAAGGAATCGTCAAGCGAAATGCCCTGATCTTTCTGGCTGCTGATCGAAGCGGACAGCTGCGAGATTTCTCCGCGGCGAAGCATGTTCGCCATCGTTGAATTCATCTTGGCGGCTTCGACAGCAAGCACCTGGCCCTGATTCTGCACAATCGGAATCAAGTGCTGCACAATGATTCCCTTGAGCTGTTCGGCCAAGGAATTCGCAAAGGCCGTGCGTTTTTCGGCAGACACCGACGAAAGCAAGCGAGAAAGCAGAGCGTGAATGTTGTTGCCCGTCGTCACCGCGAACACCAGGGCGCCCGCGTTCGAAGCACGCAACAGCATCGAAAGTTCATCCAGAGTTTCGAGGTAGTCGAACAGAATCACGTCGGCACCGCTCTGCATGGCAAATTCCACGCCTTCGATACCCGAACGCACATGCAAGCCGACTTCGCGCTGGGCAATCGCGCCGCGCGGATTCTGGAGCACACGTTCTATCGGTTTTTCAATCGTCTGAATGTAAACGTCGCGGTTAGCGGCAATGGTTTCGGCAAAGGTCGAAATCGTCGTGGAGCGACCGCTTGCGGCAGGGCCTGCCACAAGCACAAGGCCGCTATTGAGTTCCACAAACTGATTGCAGAACGCAGGCAAATACAGGTTTTCGAGCGTAGTCGATTCTTGGGGAATCACGCGAATCGAAACACTTGGATTCGTGTCGTTCCACGTGACCGTCATACGGGCGCGGCCAACACCGGCAAGACCGATTGTCTTGCTAAAGTTCTTGCCGACTACAATCTTATAGCCGTCCGAAAAGCCCTTGGAAGCTTCATCTAGGCGTTCGTTAATGCGCGACAAATTCAAGGCGTCGTCCGAGGCCACAAAGAGTGCGCCCGACTGGCGCATGACAACCGGGCGGTCTGCGTACAGGTAGATATCCGTCGCACCGAACTTGCGGGCAAACGCGATAATCTGCGACAGGTTCGTCATCGGGCGAATCTTTTCGGGAGCTTCTACCGGAGCGCCCTCACCCGTCAAAATCGCAAAGCGGCTCGGCAATTTTTCGGAATCTTCGCCCGAAGATTCTTCTTCGGCCTCGGCCTGCACTTGCACCGTGCTGATGCTAGTCGATTCCAAGCCCGCGACCGCTTCGACTTCCACGTTGGAGGTCGAGACTTCACCGTACAAGCTGCTGTTGCCTTCGATCTGCAGGCCTTCGGACTGCGCTGACTGCGGTGCAGCAGGCGCAACAGACGGTGACGATGCCGGAGGCGCTTCAAAGCGCGCGGTCGACTGTTTTTGCGGAGCAGCAGGCGCGGCATTAGCGGGCGCCGCACTTGCAGGTGCTGCAGCCGGAGCAGTACCGCCTCCGGCGGCGGCCTTGGCCTCTAAATTCTTGACAAAGGCGAGCACCTTGATGTACATCGGAGGCGGGAGGATTCCTGCATCCACGAGCACCTGGCCAATGTCTTTCTTGTCGGTAATTTCATCCCAGTGGGCTTTAACCTGAGCTTCAGTAACGACCTTGTTATGCACAAGGACTTTTGCCATGTACTGGTTTCTCATAGGAAATCCCTCCGGCTAAACCACCAGCTTGCAATCGCAAGGAATACGCCGATGTAGCCTAGCGCATAAATGCTATTCCAGAATACGTACATATCGGGGAGAGCCACGCCGTGCACCACGTAAGTCGTCACGTTGTAGCGGTAAAGCCCCGGGAAGATTGCGTGAATGACTTCGGCGGCCTTCTGGAACAGCATGCTCGATGTTCCGTTCAGTTCGCCCATACGGGTCGCAAAGCGCACCTGTTCCAAAAGTTGGTCGCTCAAGTGGCCCGCAAAGTAAACACCCAGCGTAAACAGCGCACTGAGCACCGTGCTGCTAAAGCTGCTGAACAAAAGCGCCACCGCAATCACCACCGCCATCTCGCAGAAAATCAGGTAGATAGCCGTAAGCAGGCTAAGTGTGGGAGCAGAACCCGTGAGGAACAGCATCACGTAGTAGATGGCCGTCAAAAGCATCAGGTGAACCGCCACCACCGCAAGCAAGCCAAAGTACTTGCCCACAATAAACGAGGCGCGGCTAATGGGCTTCGAGAGTAGCGTAAGCACCGTACGGCGCTGGATTTCCTTTTGCACCAGGCTAATGCCCACGAAAATCGAAATCAACAGGCCCGAAAGGCTCATCACCGAAAGCGTCGTCGACTTGATCACGTAAGCGCGGTCGAACACCGACCATTCGCCAAGCACAATGCTAAACAAGGTAAGCGCAATCGCCAAAAAGCCGATGTTATAGAGAATCTTGTCGCGAATGGATTCGCGGAACGTATTGAGGGCAATGATGCCGATATGCTTAAGCGTCTGCACGGGCAATCTCCTCTGTTAAAATATCTTCGAGACTCGGGCGCTTGTGGTCCATGCGCTCGACAGCAATTCCTTTTTCCAGGCAGTAACGCAACAGGCGGTCGCGGGCGGCATCGTCGGCGCACACGCATTCCTGCGGATGGCCAGCGGGACTAACACCTTCGGGCAGTTCAGCCTGCGGAATCGCTTCGCGGGTACGCACGTGGTATTCCACGCCGCAGGATTCCGTAATCTCGTCGACGGTTCCTTCGCGCACGATCTTGCCATCGACAATCATCGCAACCTTATGGCTAATGCTTTCCACGTCGCTCAGCAAGTGGCTCGAATAGAAAATCGTCACTCCCGTGCGGTTGAGTTCCATAATGGCTTCGCGCACGTCGCGGCGGCCCATCGGGTCAAGGCCGCTCATGGGTTCGTCCAAAATCAAAAGTTTCGGCTTGCCAAGAATCGCCTGGGCAATGCCCACACGCTGCATCATGCCCTTGGAGTACGAACGCAGGCGGCGGTCAATCCAGTCCTTGTTCGCATGCAGCAAGTCGAGCGACCAGTCGATGCGCTTGTCCAGTTCGGCACCAGAAAGCCCCACAAGCTTGCCGTAAAACTGCAACAGTTCGCGGCCTGTCAAATAATCGTAGAAGTACGGCTGTTCCGGCGAATAACCGATAAACTGGCGGCTCTTCACGTTACGCGGAGAAATCCCGTTCACCAGCACCTTGCCCGAATCAAAATTCAAAAGGCCCGTCAGCACCTTGATAGTCGTAGACTTGCCCGCGCCGTTCGGCCCGATAAAGCCATACACCTGTCCCGGTTCTACGCTAAAACTCACATCCTTAAGCGCAAGCTTCGGTTTCATCAAGAAACCGCTGCGGTACGTCTTATGCAAATGTTCAATCTTAATCATAAACAACCCAATCACTTGTCCGAATCGTCGGACTTTTTACCAAAGGCACGTTCCGAGGCTTCCTCAATTTCCCTTTTGCGGCGTTCTTCCCTTTCTTGCTTCTTGATAAAGAAATGGATAATCGCACCCACGGCGTAGCATGCCACGCCGGTATAGAACAGCGGATTGATCGATTGGCCCTCGAGACCGGGGAAGATATTCAGGACAATGCTGTGTCCGAAAAGCATCAAAAGCACTAACACAAAACCCAGCGCACGGAGCACATAAGTCACAATCACGAGTTTTTTCATAGATACCTCAAAACAGCACCTTTCGGTGCCTCTTTCTTTATAAAGAAAAATACACAAATATTTGAGTAAAGGAAAAGCCGCGCCCCAAAAAAGCCTATAAAATAGGAGATGCCGGCTCGGGGGCCGGCATGACATTTAAAAAGAGCGAAGTTTTTTAGCCCTTCACGTGGATTGCGGCGGCGAATTCTGCCAGCAACTTCGGGTCTTCGACCTTTTCCCAAAGCGTGCCGGTCACGATGATGTTCGCGCCGGCAGCCACGCGAACTGCTGCAGTCTGCGGGTCCTTGATTCCACCGCCGGTAATGATGGTCATCTCGGTCGCCTTGCGGGTATAGGCGATGTGTTCCACGGGTACGGGCTCTTCGGCGCCGCTGCCCGCTTCCAGGTACACGTAACGCATGCCCATGAGTTCTGCCGCGATGGAGTTCACCATGCTGAGCTTGGGCTTGTTCGCGGGTACGGGCATGGTACCGCTGATGTATTCCACCGTCGTGCGCTTGCCGCTGTTAATCAGCTGGTATGCCGTCGGGATGGCTTCCATGTTGAGCGCACGCACGAGCGCGCCACCGCGCACCTGCTCGTCAATGAGGTAGTTCGGGTTGCGGCCGCTCACGAGGGTCATGAAGAGCATTGCGTCAAAACCGGGCACCACCTGAGAGGCTCCACCCGGGAACAGCACCACGGGCAGGTCCACGTTGGCCTTGAGGGCCGCCACCTGCTTAGGGAGCGTGAAGTTACCCAGATAAGAACCGCCCACCAGAAGCAGGTCGGCGCCGTTCTCGGCGGCCATCGCACCCGCCTTCACGAACGCGGCCTCGTCGGATGTATCGGGGTCGAGCAGCACGGCAAAAAGCGCACCGCGTTTCTCGATTTCAGCGTTCAGGCGAAGTTCAGTCTTCCCAGGTTTCATACAATTCCTTTTCTTGCGTCTACTCCGCAAGATACCATAAAGATACATTATTTGTTTCCTCCATGCCACAAAAAAAGTAAAGAAGGCGGGCCGAAGCCCACCTTCTCGTTCTCTCGTTGTTCTCTACCCCAAATTCGCTATTCGTCCTTGATGCAGCGCACATTCAACTGGATAATTCGGTCAGACCACAGCGCACGTTGCTGTACGAGCCATTTTCCATAGCTTTCGAACATGATCATCGATGCCCGAGGGTTCGAATACGCGCTATCGGGCTTTACCGCATAATAGGTCCAAACTTCCTTGCCGCCATCTTTCGAGGTCACGTTTCCAAATCCAGCGGCAAACAAGTAGTCCGCAAGTGCATAAGCTTCAAGATCCAGCGATTCCTTGACAAAGCCAAACATTTTCTCCCAATCGTTGCCATTCGGAAGACGCCAGCCATCGGGGCAAACACCCTGATAAGTTCCAGTGGCCTTTTCAACAGAATCGATTGCGGCCATCATTCTATCGTAGTTGATGTTATTGCCCATGGCATGCAACGTATCGCAAAGTGACGGCACCTCGCTTTCTGCCAGACATTCATCAAGCGACACCATCACAATCGAGGTATCCAGCGCAAGCACTTCGGACAACGAGTAATAACCATTGGGGCTGTTGAACATCAGGTTTTCACCAAACCATGTCTGCGTTCCGTTTTCCAAGGTGTACGTCACCGTCTTGTATGTCTTTCCGTCGCGTTCGTCAGTCATAGAGCCCGCAACATAGGGAGCCTGCCTGACCGAAGTTGTCCACTTTTTCGACGTACAGACAAAGTTGAACAAGACACCCGAATTTTCAATAACGGCACCTTCTTTTTCCGCAGTACATTCTTCCAGGCCCTGCATAAGAATCGCAAAGTTCGTATTGATTTCTTTGGACAGCTCGGACATTTTCAAAACGCCTTGGGCGTCTTCTTTCACAATAGTATTCAGTTTGCTAAACGACCATGCGGTAAAAAGTTTTTTCGTCTCTTCGTCAATATTGTCAAACGTTCCGTCTTCGCCAAACTTTTGCGCCAACGATTCAACGCTGGATTTGCTCAAAGATGGGCCCAAGTACAAACCCACAAAGTTCAGGACATCGACAACATCAGAATCTGCAGCATGTTCATTCTTTTCGAAATTGAATGGAACACCCTCGATTCCAAACGCCGCGAGAACTTCCCTGTCAGCCTGCGCTTTTGCTTCGGCAAAGGTTTTACCCGAATTCACCAGATAGCGCAAACGGTAAGCTTCCAAGTAGGTCATTACATTGACATTCACATTCCTAGTCTCGCGCAAATCCACTATGGCCAGATACGGGACATAATCCTTGTACCAGATGCCGTCGTACCAATCATCACTATTTCGATTGGGGTGAATTTCGAATTGCGCATACGGACTGTTAAAAGTAACGCTGTCGATTTCGAATTTTCCGGATCCATTTATAAAAGCGCCTTCATAAACAACTCCCGTCGTATCCAAAGTCGACGAATCCAATTCGAACACCTTCATCAGCGATACATTAAGCTGAATTGATGTGTTCTCATCGTATTCATTACCGTTCGGAGCGACAAGCGAAGGCATATTCGCCATTTTGCCACCCACCGAAATATCGGCAAGCACCGGAGTCAAGCCGGTCTCTTCGGCAGAGCCGCCCATCACGGTGTCGGGTTTACTGTCATCCGTGGAACATGCCGCAAGAGTCAAGGCGAATAGCACCGCCGCTTTGCAGACCATTTGTCTTTTTAAGTTGTTCATGAGTCCTCCTCGTTTTATTTTTTTAAACCCTTGATGTTTGTCATCGGGAAAAACTGCATATTCAATCGGTACACTTCATCGACCGCAGAATCCCTAGTCGCAATCGCGATGACGCGCTTGCGGCATTCAGCAATTTCTTGCACAATTTCGTTGTAGGCTTCGTGCGTAACGCCTAGCGTAACACCCGAAAAATGCCGTTCCGCTTGCGGAACTCCCTCGATTGCGTCAAGGGCGAACTCGCCCATTTGGCGGTGCATCCCGCGAACGGCGACAGGCGTTACTTCCATAGGGCCAGTCGTCACCGACTTTTCGGTTTGCGTGTAGTTGCCGGCATCGTCTTTTTGGAGCAGGCCCGCCTTGACCAAGAAATTCAAGGTTTCGCTCACCTCGGCCGCCGTTATCTTTTCGCGGCAGGCATGGGCAAGGGCCAAGGGTTTTGCCCCCGGCATGGCAGGTGCGAGTTCGCGGATGACCGGATTTTTCCAGTCACTGAAAAAACGGAACGAATCCCCTTCCAGGACCTTCGCCTTGTGCGCCTCGGCAATCGAAATCATCTTGCCGTAAGCGGCCTTCTTTTCGGCATCCGTTTTTGCATGGTCGAACTTGACCAGCTCCACGAAGAAGTCGCACTCGTAATCAGCAAGCTTCATAGCCGTAGCCACACGCACGGCCGTTGCTTCGCCCAGATTATAGCGTCCCTCACTTACATATTTAAGGAAAATCGACGAGGAAAACCCCGCCAATGAGGCGAACTCCTGCCAGCTAAACGCGGATTTCGCCTTTCGTTCGGCGTAGTAATCCGCAATATACTGACGGTAGCTCGTATATTCAAGTATATCTTTCATTTGTTCTCCTCTTAGCCCCCGAAATATCGGTTCAAGCTAAGTTCATTCTAAATATAAACAAAGATTTTTGAAAATTCAATAGTTTTATGACATAAATTTTATGTTTTCAGCAAAATTTTAAATATTTTTCTATTTTTATCAAAAATTAGCAATTTTTTACGACATGAAACATTTCTTATGCAGAATGCCGAGCGGAGGCAACAGACCGATAGTCTATTGTCGGAGCGAAGGACGAACAACGACTCGCTTTTCCTTTTGGAGTTCTCATACCTCGTTGTTCGTATATAGAATGCCGAGCGGAGGCAATAGACCGATAGTCTATTGTCGGAGCGAAGGACGAACAACGACTTGCTTTTCCTTTTGGAGTTCTCATACCTCGTTGTTCGTATATATAAAGAAGGCGTGCCGAAGCACGCCTTCTCCCAATCGGCCTCCTAACCGATCCTCCTTAACCGCCAAATTCGCTATTCGTCTTTGATGCAGCGGACAAAGCCATAGCCAGGCAAGTCGTAACCGAGCACTAGCGCTTCAAAATACATATTGGCCCCATTCCTACGGCTAGAAGTTTGAGTTGCAAGAGCTCCCACGACATCACCCGCTGCATTTTCACGGATTTCCTCAGGCGTCACCACAGGCTCAAACTGATACATTCCCACTCCTCTAACTATAGCCCTATAGTTGCCTTTTTCACCACGAATGTCAGCCAGAAGATCCAAGCCAAATCCCGTAGGATTTCCATAATTCGCCAACAGCAAGGTCAATGCAGGACCCTGTCCAAGGCCATCGAGATAACTGAGCAAAGCATTCCAGTCTTCATACTTCGGCATGCGCCAACCTTCTGGACACACTTCAAAATTTATCGTCTCGAGCGAATCGATCACCTTGTCCCAAAGCATATTATCACCATCGTCACGATAATCGCCATATTCATATAGTTCATCACAATCTTCTTCAGCCCTACCCCGCCAATACAGCGTATCATCAGACGAAATCCCGTTCAAGTATTCAAGTGTTTTAACGTCAACACACGATTCTTTAGTCGTGTACTTTCGGTAAGACGAATCCAAACCATACAACGGAGAATACAACCGACCGTATACAGAGCAGTACGACGAATCGTCCCTAAAGCAGCTGGAATATTCCGCAGCATACCTTAAGTTTTCCGCCATCCAGGTCTGCGAAGTTCCACCCAAATCAATAGTCACCGTTTTATATTCCTCGCCATCGCGAGAATCAACCATCGTCCCAAACGTATGCGCAATATTCAACCGGCTCGTTTTGCGATATGCAAATTCCCAAGAACCGGACACGCATTTCAGTTCAAAGAGATCTCCCTGAACATCGGCAAACGTCCCCTCGTTTTCAGAAGAGCATTGTCCCACACCGAAAACACTTGCCAACAGGTTCACATAATAAGCCTTAAATTGCATGCACTCCTGATAAAAATCCTCATCCCACATTTCAAAGGCCTTTCGCGAAGTGCTCAACAATCTCCAATAATGCGACTTTTCGACAGCTTCCGTCAAAGATTTTTTTGTATCTTCCGACAAATCAGCCAACAATCCAGACTCGCCAAGTTCCTCTTTCAAATGCTGTAGCAAATTAAACGGGACCAATTCATTAAACGCCTTGCGCCACACAGCTACATTCGAGGAATTCATCAAGCTTTCCTCCACGAACGGATTTTGCGAGCCAAAACCTAGCGCATTTGCAATTTCGGTTTCAGCCCGGGCCTTCGCCGCCACAAACGACATTCCAGATTCAGCCAGCTTCCGTATGCGATAGGTCGCCAAATGACTCAATCCATCAATCACAAAGGTATTTGCATCCCGGATATCCACAATCGCACTCAGCGATACTTCACCCGATACAGCTTCCAACAAGACAATCGGGCTTCTCAGCGAAACACTATCAAAACTGGCCATTCCGTCGTCACCAGGAACCCTTTCTCCTGTGAGCGGATCTATGACGTCGCCCTTAAAGGACTCCGTAATCGTGGAATCATCCAATGGTTCAAGCGTCACCGTATCCAGTTCCGTCAGAATGATCCGCCCTCCATCGAAGAACACATTCGTCGGAACAGAAACAGAAACATATTCTGACGAACCGGCCTCATTACCTGCCGGCGCATAATAAGCACGCCCTCTCAAAGAGATATTTTCGTACGCGATAACATTCGGCTCTTCTGAAGAGCCTCCCATCTGCGTCCCCGGAGTCGTTTCCACTTTTGAAATGGCATTCCCTTCGTCAGTGGAGCAGGCCGCGAACATCAAGGCGAGCGGCATCGCCATTTTGCAGACAAACTGCATAGCCATTTTTGAGTAATTCATGATATCCTCCTAACCCTTTTTAGAACTCTTGTTTGTCATGGGGAAAAACTGGATGTTCAGGCGGTACACCTCATCCGTTTCGGTTTCCCTCGTAGCAATTTCAATAATGCGCTTGCGGAACGCATTGATTTCAGCGACAATTTCGTCGTAGGCGCCTTGCGTAATGCCAAGCGTCACGCCCGAAAAATGCCTTTCGTTTTGCGGCACGCCCTCGATTGTGTCGAGCGCGAGTTCGCCCATTTGACGGTGCAGGCCGCGAATCACCGCAGGCGTCACTTCCATGGGCCCAGCCGTAATCGACCTGTCCGTCTGAACGTAATTGCCGTTCTCGTCTTTCTGAAGCATGTTCGCCTTCACCAGAAAGTTCAGCGAATCACTCACCTCGGCAGCGGTAATTTTAGGGAGACACGCCTTTGCAAGAGCCAACGGTTTTGCACCCGGCATGGCCGGCGCAAGTTCGCGAAGCACCGGATTTTTCCAGCTGTCAAAGTAGCGGTACGCATCGGCCTCGACGACCTTCGCCTTGCGACTTTCCGCCATCGCCACCAACTTCTGGAACGATTCCTTTTTAGCCTTGTCCGTCTTGGCGTGGTCAAAGCGCACCAATTCACGGAAAAATTCGAGATCGCCACCAATCAAGTGCATCGCCGCGGCAACGCGAACTGCCGCCTCGCCACTCAGGTTGTAACGTCCCTCGCTTACGTACTTCAGGTAGACCGGCGAAGAAAATCCCGCCGCAGAAGCGAACTCCGGCCAGGTAAACGCAGATTTCGCCTTCTTGTCGGCGTAGTAGTCCGCGATATACTGGCGGTAACTCGTATATTCAAGTATATCTTTCATTTGTCCTCCTCTTAACCCCCCGAAAGCTCGGCCCAAGTTAAGCACATTCTAAATATAACCAATAAATTTTAAAAAATCAATAGTTTTTACAATAAATTTTTCATTATTTTTCAAAATTTTAAGCATTTTTGAAATTTTGATGTAAAAATTGAAGTTTTTCTACAATAAATCAAATTTATATACTTAACAAACCGGACAGACAACAAACATCTAACCCTTTTGGAGTTTGCTCCCCTCGTTGTTCGTATACAGAATGCCGAGCGGAGGCAATAGACCGACAGCCTATTGTCGGAGCGAAGGACGAACAACGACTCGCTTTTCCTTTTGGAGTTCTCATACCTCGTTGTTCGTATATATTAAAAGGCGGGCTTACGCCCGCCTTCTCGTTCACCTCCTATCCTCCCAACCCCAAATTCGCTATTCGTTCTTGAGGCAACGGACTGAATAAAATGTCGAAGCAAAGTCATAGCGATAGCTTGCAGAAACAAGACATTCGCCATCCACTCTCACAGAACAACCACCCATACTAACAGCCGAAGAATATCCCGATTGTCCATACCCTTTTTCAATATCAGGGACAGCCACAAAACTTGGTTCATATTTTAGCCAATTTTCATCGTCTCTTATCAAGACCAAACTTTTCATATTAAATCCCGTAGCCACTTCATCAGCAAGCGCCGCAAAAGTCACCCCTTGGCCAGTAACGTATTCAAATAAAGTTTTCCAATCCCTTTGATTCGGGAGACGCCATCCGTCAGGACATACGCCTTGATAACTCATGACATTAGACTGGGACAAATAATCCGCATAATTCCATTTCCAATATGCATCGCCTTCGCCAAGCATCGTCAATATACCTTCGGGATAAAGAGATTTACAATATTTCTCACTTTCCCTACGCTTTTCTCCACAATTAGAAGTTTCAATGAATGTGCACTTATTTAAATCTTCAATCATAGATTTACACTTATCATCCAAGAAAACCGTATCACTTTCAGGAAGAGCAAGGAACACCTTCATCGAGTTTCTATCCATATTCATCGCAGCCTGCCATTCATACAAGCGACCATTTACTTCGCAAGCAAATTCATCACCAGCAAGGCAACCAGTATTTTCATGCAAATTAGATTCGTAAAAATTCAAATTTTCAGCCATCCAAGTTTGCGGTTTACCACCAATGTTGTACGTTACCGTTTTGTAGGATTTTCCATCACGATTATCGACCATCGTTCCGCTCGTAAATTCAATACCCTTATATTGCATTTTCCATTTTCCAGAAAGGCAGACAAGTTCATATTCTTTATAGGGGACCGATTCTCCTTCACGCGAGTCCTTACATTGTCCCAATCCTTGATACTCAGCAATAAAACCCGTTTCCAATTCCAAATACGACACAATCTTTTCATACAGAGCTTTATTCTCTTCACTTGAAGAATAAGCCGCACGAGGAATACTCATATACCGCTTAATATAATCTTCAAAGGCCCAAAGAATAGCACTGGTGTCACCCATATAGTACATAATCACATCTTCATGAACGGTAGATATAAACTCCTTAACACGAATAAACTCATCATCACACTCACTTTGCGGTGTTTCAAAAGGCCCAAACTCCTTATATATTCCATGACTTTCAAGTATATCACGTTCAGCCTTTTTCTCTGCCTCAGCAAAAGGCATTCCGGCAGCCACATAACTCCGTAAAACAGGGACTTTCATAAGCGTCAAAACATTTACTTCAATATTTTTAGACACTCGAAGATCCACAATTGCAGTCAACTCAGGAACATAAGTACCAGTAAGACTGTCTGCGCAACTTTCGTTTCCATCAAAAGGAGATCCCCATGGCTGACAATAATCCAAACTATCTGGATTAAAAACACTTATCCGAACATACGGGCTATTGAGTAAGAGATTCTCAAAACCAAAATGGCCATTACTATCCGAAATCGTATCAACAAAAACAAGCCCCGTCATATCCAACGAAATCGAATCCAGTTCACTAACCCTAACAACCGTTCCCGGTTTTACAGATAAAGTATTTGGCAAATCCGTAGAATCCGACATGATCGCCATTCTAGCTGCAGCATCCACTCGACCCGTCAAGGCATAAATTCCCGTTTCTTCTTCGGAAGCGCCACCCGCAACAGACTTGCCATCGGAACACGCGACAAGCGCATTTGTGAGGAATGCCGCGAACATCATGGCGAACGGCATCGCCACACTGTAGATAAACTTTCTGCTCATTTTAACGTTATTCATAGTTTCCTCCTAACCCTTTTTATTTAAGCCCTGTTTGTTCGTCATCGGGAAAAACTGGAGATTCAAGCGATATACTTCGTCCGTCTCGTCTTCCGCGGTGGCAATTTCGATAATCTTCCTGCGGCACGCATCCAGTTCCGCGACAATCTTGTCGTAGGCGTTGCGCGTGATACCCAACGTCACGCCCGAAAAGTGGCGTTCGTTTTGCGGCACGCCCTCGATTGTATCGAGCGCGATTTCACCCATCTGGCGGTGAAGCCCGCGAATGGCGACGGGTGCAGCCTCCATCGGGCCGGTCGTCACGAACTTGTCGGTCTGCACGTAGTTGCCATTAGCATCTTTCAAGAGCAGATTCGCCTTGACAAGAAAGTTCAACGATTCACTGACTTCAGCGGCAGTGACCTTCGGGCGGCACGCTTTTGCCAGCGCCAAGGGCTTTGCACCCGGCATGGCGGGAGCAAGTTCGCGAAGCACCGGATTTTTCCAGCTGTCGAAATAGCGGAACGCGTCACCCTCGATAACCTTGGCGTTGCTCTGCTTTGCAATGGAGAGCATCCTCTCGAAAATTTCCTTCTTTATGTTGTCCGTAACGGCATGGTCAAACTCCACCATCGCGCGAAAATATTCCAGCCGGTTCCCGCTTAGCCCCATGGCCTTTGCCACACGCTCGACGGCATCTTCGCCCAGGTTGAAACGCCCCTCGCTCACGTATTTCAAGTGGACCGACGAGGAGAACCCCGCCATCCTTGCAAACTCCCGCCAGGTAAACGCAGACTTCACCTTCCTTTCGGCGTAAAAGTCCGCGATGTACTGACGGTAGCCCGTATATTCAAAGACATCTTTCATTTTTCCTCCTGACAAAGCCCCGCTTCCGAGGGCTTCACGTTACCAAATATACCTCTTATTCCGCAAAAGTCAACTTGTTTTGCAATACAAAAATTGCGTTTTTACTCAAATTTCGACAGCAATTTAAAAAATCATAAAAAATTTGCATTTTTCTATAATGCAAGGCCGCGCTTATTTTCAAGGTATCCGCCTTTACCTATATTTACGGCATGGAACTTTTCACCAGAGTAGATACGCCCAAAGCAGGATTCGAAATTGACTACACGAGCCGCATCGCGTTTTTCGGGTCGTGCTTTGCAGACAACATATCAGCACAGTTTGCTGCACGCAAGTTTAGCGTGCTCGCGAACCCGTTCGGGACGGTGTACAACCCGGTATCTATCGCAAGGCAGATTAGGGCAATCGCCGACGGGAAAGTTTTCGGAGAAAACGACGTCTTTAAGGACGAACGCTGCGACGGACTTTGGCACAGCTGGGACGCCCACAGCTCGCTTTCGGCAAGCACCCGCGAAGAATGCATCGCCAAGTTGAACGCTGCAACAGCACAAGCCCGCGATTTTCTGCGAAAGGCAGATGCCGTCTTTATTACGCTCGGCACCGCATTCGTTTACTATTTAAAGGACAGCGGCATGCCCGTTTCGAATTGTCACAGGCAAGACCCGAATCTGTTCACGCGCAGGATGATTTCGGTAGAAGAGGCGGCCAGCGCCATCTGCGAAATCGTCGAAAACCTGCGCAAGATAAAAAATCAGACCAGGATTGCTTCGCCTTCGGCTCGCAATGACGTTGCAAGATTTACAAGCGACAACACCCCCCGCATCGTCTTTACCGTGTCGCCGCTGCGGCACATGGGCGACGGCGCGCACAACAACACGCTTTCGAAGGCGACGCTGCAACTCGCCATCAACAAGGCTCTAGAAGAGGCAAACGCAACCTACTTCCCGAGTTACGAAATCGTGATGGACGAACTGCGCGACTACCGCTTCTATGCCGACGATATGGTTCATTTGTCCAAAACCGCCGAGGAATACATCTTTAAACAGATGACAGAGACCTACTGCGACAGCACCACCCGCGAGAACATGGCGAAAGTGGAAAAGTTCTTGAAAATGGCCAACCACCGTATTCAAGACGAGAGCTCCCCCGCCACGCAGCAACTCAAAAAGAAAATCGCTTCGCAGGCGGCAGAACTTGAAAAGCAAATTCCGGGACTCTCGTTACGCTGACGTCTTCATTTTCGCCCTAAAAAACAGAACTTTTGGTTTCGGTATATTTACATCTTTTGCAGTCATTTTTGATTATTTTATACACGAGTGATCGTGTGGGGCGATAAAATAAGGAGAAGTAATGATGAGCAATCATTCCATTGCGGGTTTCGCATTGTGCGCGACCCTTCTCGGTGCAGGCCTCACAAGTGCCGTCGCTGCAGATGAAACACTCAGGTCACTGGCAGACAAAAACAACATCTATATCGGCGCCATTCTGAACTCGCAGTGGTTTGGCGGCGGCCTCCCCGGAAACTACGAACAAGTTCACAAGACGCAGTTCAACATCGTCGTTGCCGAAAACGAGATGAAGTTCGACGCAACCGAACCTAGCGAGAATAGGTTCAACTACAACAACGGCGACAAGATGGTCAGGTACGCAAAGCAGAACGGCATGCGCGTCCGCGGCCACGCACTCGCCTGGCACAGCCAGGTCCCGAACTGGGTGAACAACTACAAGAACGACAAAAAGAAACTGCTCTCCGTTCTCAAGAACCACATCGACAACGTGGTCGGGCACTGGAAAGGCCAGGTGGACGAATGGGACGTGGTGAACGAGGCCATCAGCAACAACGAACCCCAATGGCGTACCTATTCCGTGTGGTACCAGGGAATCGGCCCCGAATTCATAGACTCCGCCTTCGTGTGGGCGCACGCCGCCGACCCCAACGCGGAACTCTGCTACAACGACTACAACCTCGAACAGGGGGTCAACCCGAAAGCCAAGGCAGGGTTCTTGCTGGAACAGGTGAAGCGGTGGGTCGCAAACGGCATTCCTATCCATTGCGTAGGTTCGCAGACCCACGTGGAAGACACCACCACCGACAAGCACTTTATCGGTTCGCCGGACAGTCTCCGCTCGCTTGCCAAGGAACTTGCAAAGCTCAACGTCAAGCTGAAAATCACCGAGCTCGATATCGGATTCAAGAGCGGCATTAACGTGAGCAAGAGCGACCTTGAACGCCAGGGGCAGACTTTCCGCCAGTACCTGGACATCATTCTTGAAGAACCGAATGCAGACACTTACCTGATTTGGGGCGTGTCCGATAAATGGAGCTGGCTTGGCGGCCTGAACAGGCAAAAGGGCCTTATCTACGACGATAACCTGCAACCGAAACCAGCTTTCGACAGCATTCTGGTGAGACTCCAAACGTATGAACCGCCGCAGGATACGACAAAGCAGGACACTACGAAAACCGACACGACTAAAACGGATACGACCAAGACTGATACGACATCGAACGATTCCACAATCGCAATCAAGAGCATTGCCGGCATGAGCAGCCTCTCGATGCACCTCTCTGGCCGCACGCTATTTATTGCAGGCGCCACCGCCGCCAAGGTCGACGTGTTCGACATGCAGGGCCGCCCGGTATTCAGCGCAAAGGATGTGAAGGGCTCCGTGGAATTGCAAGGAATTTCCAGGGGACTTTACATGGTGCGCGTGCGCGACGGTTCTAAGAGTCTGATGCAGAGAGTCACCATCAAGTAATTTGCTACAATATCTCAAACAAGTAAGGACTAGGATTGATTTCCTAGCCCTTTTTATTATCTTTAGCGACGGTGTACTGGGATGATAGAGGAATTTATGAAACATACTCTGTCATTTTCGCGCATTGTATTTAGCGCAGCTCTTATCGGTGCAGGATTTTCCAACGCCGTTGCCGACGAAACCATTCGAGACCTCGCCAAGGAACGCCACCGCTTTATCGGTACCATTCTGAACAGCGAATGGTTCAACGACGCCATCGAACCGGAATTCGAAGAAATTCACAAGACCCAGTTCAACGTAGTGGTAGCCGAAAACGAAATGAAGTTCGACGCCACCGAACCGCGCGAAAACGAATTCAACTTCACGAAAGGCGACAAGATGGTCGAATACGCCCAGGCCAACGGGCTCCGCGTACGTGGTCATGCCCTCGCCTGGCACAGCCAAGTCCCCGGCTGGGTGAACAACTACAGCGGTAAAAAAGAAAAGTTGCTCAGCGTACTCAAGAACCACATTGACAGCGTGGTCGGCCACTGGAAGGGAAAAGTCGCCGAATGGGACGTAGTAAACGAAGCCATTAACGACGACTACAATCACGACTGGCGTTCTACCGGTTCAGTGTGGTACGAAGGCATTGGCCCTGAATTCCTGGATTCCGCATTCGTATGGGCGCATGCTGCCGACCCCGATGCAGAGCTCTGCTACAACGACTACGCCGTAGAATGGGGCATTAACGATGGTTCCAAGGCGGGCTTTGTATTGGAACAGGTCAAGCGCTGGAAGGCAAATGGCATTCCTATTACTTGCGTAGGCACGCAGACACATATCGAAATCGCCCACGAAACCACGCCGCAGAACGTTCGCGCATTTGCCAAGGCTCTCGCAGAATTGGACGTTACATTAAACATCACCGAACTTGACATCGGGTTCCCGAAAGGATCCGCAGGCAAACTCACCGCCGCAGACTACGAGAAGCAAGGGCATCTGTACCGCCAGTTCATGGACGTTTTCCTCGAAGAACCGAACATGGGCGAATTCGTGATTTGGGGACTCACCGATGCTCACAGCTGGCTCGACGAGCAGCAAGGCAAGACCGAAGGACTGCTCTACGACAAACAATACAAGCCGAAGCCCGCCTACGATAGCATTATGGTCAGCCTCAAGGCTCACCCGGCATCTGAAGTAAAATCACCGTATCCAGATTCTCTATTTGACGCGCCATGCGACGGCAATTGCGGAGATTCCTCTGAAGCAATCAAGAGCATTGCCGGCACGAGCACCCTTTCGATGTACCTCAGCGGTCGCACGCTCTCCATTGCAGGCGCCACTGCCGCCAAGGTCAACGTGTTCGACGTGCAAGGCCGCCCAGTATTTAGCGCAAAGAACGTAAAAAAGGCCGTCGAACTCAGCGGACTTTCCGAAGGTTTATTCGTAGTCCGCGTGCGCGACGGCTCCAAGAGTCTGATGCAGAGAATTGTGGTCAAGTAAAATTACACAAAAAAAAGTTCTACCACGTCACCACCTTATTCACGACTTCACGCTGTTCGCTTGCAGTTTGCCGCAAATAAATACGTGTCGTTTCAATATGTTCGTGCCCCATAAGATCGGCAAGCAAAGCGATGTCGTTTCGCTTTTCCAAAAAGTTCTTAGCAAAGCGGTGGCGAAACGAATGAGGATAAACAACGGCTTCATCTAGGCCATACTTCTTTGCGAACGCTTTCAGTTGTGAGGCAATCCCCCGCGGGGTAATTTGCTTGCCAAAACGATTCAAGAAAAGGTATCCACTCGACCGTCCATCCTTCGCAAGCCATTTCAAAGCTTCTTTTTGCAAAGTTTCAGGAATGTAGAGCCGCCGCAACTTTCCGCCCTTCCCGTAGATATCGAAATATCCGCACTCCACATGCTCCACCTTGAGTTTCACAAGCTCCCCCACGCGGGCACCCGTAGCCGAAAGAAACCACACAACAAAATACCACTTGGTCTGACCATCTTGCAATAGACTCGTTTTCAAAAATTGGTAATCCGCATTACTGATAACATTTTCCAGAAAACTTTTCTGCTGAACCTTGACATTCTTGACGCGGAGTTTCGATTTGCCTGCGAAATCCAAATACTTGTTAATACCTTGAATCCGCAAATTAACCGTCTTTGGTTTAAAATTTTCGAGAAGAAAATTCTTGTAATCCGCAAGCGACTTGCGACCGAACCGCCCGAAATGCGACTTGAAGAAGTCCGCTGTCCAGCAATACGAATCCATCGTATTGACAGCAAGGTTCTGCCCTTCCAGATACTGGTAAAACGAAGGTCTTTCTGCAAGGTAGAAAACGAAACAATCCATCGCAAGTATCTCCTCTCCTTATTGAAAAAGGTCTGCTGCCGTCACACATCCTTGAACACAGGATTCATATTTCCCTTTAGCCAATCCAAAGGGGGTAATCATGGTCAGGTGCAAAGTCTTGTTCGTTCGCACATTCTCTCTAAAAATATCACGTCGTTCTTTAAGCCAATCTGCATAATCTTTTTTGATTTCAAACGGTCGATCGCAATACTTGATTTCGCATAAGTCAATCACCCTATCGATCCGATCAATAACCAAATCTATCTGTGCGCCGTTCTCTCCTTTTTTAGTCCATGAGCAAACATCACTTGCAATCCCTGATATGCCCAAAGCTTTTTTTATTTGGTTTATATGGTGTATGCAAACCTGTTCATAAGCGTAACCTTGCCAAGCATTGCGTTTGCCATCGGGCAAATGACTCCAGGCATTTTCATCCATGCCGTTATAATTCTTGACAAACCGCACAAAGAACAGTGTGAACATGTCCGTCAGCTGGTATAACGCTTCGTTTCTTCTTTTTCCGAAAGATAGATAATGCCGAATAAAATCGCATTTTTCCAAGTTATCAAGAACTATCGAGAAAAAACCATTGTCCAAAAGTTTAAGATTCGACATCATCTCGCTACGAGTCATGCCAATCATTTTTGACGATAAAAGTTCCACAACTTTCTTGTATGCTTGTGCCTCGCTATAAAGCGAGTTAAAAAGGAAGTCATATTCCGTTTTTAACACCGCGTTACGCTTAAAAAATAGGTTGTCTATATTTTGCCGCAAACTTAAAGAGGGGCTCAACAGAGACAAATAATAAGGAACTCCACCCAATACCATGTAAGTCTCGATAACTTCCATATCGGACCAGTCAAAGCCCATATAAGTCAAGTATTGACTTGTTTCGTGCAAGGTGAACGGAGAAAGGCAAATCGGCATTGTCACACGATTGTGCAAACCGCCCTTATCACCTAGCAGTTTATTAATCATCCAGGTTGTGGCGCTGCCACAAACAATCAGCTTTAGTCGATTGCAATCAGAACCCCAGCTGTTCCAAAACATTTCAAGAGCCTTTAGGAAATTCGATTTGGGAGTATCGAGCCAAGGCAATTCATCAATAAAAACGACAAACCGTTCCTTTTTTAAGGATTGCAGATACTCTTGAAGCTGATCAAAAGCCTCAAACCAATCTTTAGGCGTGTTCCTTCTCTGTTTACTGTATTTCAGTAATTGCTTTTGCCAATTTTTCAATTGTTCAGAACGAGAGACCTGATAGACTCCAGTCGTATAAAAATCAAACGAGCTTTCAAAGAACTGCTTTACCAGAAAAGTCTTGCCGATTCTCCTGCGACCATATATCGCGACAAACTCAGCTCTTTCACTATCCACACACCTTTGGAGAACTTTTTTCTCCTCATGACGCCCGATAATTGAGCGAATTTCGCCAAAAATGCCCGATTGCACTGCGGAAAGTGCACCTTTCACCCCACTTTCCGCCATGTAATAAGCACTTTTTTCGCAAATTGAGCAAATTTGCGGCATTTTGATACTAGAAATTAGGGAAAAATAGAGTTTACCGACTAATTTTGATGCGGTAAAAGTCGACACATTCTGCTTGCTCATATACTACCTCACTCCGTTTACATGCTATAAAAAACGGGTTACTGCACAAATATACACTATTTTGAAAATTTGTCAAGAGGTTTGGAATTTTTCCTGAAAAAAAATGTAAGGCATAACCCCCATTATGAGAAGTTGATCGATATTCCCTTTGAAATCCCTGATTCCTGGGAGTGGGTAAAGTTGGGGAATATATGTACAATTTCGTCTGCAAAGCGAGTTCTAAAGGAAGATTGGAAAGAAACAGGAATACCCTTTTATCGTGCTAGAGAAATCGCTCAGTTAGCCAATGGTGAAATTGTAAAAGACGATTTGTTCATAACCAAAGAATTGTATGAATCACTGAAAGATTTATATGGAGTTCCTCAAACGGGTGATATATTGATGTCAGCAGTGGGGACTATCGGAAAAACATATATTGTGAACAAAGACGATTGTTTTTATTACAAAGACGCAAGTGTTATTTGTTTAAAGAAAAAACATGCAGACATTTCATCAAAATATTTAAAAATGCTTTTTTCTAGTAATTACTTGCAAAAACAAATGTTCGCCAATTCCAACGGAACAACGGTGGATACGATAACAATATCTGTTGCGCAAGGATATACAATTCCTTTCCCGCCGTTGGCAGAGCAGAAAAGAATCGTGGATAAGATAGAAGAAATCTTTAAATCGTTAGACGAGATTTCTCTCCATTTGGTCTAGCGTAGAAAACAATTCCTCAATCTTCGCAACAATTCGAGCTTGCTCAGCAAGCGGAGGGAGTGGAATTAGGCCGTTTTTTGCATCGTTTGTACTTAGACGAGGCATTTTTACGCCATACCCGCACATTGCTGTGTAATCTAGAAAATATCTAGAGCGCAACACCATGCATAAATAATGGTTGGAAATAAATGTCGTTTTTATAGGCATTATTTCTGTAGTACAATAGCCATCATTGGAAGCTACCAAAACTTTGTTTAAGTAAGTTCTAAGTTTTGAGTATAGTACATCACCTTTTTCAAATTGATGCCTTACACCATTTATTTGACGTTCCGATTTTGAAAAAAAATGGAGTATTTTCCCTGAATCTTTTTCGATATCTTCAAGCTCTAAGATCCAAGCTGTTTCAGGAATACGTTTTACTTCAACATTGTCGCATTCTCCGTAATTAGCGATATCCTTAAGTCTACACCAAACCCAATTCTCGGGTATGTCAAACGGAATTTCATCTTTGCTTATTGGGGCAAGGAGATTCCCGCCTTCGCGGGAATGACGTTTGTAGTTAGAATCTCTCTCGTCTTTCGTCTCTCGTCTTTCGTCTAAACCCATCTTCTCATAATGGGGGTTATCACGTGTTATTCGTTCTAACAAAACGCTGGCGGGTTCGTCGGATTTGTTTTGGGGAACGAGTTTGCCGTGAATGGCGAGGTCAAGGATTTTTTGGCGGGTTTGCTTGATATGGGTTTTGAGAAGTTCCTTGTTCTTTTCGATTGCATCGATTTCGGCGAAGGCTTCTTCAATTTTTGCGACAATACGTTGTTGTTCCGCAAAGGGGGGGAGCGGAAAAAAGTACTCTTGAGCAACAGATATTGTTATTGTATCAACCGTTGTTCCGCTAGAATTAGCATACATTTGTTTCTGCAAAAAATCGCTTGCAAGTAATATTTTTAGGAAAGTTGGCGATATGTTCAAAGATCTTATTTTCAAGCAAATGACGCTAGCATCTTTATAATAGAAACAATCATTTTTCTGAACAATATATGTTTTTCCTATTGTCCCAACAGCAGACATTAAAATATCTCCAGGTTGGGGAACACCATATTGTCTTTTTAAAGATTCGTATAGTTCTTTAGTTATAAATAAATCGTCTTTTACCTTTTCTCCATTTGCCAGTTGTGCTATCTCTCGTGCTCTATAAAAGGGGATTCCAGAATCCTTCCAATCCTCTTTTAAAACCCTTTTGGCTGAAGAAATATCACATACATCCCCCAGTCTCACCCATTCCCAATTTGCGGGAATTTCAAAGGGGGCTTCGCTTTTGTCGAGGGGGATGATCGTTTTTGCTGCAGACGAAGAAGGCGATCCCCGCCTACGCGGGGATGACAGTGTAGAGGAGGATGACGAGACCTTCGAAGAAATCTGTTCTAACAGTTCACGAGCGGTGCCGTCGCTTTTGAGTTGTTGCGTGAGCTTTCCGCGAATGGCGAGGTCAAGGATTTTTTGCTTCAGGAGTTTCGTGTTCATCCGTCGATTCCCTTGAGCATCTTGGCGAGTTTTTCGGAGTGGGCAGCAATTTCCTTCGCTTCATCCTTGATGTTTGCCAAAAGGTCGGCAAGCGTCACGTCTTCAATATCGTCCTTGTCCTTAATCCAAGTTATGTCGAGGCTCGTCTTGTCGCGGGCCAGGAGTTCCTTGACATCATACTTGCGCCAACGCCCGGTCGGGTTTTCTTCGCTCCAAGTTTCTTTGCGTTTAGCGATGTTCTTTGCATTGTAGCAATTCACAAAATCATCAAGATCGCTGCGTTTCAGGGGTCTTGTCGCAAGCGTGTGTTTGACGCCTGTACGGTAATCATAGAACCAAGTTTCCTTGGTGGGGCTTCCCTTGACAAAGAAAAGCACATTTGCCTTCACGCCGTTCGCGTAGAAAATTCCCGTGGGGAGCCTGAGGATTGTGTGGAGGTTGAACTCGGTCAAAAGTTTTTTGCGGAGAGTTTCACCCGCACCATCTGCAAAGAGAACGTTATCCGGCAACACCACGCCCGCACGGCCACCATCCTTGAGCATTAGCATCATGTGTTGCAAAAAATTCAACTGGTTGTTGGTCGTCGTGACAATCAAGTCGGTACGCATGGTGGTAATATCCACGCTACCTGCCGGACGCGTTCCGAAAGGCGGATTCGCCAAAATAACATCCACCAAATGTTCAGGTTCGTGTTCCAAGGAATCAACGCACTTGACAGGAGTCGTATCCGGGCTGACATCGTGCAAGTAAAGGTTCATGCTCGCCAAGGTCACCACCAAAGGCGTGATGTCATTACCGCTAAGAGCCTTTGTCTGCAAGAACTTCAACTTTTCGATATCGTTGCTCTGGCGCTTCATGTAATCGTACGCGGCAAGCAAAAAGCCACCTGTTCCACAAGCAGGGTCTGCAACGGTTTCCGTAATTTTCGGAGCCACGACATCGACCATGGCGTTAATAAGCGGACGCGGAGTAAAATACTGCCCTGCACCGCTCTTTTTATCTTGTCCGTTCTTTTCAAGAATGCTTTCGTAAATAGCACCCTTGATGTCGCCTTCCATGCTGAACCAGTTTTCTTCATCAATCATGTTGATGAGCTTTTTAAGCATGGCGGGCTTTTGAATCTTGTTCTGCGCTTCGGTAAAGATTGCGCCAATCAGGCCGTCTTTGGATTTGAGCGTTTCAAGAATTTTTTCGTATTTCGCCTGCAAATCCGGACCGTCAAGAGAAAGCAAATCTTTCCAGCGGTTGCCCTTGGGAATAGCACTAGTGAGTCCGTAGGATTCCTTTTCTGCATCCATCTTCAGGAACAGCAAGTAAGTCAGCTGGATAATGTAGTCGGTAAAGCCCACGCCGGCAGCCGCAAGCACATCGGCCATATTCCAGACCTTTTTCGTCAATGTCGTTTCGGATTTTACTTCAATCTGTTTTTTCATCTTTCTTTACTGGAACATGAACTTTGTCAGGTTCTGGATTTCGGTATTAACATTTTGCGGGCCGAAGAGTTTTGCCGCCTGCAAGAATAGAGGTTTTTCGTACTGCATCAAGATTGGCGCCGAGACGCAACCGTTCTGCACAACATATTGAGCAATCCTCTTAAGCACCTGCTTTTGATCTTCGTTTAACACGCGTTGATTTTGACCGCAATATAATTCAAAAAGGCTGGCAGAAGTGCTTTGCAATGAATAAAGCGACTCTTTTTGCCCCAAAGCGTAACGCACCAACTGTATAAGGTTCGTCAAAAGGCCAACTTCGTCCTTTTCCAGGTCCTTTACTTTTCTGGCCTTACCCACTTTATTCACGGACAATGTCTTGTAGCAAGTCCAAAGATTCTTCTCGTTCAGCATCGGATTGAACTTTTCGAGTTTGCGCTTCAAATCCGAGAGCATTTCGTAGGTAATGGCAACATCTTCGCTGTTGTAGATAATGCGCAGAGCTTCCACTTCATCACGATTCTGCTCAATAAAATCCTTAAAGATTTCCGCATACTTTTTAGATTCATCAATGCTGAAACCGGAGTATACTAGACTATCAGTGCCTTCATGCTGAATCTTGATAAAGCCACGATTGATTTCAAGGAGAACCTTACGAACCTTGACATTGTTGATGACCGCAGAAATCAACTCCCTGCGTTCAATGTTAGCGTCGTTGATGTCCTTGTATTCCGGTAAAGGATGCGTCGAGAATTCGTTCTTACCTGTGAGGGCATCATAAATTCGACTTACAAAGAAATACAGGGATGTGGTCGCCAGCAACTTGTTAACTTCGCTCAAATCTTCCTGTTCTGCCTTGTTGTTTATTTTCGAGAGATAACCCGCAAACAAATTCAAGTGCTCATCAGGAACTTCGCCATGGGCCAGGCGTTCCATCAATCTTTCGAGTCCCAAGGTCTTGTGAAATTCCGCATCGCTAGTCGCACCCGGAAGCTTCATTTCGTGTTCGGTAACACCAACCGCATCGACTAAATAGAAACAATCCTTGCTCGTTCCGTTCGGTGTTGCAAGCTGGAACTTGTCATCGTCCATCGTTCGGCAACCGCGACCCTTCATCTGCGTGTAAAGTACGGCGGAATTGATATCGCGCATGAACACTAGGACTTCCAAAGGTTTCACATCCGTACCGGTCGCCACAAGCGTCACCGTCACCGCAATGCGAAATTCCTTCTCGTTCCTGAAATCGGAAATCAGCTGATTGGAATTCCCTGCCTTGCATGTAATCTTCTGCACGAACTTTTCGGGGAGCTTGAGCCCCACCTTTTCAAATTCAACGGCAAAGGACTGCTTGATGGCATCAACGATGTTATCGGCGTGGCTGTCGGTCTTTGCAAAGAAAAGCGTCTTGGGAATATATTTCCAATTGCGGACAGGGTCATCGCTCAAACGTTCCGGGTAAAGCGACGAATAAATGGCTTGCTTAAAGGAGTCAACTACGAGCCTAATCTGTGCCGGGTTCACTACACTGCGGTCTAATTCGGTACTTTCGTACTTTTGGTCCTCTTTCTGAATTTTCTTTTGCTTGGAACCATCCAAGAGCGTAATGCGCTCTACGTGTTCGCCCTGACCGATTGTCCCGCCCTGCGAACTGACTAAAGTCTTGATGCGGAATACACGCGGGGGTACGTTCACGCCATCGCGGATAGAATCTTCGAGGGTGTATTCTACCACCGTATTCTTGTTGAAGAACGCGTAAGCTTCTTCAGTCGGAGTAGCAGTCAATCCAACAACACGAGCCGTATTGAAATAATCGAGCACCTGTTTCCATTTGCCATAAATGGAGCGATGACATTCATCCACAATAATCAAATCGAAGGTATCTCTTGCAACCTTCAAATCTTGCGGAAGTTCAATGCTTACGGAGGACTGATCGTTTGTGGAGTCGCCATCAAGTTCTGATTCGTCATCGTCGGTATCAACAAAGGTTTGCCCGGTCAAAACAGCATAAAGACGCTGAATGGTAGATATCACCACATGGGACTTTTCGATATCCTTCACGTTGTGGAGACGCTGAACGACATACTCATCACTAAACGGAATTCCTGTTTCCGTAAGCTTGTATGTCCCGAACTCGCCTTCGGCTTGTTTGCCAAGGTTGTTGCGGTCCACCAGGAACAAGACTTTTTTAGCCGGGGTATAATTGAGCAGACGATACGCCGCTGTGCATGCGGTAAATGTTTTACCAGCACCCGTTGCAAGGACAATCAAAGCCTTTTTCTTGCCATGCTTAAAGCTCAGTTCCAAGTTGCAAATTGCATCGTACTGGCACTGGCGCAAACCTGCTTTGGCCTTCGTCTGCACTGCGGGGACCGCAGGCATTTTTGCAAATTCAGATTTAAGTTCTGCACGAATTGCGACTTCTTTCGGCGTGAACATCTTTTTAAGTTCAAGGAACTCCAGAGGCTCTCCAGCAGCGAAATTCCTTCGATCGCAGAACAGCAGCTTGTCTCCATTGCTCATGAAAAGGAATGGTAGAGGCGTAGACCAAGTTTGACACCAAGATGGAAGCCCGATTGAATAACCAGCAACTTGATCTGCTACCTGAGTTCCTAAATTATTTTCTGCGCGTTTTGCTTCCAATACGCCGATAGCTTTGCCATCCAAGAATAAAATGTAATCGGCTTCTTTTTTCCCTATTGTGATAGCTTCCATGACGGCTTGCGCATTTTGTTTTTCTGAATACTCAGAACGCGAAACAACGGCCCAACCGGCAGTGGCGAGCTTTTCATCTATCAATACGCGTGCTTCTTCTTCGGGCTTTAATTCACTCATGAATTTCTAAACCCTAAAATAACTTATTTTCTAAAAACAGGAGATGCCCGCCTACGCGGGCATGACAAAAAAGCGGGGATGACATGCTATTGTCGCGCGGTTTGTTTCCGCGCAAAACACTTTAATTAAGCACCCAGCTTCGCTCTAATCCAGTTGTTGGCGTTCGCGATGGCACCGGCAATCTTGTCGACTTCCTTGGTACCAGCCTGAGCGCGGTCCGGGCGTCCACCGCCGCGGCCACCGCAAGCAGCGGCGAGGTCCTTCACGAGGTCGCCGGCCTTGATGCCCTTGGCCTGAACGTTCTTGCCCACCATCACGGCGATGCTTCCGTTGCCTTCGCCCTTGTTCGCAATCACGGCGACGCTGTCGGTGTCGAGCTTGTTCTGAACGCCGTCCAGCAAGTCCTTGTACTTTTCATCGGGGATAGAAAGTTCGCGAACGTAAAGATTCACGCCAGCCACGTTGATGCCGCCGTTCAGGAGTTCGGCAGCGGCGAGGGTCGCAAGTTCCAACTTCACGGACTGCAGACTCTTTTCCAAGTTCTGAGTCTTAGCGAAAGACTGCTGAATGCGGTCGAGAACTTCGGCGTCCTTGCAGCGAAGCTGTTCGCGGAGGGCCGTCAAAATCTGCGTTCCGGCACGGAGCAGCGAGAGCGCGCCACGGCCAGAGACGGCTTCGATACGGCGCACGCCAGCAGACACGCTAGATTCAGAAACAATCTTCACCATGCCGATGTTACCGGTGTTCTGCACATGCAAGCCACCGCAAAGTTCGCGGGAGAATTCGACGCCAGCGTCACCCATCTTCACGACGCGGACCTTGTCGCCATACTTTTCGCCGAACAGAGCCATGGCACCACTTGCCTTCGCTTCATCAACCCCCATCACCTGGGTGTTGACCGGCAGGCATTCCATGACCTTCGCGTTCACGATGTCTTCCACCTTCTGGATTTCTTCGGCGGTCATCGCGTTGAAGTGGCTGAAGTCGAAGCGGAGGAGTTCGTTGGAAACGAAGCTACCCTGCTGCTGCACGTGAGTGCCGAGCACCTGGCGGAGAGCGGCCTGCAGCAAGTGAGTGGCGGAGTGGTTCTTGCGAATGTCGTTACGGCGGTCGTTATCGACGGTAGCCATGAACAGGTTACCCATCGTTTCTTCATTTGCCGTGCCCTTCTTCACCTTACCGCGGCAGAGGGCGGTGTCGTTCACCTTCACGGTGTCGAACACGTCAATTTCCAGGTCTGCAGAAACGAGCGTTCCCTTGTCGCCGACCTGGCCACCCATTTCGGCATAGAACGGAGAGGTTTCGAGCACGATGCTCAAAACGCCCTTGTCTTCACGCCAGCGCACAACCTTCGTTTCGCAAGCGGAAAGTTCATAGCCCACGAACTTGGTGCTTTCTTCGCTGTACTGCGTCCAGCCTTCGGTACCCATCGTATTGATGCCCTGCTTCATGTTGGCGCGGGCGCGGGCCTTCTGTTCTTCCATGCACTTGTTGTAGCCTTCTTCGTCAATCGTAAGGCCCTTTTCTTCGGCGAGAATGCCAGTAAGGTCCGGCGGGAATCCATAGGTATCATAGAGCAAGAACACCTTGTCACCCGGCACGGTCTTTGCGTCGCCGAGTTCAGCCACGATGCCGGCAAAGCGTTCGAGGCCGGCGTCCAGCGTGCGGATAAAGCTTTCTTCTTCGCTCTTGATGACGCTTGCCACGAATTCCTTGCGTTCGCGGATTTCCGGGAAGGCGTCGCCCATCGTGTCGGCGAGCACCTGCACCAGCTTGTAGATAAAGGCTTCCTTCTGGCCCAGCAGGCGGGCAAAGCGGCTAGCGCGGCGGAGAATGCGGCGGAGCACATAGCCACGGCCTTCGTTGCTCGGCAAGGCGCCATCGGCAATAGCGAAGGAGATTGCACGGATGTGGTCGGCAATCACGCGGTGCGGGGTGCCGGCTTCGCCATCGTTGTACGGAACGCCAGAGAGTTCAGCAATCTTTGCGATAATCGGGGTGAACACGTCGGTGTCGTAGTTGCTGGTCTTGCCCTGAAGAATAGCACAGATACGTTCGAAGCCCATACCGGTATCGACGTTCTTCGCCTTCAGCGGAATGAGGCTGCCATCGCTCACGCGTTCGTACTGCATGAACACGTTATTCCAAATTTCAATATAGCGGTCGTTTTCGCCGTTCACGCCCTTGATGGGGTCCTTGAACGTTTCGGCCTGCGTAGCGAGGTCGCCGCGGTCGTAGTGGATTTCGGAGCAGGGGCCGCACGGACCGGTGTCGCCCATTTCCCAGAAGTTGCTGTGGGCGTCAAAGCGCATGATGCGGTCATCCGGGAGGCCGGACACGTCCTTCCAAATCTGCCAGGCTTCGTCATCGTCCTGATAGACTGTTGCGAACAAGCGTTCCTTCGGGAGTTTCCAAACTTCGGTCAAAAGTTCCCAAGCCCAGGCGATAGCTTCTTTCTTGTAGTAGTCGCCGAAGCTCCAGTTGCCAAGCATCTCGAAGAAGGTGTGATGGTAGTTGTCGCGGCCCACCACGTCGAGGTCGTTGTGCTTACCGGACACGCGGAGGCACTTCTGGCTGTTGCATACGCGCTTCCAGCCCTTCGGATTGTCGCCCAGGAAGATGGCCTTGAACTGGTTCATGCCCGCATTCGTGAACATGAGCGTCGGGTCGTCATGCGGAACCACCGGCGAAGAACGCACAAAGAGGTGGCCCTTGGATTCAAAGAACTTGATGAAAGATTCGCGCACCTGCGCAGAAGTCATTATTTCGGACATAGCTATTCCTTTAATTTTTACGGCACAAATTTAGTAAAAAACAGACTATGGAGAATGAGGTATGGGGTCGCGGCTACGCCGCTTTGAGGTATGGGGTATGAGGAGTTTGCCGCCATGAGCCTGCCCCGGACTTGTTCCGGGGTAACGCCCCGTCAAGGAAGACCTAACTCGTTGTCAGGTGTCTTATACTGAAAAAAGTTGACACTACTCAAAAAAGCAGGAGTAGTGCCAATGAAGACAAAACAGGTAATAAAGAGAGTCGCGGAATACGACC
>NZ_FRBA01000023.1:0-12713 GCF_900142495.1 Fibrobacter sp. UWOV1 | reverse complement strand
TGAAACGGGAACTGGAAAAGAGCGGAAAGAAAGGAAATGTAGCCTAAATCTGATGTTGGAACAAACTATTTTTGCGAAAAACCCTTGACACTACCTGGAAGCTGCGGGATATAAGAGCGACGACGCAACGAACCACAAGTGGCGCCACTCGTTCGCATCCAACCTAATCCGTTCAGGCGTTGGCCCGAAAATCGTTCAGCAGTTGATGCGCCATGAAGACGTGCGCCAGACTTTGGACACCTACAGTCACCTGCTGCAAGACGACCTGGAAAAGGCTCTCAACAAGAAATAAAAAAGGCTCGCGAAAGCGAGCTTATTTTGCTATAAATGCGTCGGTCCGTTCTCGACGCAATAACCTTCTTTATATTCCCCTGTATTTAAGCAGACACCCCTTATATTCGATGCAACAACATAAAAAACTTGTTCATTAAATTTGACATACCTATAATTCACTGATGGAACCTTGAAATCATGGGAGGAATAACAGGTGCACTTGGAAGCCTCTTGCACATTTACATAAGAGATAAACAGAGTATCATCTACAAAATCTAAAGCTACATCAGCGGAAACGTCACAATAATCTAAAGCGTAAAGAGTCAAGTCAAAGCAACCTAAACAATCGCCTAAATAAACAGCTGAATGTTCATTATGACCAACAATTAGCGGCGAAATCTTCTTCTCAATATCCGACGAACTGGATGAGGATGCGTCCGCACACTTTCCACGAACCACCGAAGTATATAGCGTAGGATTCTTTTCTTCCGACGAACTGGATGCGGAATCACTGCATCCGACAAGAAGTTCTAAAGATATTGCAAAGAGGATGGGAAAAAGAATGTTTGTTTTCATTTCTTTATAAATTACAAAAAATCACCGTTTGACATTCTTTTCAACGGTGTCGAAGCACTGTTTCAGCATCAGCTCCGCAGCCTTATGCACATCGCCGTTTATCTTTTTCAAGAACGAAACAGTCTTGGTTTTAAAGTTATCTTCAAATTTTCCATCAAGAACATCGGGCCATTTACCGATTTTCAAATCAATCGCGAAAGTCTTTCCGAGCGTGACAGCTTCCTTCTTTAGGTTGCCTCCCAGTTCGCGATAATGCGCTCTTGTCTTTCGAGCCAAAGCAGCCATCGCGAAACCCAAATCCAAGTCGTTCGGATTCACCAGGTAGTTTCTCAATGCGTGTTCAATCTCGACCATGACTCAAAAATAGAAAAGGCCCCGGCATGAGCCAGGGCCTTCGTGCGTCAAGGAGGTATCTTCCTAAAATTCGTCCATCGTGAAGTGCGTCTTTCTCGCACATACGGCGATGCCGCCGCTGGAAATGACATTGTTGAGCCATTCCTTCAACCTGGACTTGCTAAACCACATCGGAGTGCCGCGTCCACCCGGCTGGTAAACTTCCAGCGGATAGACCAACTTGCCGTGACGGCTTTTTGCCAACAGCTTGTCGAAAGTGGATGTCGCCATCCCGATAAAATTCCCAGCCTCGGTACGGTCGAGAAATTCTTCATCAGCGATTATCTTCATCGGTACTCCTTTCACCATTCCTGGTGACGATATAATGCAGCGCGGCCACAAGTGGCAGCATAAAGTTTGACATGAGTCCAGACATGAACTTTTCATCATTAAACCCGAACTTCCGTGCTATCCCGCAGTAGCCCTTGGTAAGGCTCTCCGCAACGGCGAACTGCTTCGCCTCAAGCGGAATGTCCTTCATGGACTCGTCGTCCAGCACGGTTTCCTTATAAATGCGACAGAGCGAGCGTAGGCTAAGCCCTGCATCTTCCATCACGATTATCTGTTCAAGTTCCTTTTCCAGTCTGTCCATCTTCGATTCAATCCATCTAGGCCACCGCCTGCACCATGCAGCGGTCGGCTAAATCTTCACCTTGTTCCAGGAGACGTTCTCGCCTCCCTCGTAAACGAAATACTCCTTCGAGTTCACGCGTTCGTCGTCAATCTTTTCATAGACGCTGAACTTTATCCGTTCCTCAAGTGCGACGCCCGTACATTCCTTTACGACAGCTGCCATCCAGCGCAGAACGTGTGCATGGTCGTCGCAGGTAATCTTGAGTTCCGAAACGGTTACGCCCGGTACATTTGCGAAGGTTTCCTCGAACCTTCCTCTTGCTTCGTATGTCATTTTTTTTCCTTTATGTTTATTGGTTGTTGATTTTCTTAACTGCTGTTAGTCAAAGAAAGAACGCTGGCGATTCGCGCACCAGCAGCGCCGCAGCTTGGGTTAGAAAAAGCTGCGAGTTTTCTTAGTAAACAAACCGCACATGGCGCACTTTCCCGTGCACTATGTCCGTAACGAGCTGCTTCGCGGCGGCTTCGTCAAGTCCGTAGTTCATCAGGTCTTCGAGTGCTTCCCGATTCGCCATGCGTCGGTATTGGCGTTCGTCGTCCGGGAAAAGCATCGCCTCGCGTGTCGCCTTGGCATCAGCTTCCCCGAAATCGACATTGGTCAATTTCTGTGCTTCCGCAGCTTCGCGCTTGGCCGCTTCCGCCTCGCGTTTTGCAGTTTCCGCTTCTTCTTGCGCCTTGCGCAGTTTTTCTTCCGTTTCGCGCTTCTCGGCTTCCGCCTTCTCACGCGCCGCCTTTTCAAAGTCCGCCTGACTCGCCCTCAAGCGTTCCAGTTCAGCTTTCTCCGCTTCCTGCTTCTCCGCGCTGGCGAGGATGCCGTTGACCTGGCGCCTCGCGTCGTTGATGGCGTCCATCGCTTCCTGGTAGCTTTCGTCCCAGTACTTGGCGTCGTGAACATGGGCTTCGATGGCCTCAAGCACCTGCTTGCACCCTTCGGAATTGCAGCCGATGGCCGTCGCGGGAATGTTGGAAATCTCGACGATTTCCTGCTGTCTCGCCTCGATTTCCCTGATGGGCGCCAAGACCTCCTTCTGGAGCATTTCGAGCGTTTCCTTCACAAGCCTACGCGTTTCATCGACGCGCTTGGGCTTCGCCTTGAGTTCCTTGGCGACCTGTGCGCCCCTGTCCTCGATGGCGGTCTTGAGCTTCGCGAGCTTGGCGTTCATCGCCTTGCGGGCCTTGAACCCCTCCTCGGTGTGAACGTCGGCAACCAGCCCACGCGCAATCTTCTTGACCTGGTTGAGCATCGGGACAAAGTTCTTCTTGTCAAGGAAAAGCGCCTCCGGGTCCATGCAGTCCGTCTTGACCGCGAACTGTTTTCCCTCGTCGATAAGGACGAGCGCGTTGGGGTTCTTTTCTTCCATCACTTCTTCGGTTTCCATCGTCGCCTCCATTAGAACTCCACCTCCTGCATCATTCCGGCTTCCACGCGCTTCGCCTCGCGGTAGAATCCGTCAATCTGGTCAAGGCCCAGTTCTTCCAGGCTGCGACAGTTGTACGCCTTGAGCGTGTCCTTAATCGCGGCGGGAATCATCTTGTTGCACACCTCGATGAATTTCGCCTTGCGGTCGCCCGTATGTTCCTGCGGCTGCTGTTCCGGCTTCGGGGCTTCCGCCCTTTCCACCGCTTCCTCAATCTTGATTTCCTTTTCAGGGTCAAGTCCCTGTTCCGGCGAAAGCTCCGCGCTCTCATAGGGCATCCCGCCGAACTCCACGGGGAAAGCGAGGCGGAACGCACGCGCAATCGCGACCTTCTCAAGCATGACCCTGGGCTTGCTCTGCCACATGGAATTGCCCTGGTCGTACTCGCTGAAAAACACCTCGCACTTGACGGGAACCTTCCTGTCCTTGCGGAAAACGCGGCAGATGCAGCTCACGTCCCCGTCCTTGGGAACAAGCGCATCCACGCTGTAGTTGCCGTTCTTGCCACTCTTGGTGGACTTGCCCCTGACGAACTCGCCGCGCCATTCTGTCTCGTAGCCGTCGTAGTTGGGGTTCATCTCGGCACGCTTGAGGTACACTTCGTACCCCGTGACGATGCTCATCGTCTTTCCGCCGTCGCGATTGTTGTACGTGACGGCATAAACTTCTTTCTTCCACGGGTTCAGCCCGAACGCCATGGAAACCGCGAGGAACTGCTTGACCTGGTGGTCATTGAGACCCGGCGTCGTCGCGGTGAGGTAGTCAAGCAGCAGGGCGTCGTTGACCTGCTGCGGATTGGATTGTGTAGCTATTGCGTTATTCATAGTTGTTGGTTTCCCTTTGTTGTTAGTAGTTGTTCATTTGTTGTCCCTTCGACAGGGTTTTTAGCCTTGCCGCCACGTAGTTCGTGACCGCCCCTTTCCAGTTCATAATCGTCATGCCCTCACGGGTTTTCCCTCCCCTGGAAAGCGTAATCTCCAGCCATTCGCGTCCCAGCGCGTCGTCGAGGTGCTTTTCCGCGCAGAAGTCGTAAAGCTCCTCGGTCGTCGGCAATCGCGGCGGCTGTACTTTCCTAATCTCATGTCCGTGTTTTTCGTGTCCAGCCAGGGCGTTCGCCCTGTTGACCTCGCTCCGCTGCTGGATTCTCTCGCTGGAACATTTCACCATGAACGCCCCGAAACTGTCGCCAGTCCCGTCAACATCCTCAAGTGCATCCATCGAATCCCTCACGTCGGCGATAATCTGTTCATCCGTCATTTTTCGGAAGTGCTTGATAAAGTCACTGAACGAAACCTTAGCCCAATATGGATTCGCCATGTTCAAAAGCCCTAAGTATCAAGGTTGAGGCAATGAGTCCCTGGCTCGCCGGGAAACCCTTTCGCTTGTTCTCGCTGGCCAGCTGCTCCAGGGCCTGCTTCGCCCGTGCCGTTATGCCGACCTGCCAAATTTTTTGCGTACCGTTTATTTTCTTTTGCATACTTTTCAATTTCTTTTGCCTTACATTCAAAATCTATTCAATTCTAAGCAAAAAATCAAGGGATTTTTTAAAAATTTTTTAAAAATTATTGAATACTGTGCAATTTTTGATTAAATTTATGGCATGAACGTTGAAAAATACCTTGACAGAACAAACAAGACGGCCAGCACCCTGGCCGACGAACTGGGACTCAACGCCTCAAGCGTCACCGCTTGGAAGAAAGGCAAGGCGACTCCCAGCTACGACATTTGCCAGAAGCTACTGGAAATCGGCATGGGAATCGACGAGCTTTTCACTCCTGAACTTTGGGAGGCGATAAAGACTCGTCACGCTGCGGAGTTTCGGGGCGAGGTTGTGCTGACTCCCGAGGAATGCGCTCTAATCGTACGCAACGGGCTTCGCAGTCTGCGTCTAAAAGATGAAAGTTCTGAAGACCAACAAGGGTAATTTCCCCGTGTTCCTTTAGCTTAGGCATAAGCAGTCCTTTGGCCCTGTTCGGGCCTTTTTTTGTGGGAACTTTTGCAAGTCGCAACGATTTGCAAACGCTTGAACCCAGGCATAACAAACGGGTTCAAGTCGCGACAAAAACTTGCAAGCCTATTATATCAGTAGTAGTAATAGGAGAATAATCAACAGTAGGAGTATGAGTAGGACTCACTCCGTTATTGTGGAGATATTGATATATAAAAACCTCATACTCAACTCACGCGACTGCGCGACGAAAAAAAGAAAATGAGCTTGAGGGCGATATAGATATCGAAGGGGATTTTTTCCGTCCCGACTTGAGCAGCGGAAAAAATAAAAATTTATTCTGTCAATTCGTGACACTTTTGAAAAAAGTGAAATTTCGCAACTTTAGCCCCCCCCCCCCGCAGGCGTGCAGCTTCGCGTACGCCCATTTGGCGCCTTTGGCGGACAGTTTAGCGGCTTAATGCTGCGGAACGCTTGCAGCGTTTTGCACAGCGAACAAAAGCGAAACGGCGGGAACGGCTGCGATTGCTTGCGAATTGCAGAAGCTGTCAAGTGAGGCGCCTCCATTTTTGTATCTTTTACGGCGAAAAGAGAGAACAGATGCAGAATTTCGAACGAATCTTCGACATGCACCAGCCGCCCTTCAAGGCGGATTCGCTGGACGCGATGGAGTACTCCATCCTCGGCTTCTTCAAAGCCGAGGATTCCTCCCGTCCCCAGCTTGAACGCATTTCAGACCATGAAATAAAGGTTTCCATCGACGAACGCAAGGCGCAAAAGGCGCAGAAGCAGTTCGACAAGGCGGTGGAACATTCAAACGCTCACAAGTTCAACAGCGCAAGGTTCGCGCTTCGCGAGGCCATCGGACTCTGGCCATACAACAGCGAATACCACCGTCTGCTCGCGCAGGTGACGATGGAAGGCGGCGACCTGGAAAAGGCGCAAGACAGCTGTCTTGACGCGCTGCTGCTTGACGACAAGAATTTGTGGGCTTTGCTCCTGATGGGCAACATATTGAGCGCCAAGGGAAACACCGAGGCTGCGGACGGATATTTCAGCAAGATTTTGCAATACCACCCGGACAACGCGCTCGCGCTGAACAACCTGGGCGGCATCTACTGCAAGCAGGGCAAGTACGCGAAGGGAAAGGAGCTTTTCGAGAAGTCGCTCTCCATCGACCCCGAAAACTTGAACCCCTATTATGGCATGGCGCTACGCGGTGCTGTGCAATACTGGTCCGAGACCAAGAAGCACCAGTCCTTCGCGGATTGGCTGGAAAGCAACGCGGAGGAATCCATGACCTACTTCGACTTCAACGAGGGATGGTGGCGAAGAATCAGGACGTCGAACTGCGTAGAACGCCTGAACAAGGAAATCAAGAAGAGGACAAAAGTCGTAGGCGTCTTCCCGAATCCAGAATCGTGCGAGAGGCTCATCGGCTCGCTACTGATGGAACAACACGAGGAATGGATGGAAGAAAAAGCTTACTTAACCGAGAAGGAAATGGAAAAATCTGCTTTTTGTGCATGAATTTACAGAAAAAGACTTGCCAAATCTAAGGAATATAATTAGATTTAGTATTATACAAGGAGTTAATAAATATGCGGCAAGGTATTCTTAAATAAACTGTCAATTTGATAGTGGGAACAAAAAGTAGCAGTCCCGTTTCACTTTTAATATGGGGCTTAGTTTTTTGTACCCAGTTTAAGAATACTTTTATCATGTAATTTTATATGCCCGAAAACATATAAGTGTTTTGTGGCTATTGGAGTTATTTACCCAGTGATAGGAGTATTTATCACTGGGTATTTTTATGCCCTTTTTTGGGTGTTGATAAGAGGAAAATCACATGAAAATAATTAACTTAGGCATTCTGGCTCACGTTGACGCAGGAAAGACAACATTAACGGAAAGTTTATTGTATACCAGTGGTGCAATTGCAGAACTAGGGAGCGTAGATGAAGGCACAACAAGGACAGATACAATGAATTTGGAGCGTCAAAGGGGAATCACTATCCAGACAGCAGTGACATCTTTTCAGTGGGAGGATGTAAAAGTCAACATTATAGATACGCCAGGCCATATGGATTTTTTGGCGGAAGTATACCGCTCTTTGGCTGTTTTAGATGGGGCCATCTTGGTGATCTCCGCTAAAGATGGCGTGCAGGCCCAGACCCGTATTCTGTTCCATGCCCTGCGGAAAATGAACATTCCCACCGTTATCTTTATCAACAAGATCGACCAGGCTGGCGTTGATTTGCAGAGCGTGGTTCAGTCTGTTCGGGATAAGCTCTCCGCCGATATTATCATCAAGCAGACGGTGTCGCTGTCCCCGGAAATAGTCCTGGAGGAAAATACCGACATAGAAGCATGGAATGCGGTCATCGAAAATAACGATAAATTATTGGAAAAGTATATCGCAGGAGAACCAATCAGCCGGGAAAAACTTGCGCGGGAGGAACAGCAGCGGGTTCAAGACGCCTCCCTGTTCCCAGTCTATCATGGCAGCGCCAAAAATGGCCTTGGCATTCAACCGTTGATGGATGCGGTGACAGGGCTGTTCCAACCGATTGGGGAACAGGGGGGCGCCGCCCTATGCGGCAGCGTTTTCAAGGTTGAGTACACCGATTGCGGCCAGCGGCGTGTCTATCTACGGTTATACAGCGGAACGCTGCGCCTGCGGGATACGGTGGCCCTGGCCGGGAGAGAAAAGCTGAAAATCACAGAGATGCGTATTCCATCCAAAGGGGAAATTGTTCGGACAGACACCGCTTATCCGGGTGAAATTGTTATCCTTCCCAGCGACAGCGTGAGGTTAAACGATGTATTAGGGGACCAAACCCGGCTCCCTCGTAAAAGGTGGCGCGAGGACCCCCTCCCCATGCTGCGGACGACGATTGCGCCGAAAACGGCAGCGCAAAGAGAACGGCTGCTGGACGCTCTTACGCAACTTGCGGATACTGACCCGCTTTTGCGTTGCGAAGTGGATTCCATCACCCATGAGATCATTCTTTCTTTTTTGGGCCGGGTGCAGTTGGAGGTTGTTTCCGCTTTGCTGTCGGAAAAATACAAGCTTGAAACAGTGGTAAAGGAACCCTCCGTCATTTATATGGAGCGGCCGCTCAAAGCAGCCAGCCACACCATCCATATCGAGGTGCCGCCCAACCCGTTTTGGGCATCCATCGGACTGTCTGTTACACCACTCCCGCTTGGCTCCGGTGTACAATACGAGAGCCGGGTTTCGCTGGGATACTTGAACCAGAGTTTTCAAAACGCTGTCAGGGATGGTATCCGTTACGGGCTGGAGCAGGGCTTGTTCGGCTGGAACGTAACGGACTGTAAGATTTGCTTTGAATACGGGCTTTATTACAGTCCGGTCAGCACGCCGGCGGACTTCCGCTCATTGGCCCCGATTGTATTGGAACAGGCATTGAAGGAATCGGGGACGCAGCTGCTGGAACCTTATCTCTCCTTCACCCTCTATGCGCCCCGGGAATACCTTTCCAGGGCTTATCATGATGCACCGAAATACTGTGCCACCATCGAAACGGCCCAGGTAAAAAAGGATGAAGTTGTCTTTACTGGCGAGATTCCCGCCCGCTGTATACAGGCATACCGTACTGATCTGGCCTTTTACACCAACGGGCGGAGCGTATGCCTTACAGAGCTGAAAGGATATCAGGCCGCTGTCGGTCAGCCGGTCATCCAGCCCCGCCGTCCAAACAGCCGCCTGGACAAGGTGCGCCATATGTTTCAGAAGATAATGTAACGTCTTGCGCAATGCAAGCGTTCATTGCTGGCTATTGCGAAATATCATTGATAAAATCAGTATCAGAGAGGAGAAACTATTTTGAACCAGGAACAGACGAATATTACAACAGGAAAGCAAATACGTCATCTGCGAACACAATTGGGAATGACACAGGAAGAACTAGCCGGGGAATTGAATGTTACCCGGCAGGCACTATCGAATTGGGAGAGAGATGTTAATGAACCCGATTTAAATATGTTGAAAAAAATTTGCTTTCTTTTTGGAGTCAACATGGACGATTTTGCGAAGGAGGTAATAACAAAGATGGAAACATATGAAAAAAAGGAGAAACGACAATTTAATAAGTACGATATGGCAATTGGACTTTTTTATGGTGTTGGTATATTTCTTGGCATTGGTATTTTCTTTGTTGGCGGTTTTATGACAATGTCAGGTGCAGGGTGGGGAGCATCACTATTTGGCGGTGGCTGTTTTTCTCTTGTATTTGGCTTGATATGCCATGCAGTTATTACATTGAGAAGAAATGACAAATGATGACATATCCTGCTTTCTATACTTTTCGGTAATACCGAGTAAAAAAAGCCGCTGCTTTTGGCTTTCCAATAGCGGCGGCTTAGGTTGACGACACTCCAAAAATTGCGGGTCGTTATACGCAAACTGCAAAAACAGAAACAAGTCTTTTAACGGCGCTTTGGGCACTTTAGGAGGCCTTTTCTAAAATCACTGTTAGAAAGGGCTGAGAAGTTTGCCCTTCCTGCGCGGCAGTCGGGCTTGTTTCACAAAACAACCCACTAATTCGTAAAGGAGAATGTAACTTCATGTTTGCTAAAAATTCAAAGGCATATTCTGTCTACCTGCTGTTCCGATTTGTCTGTTCCCTGGCGGTTTCTATGTCCACAGTGCTTTCCATCGTGTACCACCTGGAGGTGGTGCAGCTGGATGCTTTCCAGCTTGTCCTGGTAGGGACGGTTCTGGAGACCTCCTGCTTTCTGTTCGAGATACCCACCGGTGTGGTGGCGGATTTGTATAGCCGTCGGCGCTCGGTGCTGATTGGAATGTTCCTCTACGGCCTGGGCTTTCTGATGGAGGGTGCGCTACCGTGGTTCGCGCCGGTTCTGCTGGCCCAGGTTGTCTGGGGTTGCGGTGATACCTTCATCACCGGCGCTCTGGAGGCGTGGATTGCCTCGGAGGAAGAGGACAAACCCATAGACAAGGTGTTCCTGCGGGGCAGTCAAATGGGGCAAATCGGCGGCGTTCTGGGCGTGGTGCTGGGCACACTGCTGGGAAACATAAACCTGCAAATGCCTGCCATCTTGGGGGGCAGTTTGTGCTTGTTGTTGGGGCTGGTGTTGGTTCGCATCATGCCAGAAACCAACTTCTCCCCTGCTATTGAGGAACGGCAGGGCTTGCTTAAAGACTTTGTCTGCCTGTTCAAGCTCAACCTGGGCTTTGTGAAAGGCGCACCTGTGTTGCTGGCGCTCTTAGCAATCACACTATGCGGGGGACTTGCCAGTGAAGGCTTTGACCGGCTCTCCACCGCTCATTTTCTGGATGACACGGTAATACCCGTTATCGGGCCGCTGAACAGCGTCACTTGGTTCGGTGTTATCAGTCTTATCGGCAGCGGCTTAGGTATTCTGGCTTCTCAGTTGCTCATCGCCCGCATGGAGAAAAAAGGGACTGTCAGCCGAACCAGTGTGGTCATGTCCACCAGCGCCGGGTATATCCTGTGCCTGGTTCTCTTCGCGGTGGGGCGGAGCTTTTGGTTCATGTTGTTGGTGTTCCTGCTGGCGGGGCTTATGCGCACCATCAAGGAGCCTGTGCTGGCCGCCTGGATGAACGACCATGTGGATGAGAAAATGCGCGCCACAGTCTTTTCCACCAGCGGACAGCTGGACTCTTTCGGGCAGATCATCGGCGGGCCTATTGTGGGGCTGGTAGCCCAGCAGGTGTCCATACCCTGGGGGCTGGTCTGTACCGCTTTCCTGCTGTTGCCCGCGCTGTTCTTAGTGCCGGTGGCGGGAAAGAAGCGGGATTGATATGGCATAGTTAAGTTTACTGACGAGCGGGAGATTACTTCCGCTCGTCTTCATTTAGTAGCGCAAAATTTGAGGACTCTTTATTTCCTTATTCGGTATAGCGGAGGCGGCTGTCAATTCGACATAATTTTCTTGTGATACTTTACCGTACATGAGCATTTAACCAGGGGAGCTATTATGTTCTACAAAATGTCCAATCTAAAAGAAGCCATCAGGCAAATGCCCAAAGCAATCGAGCGCAATGACCAGCGTATGCTTAACCATATCCATAGACTGGTCGTCGAGCTTTTAATTCATCTTGACGAAGAAAAGAAGGAGAAAGACAGGGCCAAGCGCGAGAACGCCCAGCCCATTGTGGAGGAAATAGACAAAGTCCTAAAAAAATACCGTCTTAAACAAACCGAATAAAACAATTTTGCCATAAACATTATTTATGAGGAAAGAAAATGATTTATGGCTATATTCGAGTAAGCACCGATAAACAGACTGTCGAAAACCAAAGATTTGAGATAAATAACTTTTGTCGAAAAAACAATTTAAAGGTAGATGGTTGGATAGAAGAAACCATAAGTGGCACAAAGAAAATCGACAAAAGGAAGCTTGGCGACTTGCTAAATAGGGTTGAAAAAGATGATTTAATCATCTGTGCAGAACTAAGTCGTCTCGGAAGAAATTTATTTATGATTATGGATATTCTGAACATTTGCATGAATAAAGAATGTAAAGTTTGGACGGTAAAGGACCACTATAGATTAGGGGAAGATATTCAAAGTAAGGTTTTAGCATTCGCTTTCGGATTAAGTGCTGAAATTGAACGAAATCTTATAAGTCAACGAACAAAAGAAGCTCTAGCTTTAAGAAAATCCGAAGGAATGATTTTGGGAAGGAGAAAAGGACGAAAAAACTCTTCTTTCAATAAAACATGCATAAAAAATCATGATTACATCGTTTCTCTATACGAAGAAGGTTATAGCATTCCTAAAATTGCAAAAATTTTGAAAATTGCTAAAGGAACCCTTTACAAATACAGGGATGATTCAAACAATTTTCGTATCAAATAAAACGTCCGTTTTTTGAAGACTAATTCTGGAAAAAAAGGCGCTGGAATGCCTGTTGTGAGAAATCCCCAGTTCAATTTTAAGGAGGGTTTTTGTTGGAACAATGTTTTGAATCCAAATGCAAGGTTATTAAAGGTGAAGATAAAGAAACCTTCTGTTAATGATGTTGGTTCAATGTCTTTATCCTCTCTTGCTGACAATATTCCAAATTTGATTATTCCGGCGTACTTTGAGCCACGAGTCCGGTGCTAGAGAGCCACCCTTCCGGAAAATGCGGAGCCACCGTTCCGGTCGAACAGAGCCACCCCACAAACGGTCAAGAAAAACTCTATAATGGGATAGCCCGTCGCAATGTCGCGACGGGTTTTCCAATGGAGGTCACATGACCAAATACCGCGAAATCCTCCGGCTGAAGCACATCGGCTTCAGCGAGAGGAACATCGCAAGGACGGCGGGCGTATCCCGCAACACGGTGAAACGTGTCGTGGAGGCAGCAACGGCAGCCAAAATCGACTGGACGCATGCCGAGAGCATGGAGGACGCGACAATCGAGAAGGCGCTCTTCCCCGACAGGAAACCGGCACAGCCGAGCCACTCGATAGA
>NZ_FRBA01000024.1:0-10387 GCF_900142495.1 Fibrobacter sp. UWOV1 | reverse complement strand
CGCTCTTGATTCTGTGTCAGGGCCATGCCCACATTGGGATCGTCGCAATGGTAGCAGACATTCACGGTTTTGCTGTCTTCGAGTTGTTGCAGCAGGCTGTTTTCTCCAGCTTTTCCGACTTTTCCAATGATGCTAGATGTCACGTAGCGGTTCGCTCCACGACTGAGTTGTGCGGGAATGCTTTCAAACAGTTTTGACACGTTCCCTGACGGGTCCAATTTCAAAAAATCTTCGGTGTAAAGCTTTATGATTTTACGTTTGATAGCATCGACCTTGCGCAGGTCGTTTGTTTCTAAATATTCGACGACGGCTTGTGGCATTCCGCCGACTAGCGCATAAAGCCGTAGGCCGCGCATGGTCGTCCTGAATGCGGCACCGAGCGGCAACTTCCTTTCGAAGAACTTGCTCAACGTGGGTATGGTCACTTCGTCATTCATTGCCCAACGGAATTCCTCGAAATCCATGGGGTACATTTGTAGTCGGTCTTCTTCGCTGGGAATGGTGATACTTTCCGTGTTTTTCTTGATGCTGATGAGCGAACCCGTTTCGATGTAGTCGTAGCGTCCGTCTGCGACCAGGTACTTTATGGCCTGCCGCGCGTTGGGGCATTTTTGGACTTCGTCGAAGATGATTACTGAATTGCGAGATTTCAGTGACTTGTGGAAAATCGCCTGTAGTCGCAGGAAAATGAAGTCCAAGTCCATGAGGTCGTCGAACAAGGATTTGACTTCTTCGGAGGCCTTATTGAAGTCGATAAGGATGTATGTTTCGTACTCCCTAATGGCGAATTCTTCGACAATGGTGGATTTCCCGATTCGGCGGGCTCCTTCAATAAGTAAGGCTGTCCGTCCCTTGCTTTCGGACTTCCATTCAAGCATTTTTGCGTAAATTTTGCGTTTAAATGTAAATTTCGGCATATTTTATCCCCCGAACATGTCTAAATATACATAAATTTTTCTTTCCCCACAAATTTATTTTGAGTAAAACCACCTTTTCCCGCAAATTTTTACATAAAAAAATGACATTCCCCGTAAATTTATAATCCAGCAGTTTATGGCTGATTCGGAGCCGGAATAGCCCGACAGAGCCCCGACTTCTTTTGCTCATTTGAACACTAATATATATAAATTGAAAGCACCTGTCAATAGCCGGAGGGGACAATTTGTGTGAAAATAAACTAAATTTGGGGTGTAGATTTTTGAGGTTATTGGAGGTCTTATGAAAAACGTCATTGAGAGTGTAACGAAGCAATCCATCTTCTTGACATTTTCCATTCTCCTAGCCCTGCTCGCAGCATGTGGCGATGAATCCTCTTCTTCTGTTTCGCCGGAACCCCGCCAGTGCGAGGAACAGAACGATGACTGCGACGATACCAGCTCTAGTAGCGGTGAAGTTTCCAAGAATTCCTCGAGTTCGCAAAAGAGCGCCGATAAGGGCAAGTCTTCTTCTAGCGAGAAGAATGCGAAGGAATCAAGCTCTTCCGTTAAGCCTACTTCTAGCGACGGCAAACAGTCTTCTTCTTCTACAAAAAAAGATGGCTCTAGCAGCAGTGTTGTGAAATCTTCTTCCTCTGTCGTTCCCAGCTCGTCTGGGGACCTCCAGTCCTCGTCTAGTAAGAAGGATGAATCTAGCAGCAGCGTGAACTCAAGTGGTTCTGCTAAATCTTCCTCGAGTGCGAAGGCAGTTATGGGTGGTCCGTGTCCCAAAGATGGAGTGCAAAAAATTATTGGAGGGGAGTATGCTGAATGTGTTAATGGCGTATGGACTCTCTATATTCCGCCTTCTTCTAGTTCCACACCCAAGAGCAGCAGCAGCCGGGGCTATGACTCTTTGCCGAGTCCGTTGCACTATAATATGAGCTATGGCGAATTTACGGATACTCGTGACGGAACAAAGTACGCAACAATTAATATTGATAACAAGTATGGCCCCGATAGTGTCCATCTAGCTTTTACTGTATTTGCCCAGAATCTTAAATATCATGAAAAGATGGTCGCTGGTACAGAAGAGCAAGAAGACGACACAAAGGTTGAAATATACTGCTATAACGACAGCATTGAGTATTGCAATGACTGGTGGGGCGGCTTGTACCAGTGGGCTGAAATGATGGCTTTGCCGTATGAATGTAACAGTAAAAATTGTGCCGATTTGATTGACACTGATGGAGACGGTTTCCATCAAGGTATTTGCCCGAGTGGCTGGCATGTAATGACCGAAAGGGAATTGCTTGCGGCATCTTATGCTTCAGACGTTGGCGTAAGTGAAATTGAACGATCAAATACTATAAAATCAGAAATTTCCTTTTCGTTGGTCGGAGGAAGAAATCTTACCGGAATGAGCCTAATTGCAACAGGCTATCGTTTGAATAGAATGGATGGAAATAAATTGGTTGTGTTCAAAAACCTTGGATATGGATCACTATTTGATTTTCCTACAGAATATGAAGCCGTGGATGCTGCTACATGTAGAGGTGGAGCTGTGTATTCTGATGATGCTTATTTGGCATGGGGTAATCAAAAAAGGTACGGCGCTTCCGTTCGCTGCGTTAAGGACTATTAATTCCCACAGCCTTCTCTAGGCTTAAAATCAAAAAAAGTTTAACAAAAAAAATAAAGATTCCGCTGAGGGGTGGAATCTTAGGAGTTCTTCTATGTCCAACAACAAAAAAAAACAACAAGAATAAGAAAAATCGTAAAAGTTTCACTCTTGAAGCTCTTGAACCGCGCCTGCACTAAATCGACGGCGAAAGGAGGTGCCGCATCAAGTGCGGCAAGACAACCGGAGATGAATGCCCTAAGGCGGAAGAAGATAAGTCGTCGAGCGAACATTCGTCGGGCGAAGCCCGAGGCCATGTGAGCTTAAAGCCACATGCGTTAAGCTGGGGCTGTAGCGAGAGTGAGACGCGAGTCGAACGGTCGTGTAAGAGTGAGACGAGCATATTTCTGGAGCCGTGGGCATTTGTAGCCCAGGGCGTTACGGGCGCGGCGATTGAGCGCCCGTTCGAGGGGGTGCTGGAAGCCACGGCTATGGATTGCTTCGTCGCTTTGCTCCTCGCAATGACGTGCAAGCCGAAGCGAATGTTGTTAGCAAGCGAACGAGCCACGGAATTTTCCGTCTGTGAGCAATAAGCCCCAAGCGTTAAGCGAGGGCGATTGCGAGAGAGAGGCTGTAAAGCCGATCGGTCGCTCCTTGAGCGGGTAACAACATCGCGAAGGCCATGCGCATAAGCCGGGGCTGCAAGCAGGGGGCTGCCTCCCCCCCCTTTTGAAAAAATGTCAATGACAAATTAACCCCGTGGTATTCCGCGGGGCTTTTTTCGATATATCTTTATCTCTGGTGTAAAAAATGTTTGGAGATTAAGATGAAAAATATCTTATTAGTTTCTTCCGTATTGGCCTTGGCTGGAATGGCCTTTGCCCAGCAACCAATCATTACAACCAACTACACGTGTGACCCGGCGCCCTATGTCCATGGGGATACGGTTTACCTGTACACGACCCACGACGAGGACAATGCCGAAGGGTTCGTCATGTACGACTGGCTGTTACACACGTCTACAGACATGGTCAACTGGACTAGCCACGGGGCTGTGGCCTCCCTGAACGATATCCAGTGGAGTACTAAGACCAATGGCGCTTGGGCCGAGCAGGTTGTGTTTCGCAATGGCAAATGGTACATGTACGTCCCCATTCATGGTAACGGAATTTCTGTCCTGGTGGCAGATAGTCCCTACGGCCCCTTCAAGGAACCTCTGAACAAGGCCTTGGTTTGGCAGCGGCAACATTGGAACGACATCGACCCCACCGTATGGGTGGATGATGACGGCCAGGCCTATTTGTACTGGGGAAATCCCGACCTCTATATGATCAAGCTTAACGAAGACATGATCAGTACTTCCGGCAATATTGTTACCTACCCCAAGATCAAGGATTACCAGGAAGGCCCTTGGCTCTACAAGCACGATAAACATTACTATATGGCTTTTGCTTCCACCTGCTGTGCCGAAGGCATCGGTTACGCCATGAGCGACTCCCCCACGGGCCCCTGGACCTACAAGGGCGACATTATGCCTCATTCCTCCCGCAGTAATGGAAACCACCCGGGAATTGTGGATTACAAGGGGAAATCATACGTTTTTGGCCATCATTACCAGCTTTGGCACCAGAAATCCGATAAAATGGGCCTTAAGTTCCAGCACAAGGAACGCCGTTCTGTTGGCGTTGCCGAGATGAAGTATAATGCCGACGGAACCATCCAGAAGATTGACTGGTGGCCGGATAATGGTGTGGCCCAGCTGGAAGATTTTGACCCGTACAAGCGCGTGGAAGCGGAAACCATGTCGTGGGGCGAAGAAGTGAGGGTCCGTAAGAGCGGTGCTGCCGGCAATACGGTTCTCACCAACCTTACCGAAGGCAAGTACACCAAGATTAGCGGCGTGGAATTCGGTGACGCCGGCGCAGAATCCTTCTCGGCTTCCGTTTTGAGCGTTAAGAGGGCATCCTCCGTTACGGTTCGCCTGGACAAGGTGGATGGCCCCGTGGTTGCCAAGGCTGAATTCAGTAAGGACGGTCTGGTGACCGTGCCTGCCGAAGGTGCAGTTGGCAAGCATGATGTATTCTTCATGTTCGCAGGTGATTTCGAAGCCGATTACTGGGAATTTGAAGACAGCAAGACCGCAGTTCCTCAGGGGCCGTTCTGCAAGGCGAAACTCAACGACCCCGAGGCAAAATGCAATTTGCCGGTTGTGGGCGCGAAGGTCGAGGGCACGGCCAACTTCATCGACTTCGAGAACTACGACGTGGGCGGTGCCGGCAAGGCCTACTACGATATGGATACCAAGAACCAGGGCGGCGAATACCGCGAAGACCGCGTGGACATCGTGAAGAACGGCGACGGATTTGCCGTGGGCTACACGCAGAAGGGCGAATGGCTGGAATACACCGTGAACGTGCAGGCCGGCGGGAAGCTCCCCTTCGAGCTCAGCTACGCAAGCGGCATGGACAACACCGGCGTGCGCCTGTTCATGGACGACGAGCCGATTACCGACACGCTCGCACTCACGGGCACCGGAGATTTCGACTCCTACGGCACCTTCAAGGGAACGACCACCAAGGAACTCACCGAGGGCGAGCACGTGCTCAAGGTGATGGTGACAAGCGACTACGTGAACCTCGACTGGATTGCCTTTGGCGAAAGCGAAGGCAGCGCTGAGGACATCCGCAACGGAACCACGGGCATCGTGCCGAAAATCGCCGCCGGAGCAGCGGGCATGGCAAATGCTTTCGCGAGGGCTGCGGGCAGCTACAGGGTATTCGACCTGATGGGCTCCGAGCTCGGGAACATCCGCCTGAATGCCGGCGCAACGCTCACGGACCTCAAGGCCGGACTCACGACCGCCGGCTTCGGGAGCGGCGTCTACGTCGTCCGCAACCCCGCCGGAAAGACCCTGAAATTGCAAGTCGGGGAATGAGTTCTCGCGCATCTTAAACCGTGCGCAGCCTCCCCCGCATTTAAAAGCCCCGACCTCTCGTAACGATGGCCGGGGTTTTTAGCGTCAATGTTTAATGCAATTTTATGCAAATTGCAGAATGTTGAATAAAATTGCAGTATTCTTATTAAAAATTATTGCTTTTTGCAGTCAATAAATGTATATTTGTAAGGTAACAAAGGAGCATTATATGGCACAGGCAACGATATCCGCACGCATCGACAGCAAGGACAAAGAAAGCTTTGACAAGTTCTGCAGCAATGTTGGGCTGTCCACTTCTGCCGCCATTTACATGTTCGTGAAAAATGTCATCAACGAGCGCCGCATCCCCTTTGAAGTCCGCGAGCCCTCCCCCCGCTACAACGCAAGCGACATCGAAGCCCTCAAGAAAGGCATCGAACAGCTCAACGCCGGGAAGGGGATTGTGAAGACAATGGAAGAACTGGAGGCGATGGAGAATGGCTAAAATCGCTTTTTCCGAAACTGCCTGGCAAGATTATCTTTATTGGCAACTCCAAGACAAAAAGACCCTGAAAAGAGTCAACCAATTGCTAAAAGACATTGAACGCAGCAATTTTGAAGGCATCGGAAAACCCGAAGCATTGAAGGGCAACCTTAGCGGATTCTGGAGCCGCAGAATTGATGACGCAAATCGACTAATCTATCGTATCAATGGTGAGTTCATCGATATCCTTTCGTGCAAAGGACATTACGAAGACGTTTGACGATTAATGGGGGGACGCCTCCCCCTGGCTCGCACTTCGTTGCTCCCCACCCCTACTCCTAAGGGCTCTGCCCCTAAGACCCCGAATGGCGCATCAAACTGAGTTCCTCCCCAAATATTGTTTTCCTTCCGCTAATTTTGTATATTAAATCTTGACAGGCACTGGTAGCGGATTTCCGTCTACAAGCCACGTTCGACTAGAAAAGCCGACTTTTGACGCCTTCGGCGTCCGTGGCGGCGGCTCAGAAATAAAATCAAACAAGTTTGATTTTGCTTCGTTCGCCTTGCATACTTTTGTTATATCCCATAAATTCTAACTCCTTTTTTATAAAAAAAGGCTTTTTTTGTTTGTTAATGTTCAACTCTATTGACAGATAATCAAAAATTGATTATGTTCAACTATGTACAATGTAACCATGAACAGGGTCGCTTGCTGGACATGCGAGAATGGGTCAATAAATATTGAGGTATACTATGTTGGCAGTCGTGAAAAAGCCCCGTATTGAAATTCGTGCGAAGCACATCCCTGCTCCGCTTGTCAGGTTCTTGAAGGATACCTACAAGCCCGAAAACGTCGCGGTCTGCAAGAACGAGGATTCCATTCCCTTCGAGGAGTCTGATTGGTTCAAGAATCTGGATTCCACTCCCGGCGAAATGATTGTCGCGAATCGCGATTTGCGCAACTGGTCGCAGGTCACCCTCGCCGAGAAACTTGGAATTCAGGTCCAGAACCTCTGCGCCATGGAAAACGGACGTAGGGCGGTATCCCGCAAGATGGCGGTAAAGCTCGGCGAAATCTTCGGAACGGATCCCGCAGCTTTCTTTGATTTTAGTAAGTGAAGGGGATGCCTCCCCTATGATGGATTTTTGCTAGGAATTCATCAATCCCTTGATGAATTCTTCTGCATCGGCTACAGGTGCTCCGTTTTTGATTTCGGAGATGGCTTTGGAAAGTTTTGCGTATATGTCATTCCAGGGCGTGGTGCGGCCGTTCAGCATATCGCTGTAGCCTTTTTCGAGTTCCGCATCGAAGCGTTCTTTTGACCATGTGGCGGCATTTTCAATCTTGTTCATGTCATTCAACATACATATTTGCCCGCACAAATGCAAGATTTTTTTCATGATAAAATCAATCTCTTAACAATAGGATAATCTGAAAATAGATTTGAGGTATGATGATAAAATCTACATCGACTTTCGATAGGATTATGGCGGACCCGAAGCAGAAAGTGGCTTTCGAAAAGGAATATGCCTATTTTCTTCAGTCAGAAATGAAACTTCAGAATGCTCTTGCCGAGGGCGAACGATCCGCCGAACAAGGCGGCTGGCTTTCTGCAGCGGATGTGCGGAAGAAATTCTAGTCCCTCCCCCAAAAAAATAGTTGGTCACTAAGGTTGCCAATTAAGACAATTTGTTTTGTAAAATTGTCAAGTTTTGTTTTGTATTTTTGTTCAATTCTGTTTTGTATTTTTGGAAGAAAAATGCCGAATTCTTTGTAAAAGCGCATTTTTATAGCATTTTTCTTGAGATGTCGGCGTGTTGGGTCACGGGGTGGTTGATTTTGGGGTGGGGTTAAGCATCCACCATCAAACGAGGTTCTAAGGACTCGATTTTATAGCTCTTACGGGTAGAATTCTTCTTGTTATTCTTTATAGACTTGGACATATAGACCCAATTGGCTTTTATTGCAAAAGCCTTGTTAATCTGTTTAAGATCTTGTTATAATTAGCGGTTTTTCACGCAACGGACAGACAGGCCGTTCGGCTTGTCAGAATTCATTTTTAAATCGACTCTACTTATACCCCGCGCAGCTGAGCCCAACGATATCGAAGTTACGTTAGTGGCAGATGATTCAAACGGTAATCGGTAACGTCCATAAACTCTAATATATTGGTATTCCCCTGTTATGGCCAAAGCAATTCCCCCATACAAGGCCGAGAATCCTTGGCTGTTGCTCCCGCCATTTACTTTCGACACAAAACCATAATCATCTTCACTTGCCCCCTTCAAGGCGCCCCATTCTTGCCTATTCATCACGTGCCACCCTTCCGGACAGATTCCCTGAACCTTCAAACGATCCCATTCATGGTCGTATTCTCGGCCCGGGAATATCGAGTCCGGGCAGGCGGGAGTCGTTCCCGTCCACACGCTGTCGCAGGCCTTCGGAAGCCCCATCGCCTCGCTCCAGCTGTACAGCCCGCCAAACCCGTTATCGCAGTACCACGGGTCGTCATCGTAGCAATACTTTTCGGGAGCATTGTCGTCAAACACCGTCGTATTTAACGGGATTTGTTTTCCATAGTTAAGGTTGGTCGCGAATACGGTCATATTTTCAAAGCCATCGTAACCGAATTTCGTGTCTAAAATCCTGTACTTTTGCCCATCACGCGGGTCAACAAATTCCCCATACGAATACTTGCTGTTATAAAGGCTGTCCATGTTGAAATAGCTGCTGGTGGGCACGGACGAGGAACTGGAACGAACATACAGAACATAGAAGCCATCTTTACAGATATATTCCAATTTTTTGCCAGATTCTCGATCGGTCCTGTCTAGAATTGAGCCTTCACTAGAACAAGGCTTAGTCCAAACAGAACTTGACGAAGTCCCCGAGCTGCTCGACTTAACGCTGGACGAGGCGGGACTGGATTCACCGCCACTGCTCTTGGAATCCGTAGACGAACTGGATTTCGCAGAAGAAGAACTGTTCTTCGACGAAGACGAAACCGAACTTCCTCCGGAAGAGGTTCCTTTGTCCGTAACGGAACTCGAGGAGATTGCATCATCGCCACTAGAGGACGAAACTTCCGCTACCGGGTCAGGGTCAGTACTGCTGGAACCGCTGTCGCACGCAGTAAATACAGCAAAGACAAGAGCCATGGCAAGAAGTATGGATACCCTACGCTTCGCTTCGAGAATGGCAGGCCAAGAATGACGCAATGTAAAAATCTTCACAGAAGACCTCCAAAGACCTCGAAATTCTATAACCCAAATTTAGTTTATTTTCACACAAATTGTCCCTTCCGGCTATTGACGGCGGCGTTCAATTTATATATATTAATGCTCAAATGAGCAAAAGAAGTCGGGACTCTGTCGGGCTATTCCGGCCCCGAATCAGCCGTAAACTGCTGGATTATAAATTTACGGGGAATGTCAATTTTTTATGTAAAAATTTGCGGGAAAGGGCTGTTTTGTTCAAAATAAATTTGCGGGAAAAGAAAAAATTATGTATATTTAGACATGTTCGGGGGATAAAATATGCCGAAATTTACATTTAAACGCAAAATATACGCAAAAATGCTTGAATGGAAGTCCGAAAGCAAGGGTCGGACTGCCTTACTTATTGAAGGAGCCCGCCGAATCGGGAAATCCACCATTGTCGAAGAATTCGCCATTAGGGAGTACGAAACATACATCCTTATCGACTTCAATAAGGCCTCCGAAGAAGTCAAATCCCTGTTCGACGACCTCATGGACCTGGACTTCATTTTCCTGCGACTACAGGCGATTTTCCACAAGTCACTGAAATCTCGCAATTCAGTAATCATCTTCGACGAAGTCCAAAAATGCCCCAACGCGCGGCAGGCCATAAAGTACCTGGTCGCAGACGGACGCTACGACTACATCGAAACGGGGTCGCTTATCAGCATCAAGAAAAACACGGAAAGTATCACCATTCCCAGCGAAGAAGACCGACTACAAATGTACCCCATGGATTTCGAGGAATTCCGCTGGGCAATGAACGACGAAGTGACCATACCCACGTTGAGCAAGTTCTTCGAAAGGAAGTTGCCGCTCGGTGCCGCATTTAGGACGACCATGCGCGGCCTACGGCTTTATGCGCTAGTCGGCGGAATGCCACAAGCCGTCGTCGAATATCTAGAAACAAACGACCTGCGCAAGGTCGATGCAATCAAACGTAAAATCATAAAGCTTTACACCGAAGATTTTCTGAAATTGGATCCGTCAGGGAACATGTCGAAACTGTTCGAAAGCATCCCCGCACAACTCAGTCGTGGAGCGAACCGCTACGTGACTTCTAGCATCATTGGAAAAGTCGGGAAAGTTAGCGAAAATAGTCTGCTGCAACAACTCGAAGACAGCAAAACCGTGAATGTCTGCTACCATTGCGACGATCCCAATGTGGGCATGGCCCTGACACAGAATCAAGAGCG
>NZ_FRBA01000028.1:0-1383 GCF_900142495.1 Fibrobacter sp. UWOV1 | reverse complement strand
GGTAGTGTCAAGGGTTTTTCGCAAAAATAGTTTGTTCCAACATCAGATTTAGGCTACATTTCCTTTCTTTCCGCTCTTTTCCAGTTCCCGTTTCAGCTCGTTTTCCTTTTCCTGCTCGTAAAGGTGCTTCATATTCAGGTACCTCTTGGAGCCCCATTCCTTCGAGGCGACATGCCTTAGCCTTGCGCAGACAAGCATCAGGGCCGATTCACCGTCTGGGAAGCAGCCTACAACCCGTGTTCTCCGGCGTATCTCGCGGTTGAGTCGTTCGAGGATGTTGTTCGTCCGGATATTGCGCCAGTGCTGGCTGGGGAACTCCAGGTACGTCAGCGTTTCGCCAACTCCCTTCGCGTACATGTCCGCGGCCGAGTTCAGTTTCATCTCGCGCAACTTGCGTTCAACGTCCTTGACCTTGGCTAGCGTGGCCTCGCGGTCCTCCTGGGCGTAGGTGGCCTTGAGGAGGGCGGCCACTGCGGCGAACTTGTTGCGGGGCACCTTCGTGAACACGTTCCTGAAGAAGTGAACCGTACAGCGCTGCCATTTGACATCCGGGAAGACCTCCGATGCGGATTCCAGGAAGCCCAGGTGCTTGTCTGAGGTGAACAGGCGCACCCCCTTCAGGCCGCGTTCCTTCAGGCTTAGCAGGAACGATTTCCAGCATTCCTTGCTCTCGCTCGCACCTTCCGCCGCACCGAGGATCTCGCGGTAGCCGTCGCCGTTTACGCCTATGGCCACAAGCACCGACACGCTGGTCATTTCGCCTCCCCAGCTGCGCTTCAGGTAGATGCCGTCCACGAACACGTAGGGGTATTCGCCGGAGAGCGGTCTGTTGCGCCACTCCTCGATCTTGCCGTACACCTTCTGGTTCAGGTTGCTGACCGTCGAGGCGCTTACGCGGGAGCCCCACAGGAGCTCGGTGACGTCCTCCACGCGGCGCACGGATACGCCAGCCAGGTACATCTCGATGAGCGATTCCTCCACGGACGATTCCCTGCGCCTGTAGCGCTCTATGATGGCTGTCTCGAACGGGGCCAGGCGCAGTTTCGGGACGGCGATGTCGAGCTCTCCCGCTCCCGTGAGCAGTTTCCTGTGGTAGTGGCCGCTGCGGTAGTTCCTGCGGCCTTCGGAGCGTTCGTGCTTTTCGGCATTGCAGAGGTCTGCCGCCTCCTCGTCTAGCATGGCGTTGAGCGTGTCCTCGACTGTGCCACGGATGAGCGTTTTCAGGTCGTCCTTGAGGCCGGCTTCGTCGATTTTGATTATATTTCTTTCCATAGGATGGTCCTTTTTTTGTGTTTGATTTGTGGTTATTTCAAATCTAAAAATTGGAACATCCTATTTTTTTACCCCCTTAGCGGAATTTGCGAAAGAAAATATACGTTACCA